>NZ_CP058348.1:1828286-2133001 GCF_013752535.1 Bdellovibrio sp. KM01
TGCATAATGAGTCAGCGAGTTATGTTTGCAAGCGAGATTAAGCCGTTGAAGGTGTAGTCGTAGCGAAAGCGAGTCTGAATAGGGCGTTTAGTTTGCAGGCATAGACCCGAAACCCGGTGATCTAATCATGGACAGGTTGAAGCGAGGGTAACACCTCGTGGAGGACCGAACAAGTTGAGGTTGAAAACTCTTTTGATGATCTGTGATTAGGGGTGAAAGGCCAATCAAACTGGGTGATAGCTGGTTCTCCCCGAAATATATTTAGGTATAGCGTTGAGTAAAAAGTATCGTGGAGGTAGAGCACTGAATGGGCTAGGGGTCTTTACCGGATTACCAAACCCAAATAAACTCCGAATGCCACAGATATGTTCCTCAGCAGGCAGACGCAGGGTGATAAGGTCATGCGTCGAGAGGGAAAGAGCCCAGACCAACAGCTAAGGTCCCTAAATGCACGCTCAGTGGAGAACGTTGTGGAGTTACTTTGACAACTAGGAGGTTGGCTTAGAAGCAGCAATCCTTTAAAGAAAGCGTAATAGCTCACTAGTCTAGTGACTCTGCGCGGAAGATACAACGGGGCTAAGCGTGTTACCGAAGCTTTGGATTAAGATATTTTATATTTTAGTGGTAGGGGAGCGTTCTAGCGTAGGATGAAGGTTGACCGGTAGGACAGCTGGACGAACTAGAAGTGATCATGCTGACATAAGTAGCGTTGAACTCGGGTGAAAAACCCGGGCGCCGAAAACTCAAGGATTCCTGGGTAAAGATAATCTTCCCAGGGTTAGTCGAGTCCTAAGATGAGGCCAAGTGGCGTAATCGATGGCAAAACGGTTAATATTCCGTTACCTAGCAAATTGTGTTTAAGGAATGACGGTATAGGCTATCTCAGCCTCTTATTGGATTGAGGTGTAAGCGTGTAGGTGGTGTCGTAGGCAAATCCGCGGCACATAACACTGAGGCGTGAATGCGAGGATCTTTGATCCGGAAGTGAGAAAAGCCATGTATCCAAGAAAAGTTTCGTAAATTTAGATTTGTTAGCTCGTACCGTAAACCGACTCAGGTGAGTGGGGTGAATATCCTAAGGCGATGGGGTGAATTTTGGTCAAGGAACTCGGCAACTTAACACCGTAACTTCGGGAAAAGGTGTGCCCGCGAGAGTGTAAGGATTTACTCCCCAAGCTTTTTCGGGTCGCAGAGAAATGGGAGTAGCGACTGTTTATCAAAAACACAGGTATGTGCAAAGTCTCAAGACGAAGTATACATACTGACGCCTGCCCGGTGCTGGAAGGTTAAGAGGATTAGTTAGCGTAAGCGAAGCTGAGAATCGAAGCCCCAGTAAACGGCGGCCGTAACTATAACGGTCCTAAGGTAGCGAAATTCCTTGTCGGGTAAGTTCCGACCTGCACGAATGGCGTAACGACTTCTCCGGTGTCTCGACCAAATGCCTCGCGAAATTGAATTCTCGGTGAAAATGCCGAGTACCCGCAGAAAGACGGAAAGACCCCGTGAACCTTTACTGTAGCTTGGCAGTGATTTTAGAGTTGGCATGTGTAGGATAGGTGGGAGACTTTGAAGCAGGGGCGCTAGCCCTTGTGGAGTCAACCTTGAAATACCACCCTTGGCACCTTTGAAATCTAACCTGCTGCTCTTTACGAGCAGAGGGACACTGTCTGGTGGGCAGTTTGACTGGGGCGGTCGCCTCCCAAAAAGTAACGGAGGCGCGCGATGGTCCCCTCAGCCTGATTGGAAACCAGGCGTCGAGTGCATTGGCATAAGGGGGCTTGACTGCGAGACCTACAAGTCGAGCAGGTGCGAAAGCAGGCCAAAGTGATCCGGTGGTCCCGCGTGGAAGGGCCATCGCTCAACGGATAAAAGGTACTCCGGGGATAACAGGCTTATTCCATCCAAGAGTCCATATCGACGATGGAGTTTGGCACCTCGATGTCGGCTCATCACATCCTGGGGCTGGAGCAGGTCCCAAGGGTTTAGCTGTTCGCTAATTAAAGTGGTACGCGAGCTGGGTTCAGAACGTCGTGAGACAGTTTGGTCCTTATCTTCTGTGGGCGCATGAAATTTGAGTAGACCTGTCCTTAGTACGAGAGGACCGGGATGGACGAACCTCTGGTGTTCCTGTTGTTCTGCCAAGAGCAATGCAGGGTAGCTATGTTCGGAACTGATAACCGCTGAAAGCATCTAAGCGGGAAGCAGACTACAAGATTAGATTTCACTGGGGCTTCGGCCCCCTAAAGACTCCTCGGAGACTACGAGGTTGATAGGCGGAAGGTGTAAGTACAGTAATGTATTCAGCTGATCCGTACTAATAGGTCGTGAGGCTTTTTTAAAAAATATTCTTCTAACTTTAAGTTACGAAGATTTCGTCTCAGTGACTTCTCTTAAATGAGAACGAGAGACTAGCTCTCTGAATAAGTAAGAGAGTTAAAACTTGGAACTAACAACGACTCGCTAAAAATCAATTAAATCAATCATTCAGTTGTCTGAAATAGAAAGTAACTTCTCCATTTGTATTGGAAGTAAGTTGCAAAGAAGAACGACGAAGTATAAACGTACTTCATCTTTGTTTTAATAAACGCTTTGCTGGTGTTTATAGCAGAGGGGCCACACCTGATCCCATTCCGAACTCAGAAGTTAAGTCCTCTTGCGGCGATGGTATTGCATGGGCGACCATGTGGGAGAGTAGCACGACGCCAGCTCTTTTTTACTCGAACCCGGTCTGGAAACAGATCGGGTTTTTTTATGTCTATTTATCAAACAAGTTCATATTTGTTTTGGCATCGAAATAAGTTAATTTTCCTATCAAAAGTATGGTCTAAAATATCAGAATAAGTCAGTCAAAATGAGACTGAGAACGTATTTAAGTTATTGAATTGACGGCGTTTATTAAAATTAGTCCAGTCGCGAGAGCTTTTTGTCATCCATCATGGTATCCTAGTTACATCAAAGACAGGAATTTTCTTCCTGTTCGCTTTTTTAAGTCTTTTTTCCGCTTATGGATTCAAAAAAAAGATCTCCCAGAGGGTCATCTGGGACACGGGAAATGAAAACTGAATAAACGACAAGAAAGGTTCATCCTAAAAGGTGCTTTATGCCATATGCATATCTTGCGGCGGCAATTGTATTCGAGATCTTGGGGACTATCGGTATGAAATACGCGGACGGCTTTACTCGGCTGATTCCGTCGGTATTAATGGTTCTCTGTTTTGCTATTTCTTTCTTCTGTATTACTTTCGCTTTGAAAACACTTCCAGTTAGTCTCGTCTATGCGATTTGGGCTGGGGTTGGAACTGCAATCATGGCAGTTGTGGGCCTTGTGATGTTCAATGAACCACTTCCTATTCAAAAAGTAGTGGCGACATCTCTTATCATTCTAGGTGTGGTGATGTTGAACTTCTCGGGTCAGCAAGCTGGTGAACAAGTTGCTGCTGAAACTGAGGCTAAAGAAATGAAACGTGTTCCTTCAACGTCAGTCGTAAATCCGGCCTCTGTGGAGATGCCAGGTAGAACGGTTCTCGTGAATCGGAATTCTGGTTAAAGTAAGAAACAGCAAAATAGAAAACAAAAAAAAGACCGAAGTTTTCTTCGGTCTTTTTTTTTGTTTTTGGTTTTCAAATCAATCAATCAATCAATCAATCAATCAATCAATCAATCAATCAATCAATCAATCAATCAATCAATCAATCAATCAATCAATCAATCAATGTGGGTGCTTTTCGTTGTGGCTGTGTTTTTGTTCTTCGAAGAATTCTCCCAGGCGGTCGAATGGTGTTTCTGTTCTTGAGGCGTATTGCAGAAAACTTAATATGAGTTTTCTGAGGCGATCGCTTTGTTTTTCATCTTTTAGTTGATCATCTTTGTCGAAGGCGGTTTCGGCGAAGGCTACGCCGAAATAGTCGGGGTATACGAATGATTTTAAGACATGCAAGGGCACTCGGCTGTGGAAGTTTCCTTTAATCGCCGCAAATTGGCTTATAGACGCCCCGATCAGCAGGATTTGCTTTGCTTCGAGTGGAACAGGTTTCAGCCTTGAGAGCCAGTCTATGGCGTTTTTAAACGGTCCTGGGATACTACCGTTGTACTCGGGTGAGGAAATAATGATGGCGTCGGCAGCAGTGATTTTCTTGGCGAATTTATTTACGGCTTCTGGGATTCCTTGTTCTATTTCGAGGTCGCCGTCGTAGATGGGCATGGGGAATTCATTGAATTCGCAGAGTTCGACTTCTGCTCCTGGAAATTCTTCGGCGAAGGATTTGGCGATGCGGATTAGTTTTTTATTGAAGGAGCCTTTTCTCAACACGGGTGCGAAGCAAAGTATCTTCATCGGAACATCCTTTCCATTAACGTTCGACGACAGCCAAAGTCTTGTAAAACTAATTTATTTTCTCTGAAGTAAATCGCTTCGATAAGAAGTCATCTCCTAAACTTGCAAAGTTACATTTACATTTATGATTACAAATTCAAATCTGTATCCGAGGCTTGAAACATAAGATTTGCTGCATTTGTGCTTTGAGCTGCTAATCCCTTATTTTTCAAGAGTATAGATAATGCTCTCGGCGCTGTGTTTGGTGGTATGGACCTTAGTGTTCAGAAATGAGTCATTTTCAGAGGGCTTTTTATGTTTTCTTTATGTTGTAAAGTTGGTTTTTTACCTTCGATTGAGGTCCTGGGGAATACATTTAAATCACTATAAAGGACTGTATTATGGCATTTGCTGGTGTGGATCTTGTTCAAGTGATTGCGGCTTTGATGGCTGTGATTTTTATGACCCCGTTGTTGGGTACTTATATGTTCAAAATATTTAGCGGGCAGCGAAATGTTTTGATTTCTATTTTACGACCCCTTGAAAAAGCCGTTTATAAGGTTTCTGGTGTTCAAGAGTCGGGTGAAATGAATTGGAAAGAGTATGCGAAAACTCTGCTGATTTTTAATTTCATTGGGCTCGTGTTTTTGATGCTATTGCAGATGGTGCAGGCGCATTTGCCATTGAATCCGGAAAAGCTGGGGAATGTTTCGTGGCATTTGGCTTTTAATACAGCAGTGAGTTTTGTGACGAATACAAACTGGCAGGCGTACTCTGGAGAAAACACTTTAAGTTATCTTACGCAAATGCTTGGTCTTGGGGTGCAAAACTTTGTTAGTGCGGCGACCGGGCTGGGTGTTTTGCTGGCGATTGCTCGTGGTATTGCTAATAAGCAAAATTCTAATCTTGGAAATTTCTGGGTGGATTTAACTCGCGGGACAATTCATTTGCTTTTGCCGTTATCGGTTATTTTAGCAATTGTGTTGATGGGCCAGGGAGTGATTCAGAACTTTCATTCATACGACCATGTGAAAACAGTGGAAGGTTATGAGCAGGTGATTCCTCAAGGACCGGCGGCTTCTCAAATTGCGATTAAGCAGTTGGGATCTAATGGTGGTGGATTTTTTGGAGTGAACAGTGCTCATCCATTTGAAAACCCCACTCCTCTGACCAACTTTTTGGAACTGATTGCGATCCTGGCGATTGCTGCAGGTTGCACGTATTTGTTTGGTTTAATGGTGGGGTCTCGTCGGCAGGGATGGGTGCTATTTGGAGTGATGATGGCTCTGATGACCGCGTTGCTGGCGACATCTTTATGGTCTGAATATCGCTTTGGAACTATGGAAGGAAAAGAGACTCGCTTGGGAATGACCAATACAGTAATTTGGTCGGTCTTTACCACGGCGGCTTCCAATGGTTCGGTGAATGGAATGATTTCAAGTATGTCTCCACTGTCTGGTGGGATTTCTATGCTGAATATTATGCTCGGCGAAGTGGTCTTTGGTGGTGTGGGTGCCGGCATGTATGGAATTCTTTTGTATGTCATTCTGACGGTTTTCTTAGCGGGACTCATGGTGGGGCGTACTCCCGAATACCTGGGTAAAAAAATTGAAGCTCGTGAAATTACTTGGGTGATGGTCGGAGTTCTGGCTCCTTGTGCGACGATTCTTTTAGGGTCGGCGGTCTCGGTTGTCAGTTCTCTGGGACTTGCGGGTTTAGGTCACCAGGGTCCCCACGGATTGAGCGAAATCTTGTATGCGTATTCCTCGGCGGCGGGTAATAACGGCTCGGCATTTGGCAGTCTTAGTGTGAATACGGTTTTCTATAACTTGATGTTGGGTTTTTCCATGTTGATTGGACGTTTTGCGATCATCGTCCCGGTCTTGATTGTTGCTGGCAGTTTAAGTGCTAAGAAAATCGCACCACCGTCTTCTGGAACTTTTAAAACGGATTCGTTGCTATTCGGAGGACTGTTGGCGGGCGTGATTTTAATTGTGGGTGCGCTGACATTTTTCCCGGCTCTTTCTTTAGGGCCTATTTTAGAACATCTTTTGATGGTCACTCAAGGTTAGGTACTGGTTATGAAAAATTCCTTTTTAGATAAGAAACTTTTAATTGAGGCCGTAAAAGCAAGTTTTGTGAAGTTAGATCCACGGGTTCAGTGGGGAAACCCTGTGATGTTTGTTACGTGGGTGGGCGCAGTCGTGGTGACGGTGATTGTAGCGTCTTTGATTACCCGTGGGCAGGCATTTTCCTTTGAGATGCAAATTGCTCTGTGGTTATGGTTTACGGTTTTGTTCGCAAACTTTTCAGAGGCGTTAGCTGAAGGACGTGGGAAGGCGCAGGCTGAGAGTTTGAAGAAAACAAAAGCTCACAGTGTCGCTCGTAAGCTTGTAAACGGAAAAGAAATTAGTTTGGCAGCGGCTGACCTTCGCTCTGGTGATATCGTGGTTTGTGAAGCGGGTGATGTTATTCCGGGTGATGGAGAGGTGATTGAAGGGATTGCGACTGTGGATGAGTCCGCGATCACAGGAGAGTCGGCTCCCGTTATTCGTGAAAGTGGTGGTGATCGCAGTGCGGTGACTGGGGGAACGCGAGTGATTAGTGATCGCATCCTTATTCGCATCACCGCAGATCCTGGTCAAAGCTTCTTGGATCGAATGATTAATCTGGTTGAGGGTGCCAGTCGTCAGAAGACTCCTAATGAAATTGCACTCAGCATTCTTCTTATCGCACTGACTGTGGTATTCGTTCTTGCGGTATCGACGCTGAAATTCTTTGCTGAGTTTTCAGCAGCTGCGGCCCACCAGGATCTTTCAGGAGTGGTGACGTTTACCGTATTGATTGCACTTTTAGTTTGTTTGATCCCGACAACGATTGGTGGATTGTTGAGTGCAATCGGCATTAGTGGCATGGATCGAATGATTCGAAAAAATGTGATTGCAAAGAGTGGTCGTGCGGTTGAAGCCGCTGGAGATATAGATGTCTTGATGCTGGATAAAACAGGCACAATCACACTTGGAAATCGCATGGCCAGTGAGTTTATTCCCGTTCCCGGCATTAAAGATGAAGCATTGGCAGAAGTTGCGCAATTGGCATCGTTGAGTGATGAAACACCTGAAGGACGTTCGATTGTAGTGCTTGCGAAACATAAGTTTTCTTTGCGCGCAAAATCATTGGAACCCCATATGGCAGAGTTTGTTCCGTTTACAGCACAGACAAGAATGAGTGGGGTTAATTTAAACAATCCAAATGGTATTGTGATGATTCGCAAAGGTGCAGGAGACGCGATTCAAAAACATATCGAGTCTCTGGGTGGAAACTATCCTTTGGCAGCGCGAGAAATTGTCGAGCGCGTTGCTAAACAAGGTGGCACTCCGTTGGTTGTTTCAGAGGGAAATAGAGTCCTTGGCGTGGTTTATCTTAAAGACATTGTTAAGGGCGGAATCAAAGAGCGTTTTGCAGAGCTTCGCAAAATGGGGATTCGCACAGTGATGGTCACAGGGGACAATCCTTTAACTGCGGCGGCGATCGCTGCGGAAGCCGGAGTGGATGACTATATCGCTCAAGCAACTCCGGAAATGAAGCTAGCCCGCATTCGAGAAGAGCAAGGACGCGGCCATCTGGTTGCGATGACTGGAGATGGAACGAATGATGCTCCTGCCTTAGCACAGGCTGACGTGGGCGTGGCGATGAACACAGGAACTCAGGCAGCAAGGGAAGCTGGTAATATGGTCGATTTGGATTCTAATCCAACCAAATTGATTGAGATTGTTGAAACAGGAAAACAGCTTTTGATGACTCGTGGAGCGCTAACGACGTTCAGCGTGGCTAATGACGTTGCAAAATATTTTGCAATCATTCCTGCAATGTTTGCGACTCTGTATGCGACACAGACGATGAAAGGTCCTTTGGCACATTTGAATATTATGGGACTGCATTCCCCGCAAAGTGCGGTTTTAAGTGCAGTGATTTTCAATGCATTGATTATCGTATTTCTAATTCCTTTGGCACTTCGAGGTGTGGAATACAAGCCGATGGGTGCCAATGTCATCCTGAGAAAAAATATTATCAATTATGGATTGGGTGGTTTGATTGTGCCTTTTGTGGGAATCAAACTCATTGATCTTTTGATTGTGGCGATAGGAGTTGTGTCATGAAAAATCTTTGGATTGGTCTTCGCATTTTTACTGTTTTGTCTCTAGTTACGGGAATAGCTTATCCTCTGTTGGTCACGGGAATCGGTGCTGCCGCATTTCCTGATCAAGTTCGAGGATCATTAGTTATGAAAAATGATATGGTGGTGGGTTCGTCTTTGTTGGGACAGAAATTCATCGGTGAAGGCTATTTTAAACCCCGTCCCTCGGCTGTGGATTATAATGGCGCAAGTTCGGGGGCCAGCAATATGTCTCCGACAAATGAAGCTTTAAAGAAAGCAATTGCTGAGCGTCAGGCTCAGGGCTTAACGCGAGAAATGCTCTATGCATCTGGAAGCGGATTGGATCCTGAGATCAGTCCTGAGGCAGCAAACGACCAAGTGGAACGAATCGCCAAGGAGCGTAAATTAACGGCGGCGCAGACAGAGCTAGTCAGTCACCTAGTTCAGGAATACACTCAATCTAGGCAGTGGGGTTTCATGGGTGAGCCCCGTGTGAATGTTTTAAAGCTTAATTTGGCTTTGGATCAGAAATTATGAATGATGACTACCGTCCCGATCCGGATCGTATACTTGATGGTATAAAAAAAGCGGAGGAGTCCACATATCGTGGGCACCTGCGCATTTTTTTTGGGATGTGTCCTGGGGTTGGTAAAACCTATGCAATGCTTGAGGCCGCACAAGAGCAATTCCGTCAGCGTGTGGATATTGTTGTTGGTGTGGTTGAAACACACGGTCGTAAAGAAACTGAAGGACTGCTGCTAGGTCTGGAAGTGTTGCCTCGTAAAAAAATTAAATACAAAGATTCTGTTCTTGAAGAAATGGATATTGATGCCATTTTAAAACGTAAACCGGAGATCGTGTTAGTCGACGAGTTGGCGCATACCAATGCTCCAGGTTCTCGCCATCAAAAAAGATATCAGGATGTCTTGGAACTTTTAGATGCAGGGATTCATGTTTATACAACGGTGAATGTTCAGCATATTGAAAGTCGCGCGGATCTGGTGCAACAAATTACCGGCGTTCGCGTTTTTGAAAGAGTTCCCGATTCCGTCGTGGATCAGGCTCAACAAATTGAATTGGTTGATATCAGTGCGCAGAATTTGCGTAAGCGTTTAAAAGAAGGCAAGGTCTATCACGGGGATCGCGCAGCGAAAGCAGGAGAGAACTTTTTTAAGGAAACTCATTTGCTGGCTCTGAGAGAGCTAGCCCTTCGTTATACCGCCGAGAAGGTAGATCAAGACCTTCAAGATCAAATGGTTGTACAAAGAGTAAGCGGGCCTTGGAACACCCAAGAGCGTCTTTTGGTAGCTATAGGATACAGTCCCTATTCAGCGCGCCTGATACGTGCTACTCGAAGGATGGCTTACAGTTTGGAGGCTCCTTGGTTGGCCTTGTACGTGGATACAGGTGAGCAACTTTCAGCTGATGACCAGGCCATGCTCAACAAGAATTTGGCTCTTGCTCGAGAGTTGGGTGCGGAAGTCGTAGCGGTCCGTGATGCTAATATCGTGGAAGCCATCCATCGGATCTCTAATGAAAGAAATGTTACGCAAATTATCATGGGTCGCCCCGTGGGGCGCTGGTGGGATTTCATATTCCGCCGAGGATCTTTGTTAGATCAACTGGTGCAAAGAGCCAGTCTGGTCGATATCCATATCATTCGTCAGGAAGAGCAAAAGAATAAGAAAAAGTTTCGTTGGGCCCCACCAGCATTGTATGCCCCAGGGACGTCTTACTGGAATGCATTTTGGTTTGTAGGTGGGATTACATTTATTAGTGAATTGCTGAATCCTTATATAGGATATCGAGCGGTGGGCTTTATATTCTTATTGGCGATTTTATTGATGGGATTCGTTAGTACGTTGGGGCCGATCTTATTTGCCGCAAGTATAAGTGTTCTTGTTTGGAATTTCTTATTTATTCCACCGTTATTTACTTTTCACATCACCGCTGCGGAAGATGTGATGATGTGCTTTGCTTATCTTTTTGTTGCCATGATGGGTGGTTTTTTAACTGCTAAGATTCGTCGTCGTGATCGCGATTTGTTGCAAAGAGACCAATACAATCGGGCTCTTTTGGAGTTGGTTCAGGATATGTCCACGGCGGTGACTCCTACGGAAGTAGCCTACTCTGCAGCGAAAAATCTGGAGAAAGTTTTAAATGGAAAAATTAAAATTTTATTCTCCACTCAGGAAGGCACATTGGAGCGTCGTCCTTATAATTCCGCCAAGTTAGACGACAAAGACCTGGCTTTGGCGCTTTGGTCTTTTGACAATCGCAAGAAGGCAGGATGGAAGACGGAGACGCTGACAGAGTCTCGCTGTTTGAGCGTGCCGTTAAAAGGTAAAAACAGTCTTGAAGGTGTGATGTTGTTCTATCCTCGAGTTCAGAATCCCTTGTCATTGGAGCAGGACAATCTGATTGAAACGGTCGCTTTGCAGTTAGGAGCGTCTTTAGAGCGTCTGAAATTGCAGAGTACACTTCAGGATGTGAAGTTACTTGAAACCTCTGAAAAGTTACATCAGGCGCTTTTGAATTCTGTTTCCCATGAATTGCGCACCCCACTGACAGCCATCATCGGATCTGCCTCGGCTTTAAGGGATGCAAAATTGAGTGCTGAAAACAGAGTGAGAGAAGACTTGGTTGACTCTGTCATTCAATCTTCGCGAAGACTGGATCAAGTTGTTGAGAATTTGTTAGATATGTCACGATTGAATTCGGGGGTTTTGACGCCTAAAAAAGTTTGGGTGGATTTCGTGGATTTCTGCTCGGAATTAACTCAAAGAATGAAAGCCACTGTCGTTGGTCATCATTTGCAGTTCCAATCATCTGAAGAACAGTGTCTGCTGCAGATCGATGAAAAATTGCTGGAACATGCGATTTCCAATTTAATACTGAATGCCGCTAAGTACTCCAAGGCAGATTCAAATATTATTTTGAAACTTCAACATGAGGGACGAAAAGTCATCTTGAGTGTTTCAGATGAAGGAAGTGGAATTCCTTTGGAACAGTTGGAAAAAATATTCGAGCCATTTCACCGTGTGCCGGGAACGGCCGCTGGTGGAGTCGGTTTGGGATTGGCGATTGTAAAAGCTTTTGTTGAAGCTCATGGTGGACAAGTTTATGCTGAAAACCGTGTGGATCGAAGTGGGGCTGAATTCGTTATTCAGCTTCCTTATGAAAATCCTCCTGCTATTTTAACTTCAGAGGGGCGTTAATGAAGGATCTGCGTCGAGTTCTGGTTATTGATGATGAGGCACCGATCAGAAAGCTTTTGCGAGTCACTCTTGAAGGCAATTCTTATCATGTTATTGAAGCCCACAATGCTCAACAGGGTATTTCAATGGCAGCTTCGGAAAGACCGGAGTTGATTCTTTTAGACCTGGGGCTTCCCGATAAAAATGGCTTGGAAGTTTTGCGCGAAGTCCGCGAATGGTCCCAAGTTCCTATTGTGGTTCTCACTGTACAAGATTCTGATGAAGATAAAATTGCAGCCTTAGACGGTGGGGCTGATGATTACGTCACCAAACCCTTTAGCGTTCCTGAGCTTTTGGTTCGTATGCGTGTGGCTCTTCGTCATTCCGTTGGTGCTCCAGAAAAGACTGAATTTAAGAGTGGTCCCTTGGTTGTAGATATTCCCGGACACGTTGTTAAAGTTTCAGGTCAGGAAATCAAACTGACTGCGACTGAATTCAATATTGTGAAAGTCCTGATGAAGCATAAAGGGAAAGTGGTCACGCATCGAATGCTTTTAAATGAAATCTGGGGACCCAATTCCGTGGAGCATACTCACTATTTACGCGTGTATGTCGGGGCTGTTCGAAAAAAGATCAAGCTGGATGAGGCAACGCCTGAGCTGATTAGCACGGAAGCCGGAGTGGGTTACCGGCTTCTTGATTTGGATTAATCTTTTAGCAGCGATTTTTTAAGTTCTGCGACGCCGTCATCGGCAGGCTTACCCAACCAAATTGAAAACACTTTTTCAATCAGTCCAGAAGACCCTTTGATTTCAGTCACTGTACCTGCGGTTGTTTCATAAGAAATCTTTTCTGATCCATCTTTCATGCGAGAACCCAGAATTGTCAGAGCTTTTCCTTCTTTTGCTTCGCCGCCTTTAGAAACTGCATCTAGGAATTGTTTAAGGGAAGCATCATCCAAACTCACAGCGTTCGCAGTGAGGGCTTCTTTGAAGGATTTCTGAACATTTTCACCATCTACTGCACGCAAGAAGTGAAGTTGAATTGCTACTGCCTTTTGGTCTTTTAAAGAAGCCAAGGCATCTGCTTTTTTGAATTTCGCCAGATCAGCGACATAAAGTTCACCGACATAGACTTTTACGTTAACAAAAACGACTTTCTTGGCGCGAAGTCCCGCACCAACTTCCGTCAGTTTTACGTCTTCACCATCTACATTTGTCGTAGCGGAAGGGGATAGTGCGATTTTCTCCATTTTTTGATTGCCAGCTTCTGTTTTTAAAAGAGCGGCATTTGCAGAGAAAGACAAAGCGGAAGTGATTAGAGACAAAATGATTGTTTTCATAGCACTATGATTCGTTTTGCGAATGAATATGTCAATGCTGAAAAGTTTTGTTGGCAGTCAGAGAGTGCATAAAGTAACATTTCAATGTTTATGGCTGAAAAACGTCCTGCTATCTTTTTTAGACAGAAGTTGGAGCTCTTGCTGTTGAGTCAGCGAGAGGACGTTTTGTCTCGTGTTCAGAAGCTTATATCTGAGCATAAGTTTACATTTAGACATGTTTTGGCTATGGATGATCTTAAGGCTCGTCCCTTTGAATTGCAAAGAGCTTTGACTATTGTGGTTGCACAAGAAGAGTCGGAGCATATCGGTGCGTTTACGGAAAGAATTCTCGGGTTGGTTGAGAAATTTCCTCTTTCTACGATTTTTACACTGACCCATGAAGCCCCTGAGAAAAATAAATTCTCTGGTTCAAAGTTTTCGCGGGTGCTTTTGATAACGCCTTTTGATTTCTTTCAGAACTTCAAATTTGAATACATGCTGTTGTTGAAGTGCCGGGCGCAGTTTTTTGATATTTTACCTTCAGATTTATTCTCTATGACCACTCTGCCATTTACGGTTTTTGTGCGCATGCCTATTAACCAAAGAATCATGGGTGTTGCATTCCGGGGAGCTGTGCTGTCGGATTCTAAATATCAGAAAATGCTTACGAAGGGTGGTTTTTTAGTTCATGGGCGCGAAACCCCTGCCTATGTTGAGTACATCAACACTTATTTTGATCGTTCAGGGATGTCGCTCAGAAAGAGAATGCGCGCTGTTTTTCTGTCTATTGCCGCAGTATGGGTTGAGTTAAGTGAAGTTATTATTTTTGAATTTAAGACAGCTTCGGACGAAGAGATCGTCGCACTCTATAACCAGTTGGAGCAGTTGGCTCAGCAAATGATCGATGTCTTTAAGAGTGAAGAGAATCTGTGGGATGCTTTGTGTGAAGTTTTAGAGAATGATCTGTTTGATAAGTGGCGCAGCCCCTGGGTGGCATCCTATGCCGCTTATATTTCGGTGAAGGCTAGTTTAGGAAATCCAGTGGATGTTCTGCTGGCGGGGATATTTTGTGATGTGGGGCTTTTGGATATTCCAGATGCAACCTATCAGAAGTTTTTGAAAGCGGGGGAGTCACAGTTGGACCCTCAGCAAACTGATGAGTATCGAAAGCATCCGATGATGTCTTTGAATCGTTGTCTATTCAAAAAAGTTCCTGTGAGTGAATCTGTTAAGGCGATCATGGTTTGCGTCCATGAGCGTGCGGATGAAAAAGGATATCCGAGTCAGACGCCTTTTGAGATGGTTCCGGTGGAATCCTCTTTGATCCGATTTGGTGAAATGATTGATTTTGGAGTGCGTACGACTATGGCTGAACAATCGATCGGCTTCCGTTATCTTCGAGACAAAATATGGCAAGAAGCCAAGGAAAAGCCCGGTAATTTTTCAAAAGACTTCCTTGAACAGATTTCTGAGAGCATGAAGTAACCATTCTGCCTATGACACCCATTGTAAGAGTGAAAATCTTTTGCCCCTATTTCGGCTTTTGCATTTAATAGAAGCCTTAATAAGGAGTACTAGAAAATGCTTAAAGTTGTAGCAGTGGTGTTTGCATTTTTGGCTGGCGTAAGTGTAGCTGAAGCGAAAGATTTGACGAACCGTTTGGGTGTTGGAGTTAAATCTCATTCAACTTTGGATCTTCCAGAGCTTGCTGTTGTTTATAATCCTTCCACTGAAATTCAAATTTCAGGTGGGTTGGGAATTGATACTCAAAAAGATCAATCCAAGTTCGCGGCCACTGCCGGTGTTCGTCGTATCGTTTTTAAAGAACAAAACATGAACTTCTATATGGGTGGAACTTTAGGTTTGGTGAACTGGGAAGAAGTTAACGCCACGACATCTAAAAATGAAAAACAATCCGGCTTTGAGTTGGACGCCGTTTTCGGTGGTGAGTTTTTCTTTGCTGGTCTTGAGTCTTTGGGTTTCACGTTTGAAGGTGGCGTTGGTGTGATTTCCGCTGATAATGTTCGCTTTAGAACAATTGCGGATAGCCCTTTCCGCGCCGGTATTATTTTTTACTTCTAATTCACAAAGGATATTTTCATGAAAAAAGTTATTCACACAGACAATGCTCCTAAAGCAGTTGGTCCATACTCTCAAGCCGTAGCAATGGGCGATTTCTTGTTCTGCTCTGGACAAATTTCTATCGATCCAAAGACGAATGAAGTTTTCACTGGCGACATCAAAACTCAAACTGAAATGGTTATGAAGAATGTTGAAGCCGTTCTTGCTGCAAACAACATGAATTTCACAAACGTAGTAAAAACAACAATCTTTCTGACGAACATGGCGGACTTTGCAACTGTGAATGAAATCTATGCGAAATCATTCACGGCTGCTCCTCCTGCACGCTCTACAGTGGCTGTTGCGGCTTTGCCTAAAGGTGTGAACGTCGAGGTTGAAGTCCTTGCTCACCGCTAAAGCCCTGTTACGCACGCGTACTTTTTGGATTTTGATTGTTCTGGGAGCGCTGATTGTTCAGCGCTTTATCCATGAATATCATCAGATCGAAAAAGAACCGATGATCTCTTGGACGAAATCACAGAGTGCAGATTGCGCTGTGGTTTTGACGGGGGGGGCGGGGCGTGTGCGTGAAGGTTTTGATTTGCTGGCAAATCAAAACGTTAAGAAGCTGGTGATCTCTGGCGTGTATTCGAATGCGAGAATGCGCGAGATCATGCCTGTTTGGCCTTTTTATGGAAACTTGAATGAGAATGATGTGGTGTTGGATCGTAGATCAGAAACTACCTTCGGAAATGCTCAACAAAGTTTGCCGATTGTGGAAGCTTTAAAGTGCCGAGATATACTTTTGGTGACCTCGCGCTTGCACATGTATCGTTCTTATAAAACCTTCCGTTCTGCCTTTCCGGAGAACATTTTCATTCAGAAACATCCCATTGTGGGAGGCCGTTACGAGCCTTCGGTCGTGGAGATCTCTTTTGAGGCATTAAAGTCTTTCTTTTATTCTCTGTGGGCCTATTAAAACCAGACCTTGGTTTGTAAACGAAAGTTCTATTTTCTCCGATAAATCACCTAGGAAACTGGGGATTTTCGATGAATTCGTTACTCTTGCAAATAGACTCCCTCGGGAGATTTGTGACCAAGAATGTGGAGTACACATGGCGTGTACTCCTGATGGTTTATCTTTCCCTTCGCGCTACCATTCTTGATCAAACGCAAGGTGCGCGTGAAATCGTCCGCGTGATTTCGGCGCAAATTTACTTCACAGGATGGCAGGCTTTGCCGCTGGTAAGTGTTCTGGCGCTAACTTCCGGAAGTGTCTTGGTGCTGCAATCCCTTTCAAATCTTTCCATGTTCGGCGGAACGCAGATGATCGGTCAGTTTTTGATCGTGATGATTTTACGTGAAGCCGGTCCGTTGTTAGTGGCTCTGGTCGTGGTCGCCCGATCTGGAACAGCGGTGGCTTCCGAGATTGGTAATATGCGTGCGAACCGCGAGATTGAAGCCCTAGAAGTGATGGGAATCAATCCCTTAAGCTATATCGTTTTTCCTCGCGTGTTGGGTGGCGTGATCAGCATGTTATGTCTGGCCTTTTATTTCAATTTCGTCGCTTTGATTGGCGGCTTTTTTGTGACGAAGTTCATTCAAGATATGCCCTTTGCGTTTTATGCTGAGTCGTTGATGACTTCGTTTGCGATGGATGACTTTTTGATTTTCCTTCTGAAAAACAGTTTCAGCGGAATGATCATTTTCGTCGTTTCCTGCTATCAGGGATTGTCGGTTAAAAAAAGTCCCACCGAAGTTCCGCAAGTCACAACCCAGGCGGTTGTGAACAGTATCATTTTCGTTATTATTTTTAATTTAGTTGTAACAGCTTTGTTCTATTTAAATCAGTTACGCAACCTGGGGGTCATTTAATGAAAATCGAAAGTCTAAAATTTGAAGGCGTTTCTTTTTGCCACGAAGGTCAGGACCCCGTCGTTACCAATGTTGAATTTGATTTTCCGATGAATGAAATTCTTTGGGTAAAGGCTGAAGAAGGCGCCGGTAAGAGCTCTTTGCTGCAAATTCTTGCAGGTTTGCAAATGCCTCAATCAGGTCAGTTCTTGATCAATGGCAACAACGTTTGCGATATGTCTTTCGAAGAGTTTTTGCCTTATAGACTGCAAATTGGCTATTCGTTTGATTATGGTGGTTTGATCAACAATCAAACGTTGTTCGATAATATGATGTTGCCGCTTTTGTATCATAAGACTTTAAGTCCGGCGGATGCAAAGGCTCGCGTGGATGAGATCTTTAAGATTTTTGATGTGACGAAGTATGCACACGAGAGACCGGCACACGTCCCGGGTCGCTTGCGTAAACTTGTCTGCTTGTTGCGTGCGATGGTTATGCGCCCCCAAGTGTTGTTGTTGGATGATCCAAGCGTCGGTTTGGGGCAGGACAGCGTATACACGTTAGTGGATTATATCCATCAGCTGCGTAAAGAGGGATGTTTACAGCACGTCTTTATCAGTTCTTATGATGAGAAATTTATGAATCTTTTCAATTATCAGATTGTTCATTTGGATGATGGACAGCTTTATTTTCAACCGGTTGATCCAGAGAAGAGAGTCGTACATCTATGATGAATGTAAAGTTCAATAAATTTGAACGAATTGCTGGACTGTTTGTGGGGCTTGCGATCCTGGGTGTGATTGTAACCGCAATCAGTATTGCTATCAAACAGGGTTGGTTCGACTCGAAGGTCTTTTATACGACGACTTTTGAGAATGCGGACGGTCTTCATCAAGGGACGACGGTGCAGATGGCAGGTCTTCGTGCCGGTGCTGTTGAAGACGTCGAGCTTCGCGCGGATAACAAGATCCAAGTGACGTTTTATGTTTTAAGTAAGTTCCAAGAGCGTATCCGTCAGGACAGTTCGGTTTCCATGAATCGTCCGTTTATTATCGGGGAGAAGATCCTTGAGGTGACGGTGGGTTCAGAAAAGCTTCCGATGCTTGCGAATAACAGTCTGATTGGTTCCCATGAAACGATGGACGTGGTGACGATGCTTTCCAGTCGAAACATCAGCACGACGATGTCTCGAGTGGGTGGGCTTTTGGAAAACATGCAAATGTTGGTGGAAGCCTTCGCGGATAAAAATCGTGCTCAAAGTTTCGTGCGCGTGATTGACCGTATGGATCCACTAATGAAAAATATGACGGTCATGTCCCAAGAGGTGATCAAACTTTCTAAGCAGGCGACTAAAAACGATTCTATGGAAGTGTTGATGACGAATTTGGCAACGACCACGACCGAGATCAATCGTATTTTGCCGGAGTTAAATAAGCAAAATCCAGAGCTCGCAAAAGACCTGGCTGTGATGACTCAAAATCTGGCCGTGATGACCCATGCTTTGGGGCCTGTTATGAAAGAAGTGGAGCCGGAGCTTCCGCATGCTTCGCGTCGTTTGCTTGAAGTCATGAATGAGACTGTCGTTACTTTGAAAGCGATGCAAAAAAGCTTCTTTATGGAAAGCAATGTGCGTGAGGTTCGTAAAGAAGAAGCTCTGCAGCGTGCTCCCGCCAGCGACAAAGCTAAATAGCCGATAAAACGCTTGAATCCCTAAAATGAAACCATAAGATAAAGAGATGCTAGTTGGGCATCTCTTTCGTCATTTTATCTTCTCAAAACGGGCCGGCGCACTGATTCGTCGAATTGCGTTTTTGTCAATTGGTGGCATCACGGTTAGCGTGACGGCTTTCTTGGTTGTCCTGTTTGTGATGAATGGAATGAATGCCAGCATTCGTAAGCGTATCTTGGGGCTTGAGCCCCATCTTTATGTGACAGTTCCGGGAATGCAAAACGCAATGGGGTTGGAAGCTCACCCCGTATTTTCGAGAATCAAAGAAGACACAACAACTCAAGCCTATGTCTATGAAACACAAGATGTGATTCTGCGTAGTCAGGATGGTCAATTTCGCGGAGCTTTTGCGCGAGGCGTGACTCGCCCGAGTCTTGAGCATTTCATTTCACAGCTGGCTAAGCTTGATGCAGATAAACCGCAAAGTTCTCGCGGAGGACCTCCATCATTTACCTGGGATCCGCAGGATGTTCCTGATGAAGGGGAAGTTGTGTTGGGTGTCGACCTTGCACAATCACTGGGTGTATTTGAAGGTGATTTTATCACTGTGGTTTCGCCATCGGGATTGTTGTTGCCTCCCGGAGAAACTCCTAAGTTTGAACGAGTGCGAATTAAACGCGTGGTAACGACAAGTTTGACTGACGTGGATTCTCAATATCTTTTTTATCAGCGCGGTAAGGCCTTGAAGGCTTTGGGTGGCGGGGATTTAAAGAAAATGGGTATTGAGATGTGGCTTGCTGACGAAGGCCGCGTTGATAGCGTTAAAAATGATTTGATGAAGTTTACGGATGTGCAGGTTGAGACTTGGATGGATCGTAACTCGGCATTGTTTTATGCCTTGAAATTAGAAAAGCTAACCATTGGTGTATTTTTAGGTTTGGCGGGGATGATTGCGGCAAGTTCCATCTTAACGGTACTGGCGCTGCTGTTATCGCAAAAGCGCCGTGATATTGCGATTCTTAGAACGATTGGTTTGTCAGGGAAAGAAACTGTGAAGATCTTCACACAAATGGGTTTTTTCCTTTCGGGAGCCGGTGTTGTCATGGGCACGATTTTGGGCACAGGGCTCAGCTTGTATGTACAAAAAAATCCTATCAACATGTGGTCCTCACAAGTTTTTTACGATACGAGCATTCCAGCTCTGGTGGACTGGTGGTTGGTTGTAGGGGTTATTGTGGTAAGTTCCGCGATTGCTTATTTTGGATCTTACATACCGGCACGTACAGCTTCGGATGTTCAACCTTCAGAAGCTTTGCGAGTGAAATAAAAAAAGCCCAACGATGTGTTGGGCTTTTTAGTTTAAGGTGTCTTTTAAATCTAAACGCTGACTTGGAAATCTCTCAAAGCATCGGTTAAGGATGTCTTAAGATCCGTACTTGGTTTGCGCTGACCAATGATCAATGCGCAAGGAACGCCGAATTCGCCAGCTGGGAACTTTTTCATTTGCGTTCCTGGAATGACGACCGAGTTCGCTGGAACGCGACCTTTGCTTTCAACAGGTTTGTTGCCTGTGACGTCGATGATTTTTGTGCTCGCCGTGATTGTAACGCCCGCTCCAAGAACCGCGCCTTCTTCGATTACAGCACCTTCAACAACGATACAACGGCTGCCGATAAATGCATTGTCTTCAATGATAACTGGAGAAGCTTGAACGGGTTCAAGAACTCCACCGATGCCCACGCCACCAGAAAGATGGACGTTTTTACCGATCTGAGCGCAGGAGCCCACAGTAGCCCAGGTGTCGACCATTGTGCCAGCACCCACGTAAGCACCGATGTTTACGTAAGAAGGCATCAAGATTGCACCTTTTTCGATGAAAGAACCCTTACGTGCCAATGCGTGAGGAACCACGCGCACGCCGTCTTCTTCAGACCATTTTTTTACTGGGATTTTATCGAAATAAGTAAAGTCTCCGGCTTGCATCACGGTCATGTGCTGAACGCGGAAATAAAGAAGGATGGCTTTTTTAACCCACTCATTCACAATCCAGGTTTTGTCTTTTTTTTCAGCTACGCGCAAGCGGCCTGCATCCAGACCTTCGATTACTTCAAAGATCACTTTAAGGTCATTCGCCATCAATTGATCAACGCGTTTGCCATTTTGAATTTCTGTATAGAGTTGTTCAACAGATTGTTGCATCTCGGAGTCTCCTTACTTGTCGTAAACTTTCAAAGCGTCCAGAATTGCCGGAACGTGGATTTTAATAATGTCTTCAGCTGATTGGCCGCGCTCAATTTCGTAAGTCAAAGTCGGGCACGGTCTTTCAAGGCCCGCATAAGTGCCAAGGCAGCCCGGAGTTGGGTAGCCGATGTCATCGTCGATTTTATAACCTGTATGCTTAGCTAGTACATTTGCAAACTCGTAGCAGTCACCATTGACGTTTAAAACGGGCTGCCAAGAGTGAAGCGAAAGAACCAGTTTTGGTTTTTTCTGTTCAAGATAAGTCATTAAGCCGTGGTTCTCAGTTTCGCTGCCCGCTTTGGGTCCCGGATGATAGCGAGGAGTCTTGATTTCCGGAGACCAATCTTTCGTTGGCAGGTTGCGATTCAAATCAACACCGTTACCATTGCCACGAGTTTTGTAAATGACTCCCTCGAGATTGAACTGAGGGACCACAGTCAAAGTGAATTTGTGATCGAAAGATTTCATGAAGTGCTTAAGAAGTTCTTGAGCACAGATTACGCCTTCGATTTCATCGCCATGCACGCCACCCAGGATCAGCAGTTCGGGACCCGGGCCGTTTCCGAATTCGTAAGCCAGTACTGGCATGCCTTTGGAGGTGTAAGTAAAAATAGAAGTTTTCATGACAAACGTCCTTTGTTCGGCAATGATGTTAGCACGAGGTTTTTGTGGAATACATCAATAATGAGCTTCATTTTGGGCCCGGTAAAAAGAAATTATCTTCATTATGTGCGAACTACATTCGCCCGATCTATGTCTACGACCTTGATTTCATTCGCAGCCGCTTTAAGCAGATGGCAGAAGCTCTTGCTGGCGTGCGTTTATATTTCGCCGTGAAAGCCAACCCGAATCCTCAGGTTTTGCAATGTTTGAAGTCAGCTGGTGCGGGGGCCGATGTTGTTTCCTTGGGGGAAATCAAACGCGCCTTAGAAAGTGGTTTTCTGCCTGAGGACATCGTTTATTCTGGCGTTGGAAAAACTCGCCATGAAATTACAGAAGCGCTTCAACTCGGCGTTTTGCAGATCAACGTGGAAAGCTTGCCCGAGCTTGAGCGTATCGGTGAAATCGCTGAAAAATTGGGCAAAAAAGCTCATGTGGCTTTGCGCTTGAATCCTGATGTGAGTATTCAAACTCATCCCTATATTGCGACGGGATTGCGCGATAATAAATTCGGTATGGAACTGTCTATGATTCCAGAGTTGACGACCTGTTTGAAAAAATATGCGAACTCGTTGGAGCTCGTCGGTGTGAGTTTGCATTTGGGATCTCAAATGTTGGAGTTTTCTGGTTACCAGGAAGCTTTGATGAAGCTTAAGGAAGTGTTTAAAGCCCTGCAGAAAGACTTCCCGACCCTTCGTCGTTTTGATTTCGGTGGCGGCCTGGGAGTTGTTTATGAAAAACAAGATCTGGAGATGGAGGCGCGTCTTTTAAAAGAATATGCGGGAATTACTGAAGAGATTCTTTCGGATCTAAAGTGCGAGCTGCAATCAGAGCCGGGTCGCTGGTTGGTCGCTCACGCTGGAACTTTATTGACTCAAGTTCAATATGTGAAAAAGACCTCTGCGAAAACTTTCATCATCGTGGATACGGGAATGAACCATCTGATTCGTCCTTCGCTTTATGAAGCGGAACACTTGATCAAGCCTTTGATAAAGTCAGCAAAACAAATCAAGTGCGATGTCGTCGGTCCTATCTGCGAATCTTCAGATTTCTTTTTGAAAGACTATGAAATGGATGAAGTTAAAGAGGGAGATTTCTTGGCTGTTTTGGATTCCGGGGCCTATGGTTACTCGATGGCGAGCACGTATAATCTTCAGGAACTTCCTTTAGAAGTCTGTATCTAAACCAAGTCCACCACTCGAAACTCATCAGCTTTGATGGGTTTCAAAATCTTAAGAGCCATCTCGGTAAAATGTGCTGAAGAATCGGTCGTCATGATTTCAATCTTCTGACGGTTGTCTTTGGAATTCATTTGTAAGCGATTTTTGCTAAAGTCGCGATTTAACCAGCGAGCAATGGCCTCGCCAGAGTCCACCAATTCAATGGATGAACCTGTCACTCGGGCGATTGAATTTTTCAACAAGGGATAGTGTGTGCATCCCAAAATCAAGGTATCAATCGAGTGTTGAAGGATCTGGCTTAAGTATCGGAACACAATGAGATTCGTGACCGGATCAGAATCCCAACCCTCTTCCGCTAAAGGCACGAAAAGGGGGCAAGCTTGATCAATTACTTGAGCAGTGGGTTCTAACTCTAAAATTTTATGACTGTAGGCTTTGCTGTTGATGGTCGCTCTGGTTCCGAGAACGCCGATCCGTTTGGTTTCGCTTACTTCAATGGCTCGCTGAGCACCAGGACCAATCACGTTATAAATTGGAAGCCCCTCAAGCTCTGGTTCCGGAACTTGTGTGGAGGCTGTATTGCACGCAATCACGATGGCTTTTACATCGAGTCGTTTTAGAAACGAAATATTTTGCTCTGAGTATTTGCGAATGGTGTGCGCAGATTTGGATCCATAGGGAAGGCGTGCGGTGTCGCCCAGGTAGAGAAAATTCTCCTGGGGAAACTGCAGGGCCAGTTCTTTAAGAACAGTGAGGCCCCCGATGCCTGAATCAAATACCCCTATGGGTCTGGAATCCATTTTTACTTCACTCCGTGTGCGCGAGACTCAGAGATACCATTGGAAGACATTTCCATAAAGAGGGCTTTCTCTTTTATCTCAGCAATGCTCGTTGCATTGATGTAGCTCATGCCGGAACGAATGCCACCCGTGACTTCGTGGATAACGTCTTTAACGTGTCCTTTGACATTTACTTGAGTTGATTCGCCCTCTGGAGCCATTCCTTCTGGAACGCCACCACGCCAAGATTCTTGTGCGGATTTAGAAGCCATGCCGCGATATTGCTTTTTGCCGTTTTTAATTTCTCCCGGAGTTTCAATTGTCCCAGAAAGCATAGATCCAAGCATCACTGTGCTTGCGCCAGCTGCGAATGCCTTGACCATGTCGCCAGAAGTACGGATACCGCCGTCAGCGATCACAGGAACATCATGGGACGCAGCAACTTCCGCGCATAAAGCGATAGCTGTTAATTGAGGAACTCCACATCCCGTGATGATGCGAGTTGTGCACATGGATCCTGGTCCGATACCAACTTTGATAGCATCAGCGCCAGCTTCGATCAGATCGTGAGCTGCATCTGGAGTTGCCATGTTGCCGGCAATTAAATCAACTTTTGGATATGTATCTTTAAGCCATTTCATCGTTTCCATCATTTGCACGGAGTGGCCGTGAGCGATGTCGATCGTGATGATGTTCACGCCGGCTTCAACCAATGCTTTCGAGCGAGTTTTGAACTCTTCACCCACGCCAACGCTTGCAGAAATAAGTTTTAGACCTGCTTCTTTCAAGCGACGTGCTTGCGCAGCTTGCTCTTCGATTGGAAGGAAGCGGTGAAGGATGCCCATGCCACCCAATTGGTGCATCGCCAGGGCCATGTCGAACTCTGTCACCATGTCCATGTTGGCGCTGATGATGGGAGTGTCCATTGTAAAGTTACGAGTTACTTTCGTCGTCAATTGGGGGTCGCGACGGGAGCGCACATCTGAACGTACCGGGATAATAAGAACATCATCAAAGGTTAAACCTTTGCCGCGCGATTTGATATCTTTCCAATTAAACATGAGAGTCATGTCGTCTTACCTCGTCTTGAAATACATTAAATAAAAGCTGAGTTGAAATAATAAGCAAATAAGTGTCCAGCAAGTTTAAAAGAAGACTTGCCACGGGGGTCTTCCATAGCAAGCGATAGGAATCAAATACGCTCGCCAAAAGGAGTGGAATAAAAAGATGGAAGAAAATAAGAATACCGATGATTTTAAACCAGTGTCTTCTAAAAACATACGAAGAGGCTTTTAGTGCATCGATCTTGCCTTCGTCATAGCGAGTGGAGCTTGTGACCACCATTGGAACCAGGCTGTACTCAAGATACTTCCAGATGCCTGGAACAATGAACAACAGGGACCACATGAGGGTTTTGCCCCAAGTGCGAAGTGTTTCGATAAAAATCTGGTTGATGTACTTGGCGTAAAAGTCGTTCAAGCTTTCAACGAAGCGACTGACTTGCATGGCGTACAAAGTGGTCGTCATCAAAAGGATCGGAAAGATGATGCTGCTGATAACTGACAAAAATCCAAACCAATAAACTTGCGGAGCGGCTCCCAAAGGATCGCGTAAAGCGTCTTCGACTTTGATATTTAGAAACTGGTCGATGTTAGTAGACAGCACCACAAGGATGAATAAAGGAAAGGCAACTTTTTTAAAAACCTTGAGGTTCTCGGTAAAGAATTTCACCACCCAACTAAATCGAGAAACCAGAGGGGAGTCAAGCGGACCTTTGCTAATATACACCTCCCCAATAAGGCGCGTTTCCGAGATAATAAGAACCTATGCAAGAAAAAGTATTAGTCACCGGTGCCACCGGAAGTATCGGCCGTGAGTTGGTGGGACGCCTTCATGATAGGCGGGCTCATTTTGTTGCTGCTAGTCATCAGGAGTCAGTCTTTACCCCTGAGGTGCGGCATCTGCAATGGGACTTGGGACAGAAATCTTTGGTACAAGAGGCAGTGAGGGATATCGATGTCCTGTTTCTGCTTTTGCCGATTTCTGAGTCCATGTTGCTTTATGCTCAAAATGCGATACTTGCTGCTAAAAATTCGGGCGTTAAATTTATGATCTTAAGTTCCATTATGGGAGCGGATACGGAGTCGCATTTTCTACTTCACCGGATGCATGGCGAAATCGAAGAGATGGCTCGAGAGAGTAAGATTCCTTTGGTGATTCTGCGGCCGAATGTATTCATGCAGAATTTCGTGACTCGCCATACGGAGTCGATTCGACAGGGAGCTTTGTTTCTGCCTGAAAGTGAAGCAAAAAGTTCCTATGTGGATGTGCGCGATATCGCAGATGTGGCAATCAAGGTGATTGAAAATCCCTGGTTGTACGAGAATCGCGTGATTGATCTGACGGGGCCAGAGGCTTTAAGCAACGAAGATGTCTTAGCGAAAATCTCGCGAACCTTGGGACGACGGGTGACCTATGTTCCGGTGACCGAGGCAGCGACCCAGCATCGTCTTGTGCGAGAAGGGTTAAGCTCGTGGATGACTGATGCCTATTTAAGCCTTCATCGTGCTGCCAGAGAAGGCATGACCGCGATGGTTCATCCTAGCAATCAGCAAGTTCGGGGAGTGGCAGCGAGGAGTTTTGATCAGTTCTGCACGGAGATGAGTCATTTATGGAAGGCTCCTTTTTCAGAAGATTTGCGTGAGGCGAGTCTCTGAATTAGTATTTTGGAATGATCACTTATTTGCCAAAAGCTTCCTATAAAATTATGCCTTGGAAAAATGGAAAGGGTCTGACTTCGCAAATTGCGTTAGGACCCGAAGGCTCGTCATTTCCTGATAACTTCTCATGGAGAATCAGTTCGGCACAAGTTAATAGCAATGATCCATTTTCCAAATTTTCTGGGTGTGATCGTTTGTTGATGGTGACTCAGGGGGCGGGACTTTCCCTGAATGGAAGTCATTTATTGCCTCTTCAGGTTATTTCATTCGCCGGTGAAACAGAAATTCAAGCTGAGCTTATTGAAGGTCCTGTTGTTGATTTGGGAGTCATCTTTAAAAGAGATTCTGTGCGTGCAGAAATGAAAGTCTTGAATCTTTCAGAAATTGCTGAGTTGTCGCTGGAAGATGGAATTCATTTTATTTTTTGTTTGCGGGGGCGCTTGAATGTTCAGGATTTGATGATTCATGCTGAAGACACTGTCCGGATCGAGAAACAGTCGGTAATTAAACTTGATGGGCTTAATCACAGTTCCTATGTTTTGATTTCTATTTTCCCAGCTTAGATCAATGATCCAAGGGTTTTTCTTTAGAAGGAGGAGTGACTTTTGGCCTTATTGCATGTGGCAACGGTTTGATGTTCGCGACTAACTCCAACTCAATTCTTTGTTCGGTCACCCAGGATTCCAAAAGTCGGTAAGTCACAGCTAAGATGACGGGTCCAATAAAAAGGCCAATGGGTCCGAAAGATAATAAACCTCCGATGACCCCCGCAAGAATCAGAATCATAGGAAGATCTGCACCTTTGTGAATTAAAACGGGTCTTATAAAATTATCAATGGCTGTGACGAACAATGCCCAAACCAAGAGACTTGTTGCGACGACAGTTTGATCTTTAAAATAAAGCCAACCCACTGCAATCAGCATCGGGATGATGACACCAATTTGAGCAATGCAAAGAATAAAAGCCACTGCGGTTAAAACTCCGGGCAATGGAACATCTGTCAGAAAAAGACCGATACCTGCTAATGCTGTCTGAATTGCAGCAGTGATAACGATGCCCATAGCGACGGCTTTTACGGATTGTGCCGCTAAAATGACGGCGTGATCTCCGCGTTCTCCCGCGAGGCGAATAAAGAATTTTCGAATTCCATTGGCGGCGGTTTCACCTGTGGCATACAGAAATCCTGTCAACCCCAGAGTTAGCAAAAGATAGACGAAGAACAGTGATGCTTCCTTGGCAGCAGTTGCCATATAGTTCATGGCAGACAGAGAAAACGCACGAACCTGTTCTGTGATGTAAGTCGGATCTTTAGCTCCAAACTCGGCCCACTTTTCACTGATTTTTGGTCCAACCAAAGGCATTGTCGTTACAAATTCAGGCAGTGGCGGCAGTTGTTTGTTGGGAAGCTCTCGTAACCAGGCGATGCCGTCATCCACGTGAGTGAAAAGAATGTACGCGCCAGCTCCTATGGGAGCGATAACGAGTGCTGCCATAGCAATCATCATGATCGTGATGGCGAGGCCACGTCGGCCGCCCATTCTGCGTGTGAGTTTTTCTAAAAGAGGCCATGTTGTGATGGTTATCATCGCCGCCCAAAACAGGGACGGAATAAAGGGCGACAGCACCCAAAGGCTTACTAGACCCAACGAAAGAATAACGATCGAAGTCAGGAGAGTTTTTGTGATCGGTGTGGATGTTTGCATGACATCAGCGTACACCCACGATGAAACTCGGCAATTCAATCAGCGCAAAAATGAGACCTTACAAAAATCGGCCCCGACTTTAGAGTCGAGGCCTTAATTTCCAGAAATAAATTCGGGGCGGATTACTTAAGGGAAAGTGTTCCCAAGAAATCTTTTTTGCCCAGGTCTACGCCGTTATGGCGAAGAATCGCGTAAGCCGTCGTCATGTGGAAATAGAAGTTTGGAATGGCGTGCTCATTTGCGTAGTCTTCACCCATCATGTGTTTACCTTCCCAGCGCGGGTTGGTGATTTGCTTTGTTTTCGCTTGCTCAAAGTTCGCAGGCTTCAGCGTCTGCAGATATTTGATGGTGTTTGCAATGCGTTCTTTAATTTCAGGAAGAGTTGTTTCTTTGTCTTCAAAGACAGGAGCTTCAATACCCGTCAAGCGAGCTGACGCAAGCTTCGCAGTGTCGCAAGCGATCTGAATCTGACGCATCAAGGGAAATTGATCCGGCGCCAGGCGAGAGTTCAATAGAACTTCGGGTTGGAACTTTTTTGCATCAGCAAATTGAGCGCTTTTGTCTAAGAAATTATTCAGGTTGCCGAGCATTTTCGTGAATTGAACTACAAGAGTATCGTACATCATAAAGTCTCCTTTGATAGTCAAAAGGTAGGATTATAATGTAACCTTGTCTAACACAAATGAGTATCGACACAAAGTTCCAGTCGGAGTTTGTGTCGACGGGTCTTTATTTCTGTGTGGGCATCGGAAGGCATTCCATGATTTCCACAGACTCGCCAGGAAAGATTGTGAAATGCGGATGGTTCAAAAACATTTTTGCAGCTGCTTCGTGGGATTCAGCTTCGACAACTGTGAATGCAGTGATCATATTGTGAGAGTCGGAAACGCCATCTTTATTGGCTAATTTCGTTTTGCCGATGGGAGTGCCCATATCCACGATCTCTTTGTGATGCTCTTGTCCCCATTTTTGCCAAGCTTCCATGCCAGCTTTTTCTAAGGACTTTCTTTTTTCTTCGGGGAGTTTGTCCCACTCAGCCTTTTTGGAGGAGTTCGGAGATCCCATATAGGTCGCTAAAAATCTTTTCATGCGTTCTCCAAAATTTAAAACTTGCAGGTTCCTGGAATTTCGCGCGTCGGTCCAGACATGGAGGGATTGATTAGTTTGGATTTCATGGGACCATTTGCGACGGGCAGCTGAACCTTCATATGAATTTCATTTTGAGGATCGTCTTTAAAGAAGATCACATTCAATAATTCGCCACTCTCCGGTGTCAGCGCCGTAACCGGAGCGTCCTTCGCAGGAGTTTGAAAAAGAGCGACTGATGCGTGATCAGCTGGAACGCCTTCAGGGGAAAGTTCCATGCGAACAGTTCCTGCCGGAGCTCCATAGAAACTAAAATCGCAGTTCATCATCGCAGCCATCGCAAGATTTGGGAGCAAAAGAATAAAGACAATAAATGTTTTCATGTTTTAAGTTTAGGTGTGGATAATTGAGATGTAAATGCTGATATTGAACAGACAAAGCTGTAAAAATGGAAAAGGCCCCAAGGTTTACCTTGGAGCCTTTATTGGTTGCGGGGGCAGGATTTGAACCTACGGCCTTCGGGTTATGAGCCCGACGAGCTACCAGACTGCTCCACCCCGCGACAGTGACAAGTGAATGTCTGAGCAGTTAGTTGTAGTCACTTAACCACCCTGGGTCAATCACTCATTTGTTAATTTATGAAATGGCTCCTCGTATCATTGCCTCTAATTTGCTCATCCAAGGCGATTGTGCTCTAGTTGAAGGCATGAATTGGAAAAAACTTCTTAAAATCACAGCAATTTGCGTTTCATCCGTCATCGTCGTTTTTGGAATTTTGGGAGTATGGCTCCTAACAAAGCTTCCGGGACCTTCCCAAGTAAAACAAGTTTTGGATTCGTCAGCGAGTAAATTGGAAGAAAAAGCTCAACTTGCAGAAGCGAAACATCCAACGAAAATCGAAGACACTTATGCCGTCGAAGAAAAGCAGGCGACACAAGAGCTGTCTGCCCAAACTGAAACGAAAACTCATCATCAAACCACCAAAATGGATATGTACGTGATCTTAAACGATCTCGCTAATCCTGATGCGCCAGTTGTTTCAGCATGCCGCGATCTTGCCCGTGCCGGGGAGAGTGGTTTCTTTCCCAAGCGAACCGACAGAACCGCAGTTAAATTCCTGGATTCCATTGTTAAGCCACAAAAAGATCCCGTACTGGAATCGGTTGCTCCCTTTTTGCGATACGTGTTTCGCGCGCCGGGTGTAAAAGAGATGATTCAGCTTTCGCAAAACGCCCAAGGCGACGATAGTTTGTTTCAAAAAGCAGAGTTTTACAAAGAAGCTTACCGGGCAGCGAATTTCCTTCGCAATAACACACAAGAGATGAATCAGGTGGTCCAAAAGTCCTACAATCTGCATATGTTTGCAAAGGCCGTGGCGTTGAACCCGCAGCTTGCCAATGACAATGCAGCGATGAACTTCTGTGAGCAGATGGAAAAAAGTCTGACGGAAAATCAAAGTCTGAATGTTGAAGAGCAAGTTCAAGAAATGCAAAAATTCCTGCAAGATGCTGGTATAGACGCAAAATCAATTGGTTTCGACCCGAAATATCGTGCTCACGTCCAGTCCGAGTTTTCTAAGAACTCGCTGATGGTGACTGATAGTTGGCTGAAAGAACTGGTCAGCAAGGGTATGTTCTAAAAGGAGAACTTTTTGAAACAAGTTTTGATCACGGGCGCTTCAACAGGAATTGGATTTGATCTTACCAGAACCCTTTGTGAAAAGGGCTACAAGGTTTGGGCGGGAGTCCGCAAGCCTGAATCACTGGACAGGTTGACCGAGGATTTTGGCGGCTTACTCACGGTGCTTAAGCTTGATGTCACCAACGCGCATGATATCGAAAAGGCGTTCAAAATTGTTCAAAGCGAGATGAACAAAAATCAGGAATTGATTCTGGTAAATAACGCCGGAATTGCCTTCGGTGGGCCGATAGAGGGCCTGAGCATCGAGGAATGGAAAAAAGTATTTGATGTGAATCTTTTTGGCATGGTCGAAATGACGAGTGTCTTTTTACCACTAATTCGTCAAACCAAAGGTCGCGTGATTAATATGGGCTCCATCAGTGGGCGAGTTGCTGCGCCTTTTATGGGGCCGTACTCGACTTCCAAATTTGCAGTGAAAGCTTTTACGGACAGTTTACGTCGCGAAACGGCCCCTCTGGGGGTGCATGTATCTCTTATTGAAGCGGGCCCCATCCGTACGGAAATCTGGTCGAAATCCATTGATGCTGCAGACGAAGCTGCAAAAAAGCTTGCCCCTGAAGTACGCGAGGTTTACGGCGCAATGCTGTCCGCTCTGCGTGAAGGTGTTATCGAGACTGCAAAGGACGCAGTGCCGGTGCAAAATGTGACGATGGCGATTTTGCATGCCATTCAAAGTCGAATTCCCCGTGTTAATTATCTTGTGGGTAAAAATATCAAGCTACAGGCTGGATTTATGAAATTCATGTCCACCAAAATGGTGGACCGAGTGATTAAGAAAAGTCTGCGCTTTCATAAAAGTTAAGCGCAGACGACACAAACTATTCTTTCGTGGAAACTGTTTGTGCTTCACCTTTGTCGTTCAGTTGAACAACTTTGGTTTTGCTGACACGGATGGTGGGAATGTCACTAATACCTTCGGCCTTCATTTTTTCAATATTGAATGGAACGATTTGCTTACGAGCTTTTTTGCCAGGGTGAAGTTTCAGACCGTGAGCGCAGTTTCTGGAACAAGTGTCTTTTTTAAACTCAAGTTCAAAGCAATTCACGCAAACCATGCCCGGTTCATCACAACGTAAGCATTGAATTTTGATTTCAGATGGCTGGCCGCAGTGAGGGCACAAGCCGTATTTTGTCGAAGGTTTCAAATCTTGATCAACAGCCACTCGGTGGTCGAATACGAAACACTCGCCTTCGTATTGATCGTTTGGATACTCATTTAAATAATTTAAAATCCCGCCTTCAAGTTGGAATACGTTGTCGTAACCTTTGTCTTGAAGTTCCAAAATGCCTTTTTCGCAACGGATGCCGCCGGTGCAGAAGATTAACATCTTCTTGTCCTTAGGAATTCCTTGAGCCTCGATGTATTGGGGGAAGTCTGTGAATTTTTCGATATTTGGATTCAAAGCGCCCTTGAAGGTGCCGATTTTGTACTCGTACCAGTTGCGGGTGTCGATCATCACGTAATCAGATTCTTCCTTCATCACTTTGTTCCATTCAGTCGGAGTCAAATGATGGTTCACGCCTTCTGGCGGTTGCATTTCAGGAATACCTGTCGTCACGATCTCTTCGCGGATTTTAACTTTGAAGCGGCGGAAGGGAGCTTTGTCAGAATAAGAATCTTTATAGAACTGAGTCGGCTTGTGGAAATATTCGCGAACGAACTGCTTCCATGCTTCAAAAGATTCTGCGGTAACTGCTGACACCGTGGAGTTATAACCTTCAGTTCCTAAAATGATCAGACCTTTCACATTCAGCTCTTCAGCCTTGGTTTCCAGATCTAATTTAACTTGTTCGGGATTTGCGATTTTTTGGAAGCTATAAAAAGTCGTAACATAATGCTTTGGAGCATTTTCGGTCGTCATATTATCACCTTCAGTTGTCCCTATCCGGTTCCAAACCAGGGGGAGTTGTTAGTTCGAAGAGAGTTATAATGCCCCGGTGGTCCCTCGCGCAAGAGGTAAAAAGACAGCGGGCGTTAATTCCATCCCGGGAGGGGATTCCCTTGCCCCTCTGGGTGTGATCGAATAAAACGGATTTTTACAGTCAATTTAAAGGTTTAAGTATGTTAGCGACACCTCAGATTCAAAAAGAAATTCAAAGACGCCGTACCTTTGCGATCATCTCGCATCCCGATGCTGGTAAAACCACGCTGACGGAAAAACTACTTTATCACGGGGGCGTGATCCACGAAACCGGCGAGGTTAAAGGTAAATCAGGTTCTAAAGCTGTGACATCTGACTGGATGGAGCTGGAAAGACAAAAGGGTATCTCGATCACGTCATCTGTAATGACGTTTGATTATAATGATCTGCGTGTGAATCTGCTGGATACTCCGGGACATAAAGATTTCTCTGAGGATACTTACCGCGTATTGATGGCTGTGGATTCTGCGGCGATGTTGATCGACGTTGCCAAGGGTGTGGAAGAACGTACAAAGAAGCTTTACGAAGTTTGTCGTTTACGCAAAATTCCTATTTTCACATTCGTAAATAAGCTCGACCGTGAAGGTAAAGATCCTCTGACATTGATTGACGAAGTTGAAAAAACTTTGAACATGCAATGTTATCCGGTGACTTGGCCTTTGGGTATTGGTCAGCGCTTCCGTGGTATTTACAATCGTCTGACTCAAGAAATCTGGATTTACGATCAACGCCGTGAGGAAGTGGAAGATTATCAAAAAATTCCATTCGTAAAAGGCAAAGACGACCAAATTCTTTATAACTATCTGGATAAGGAATCCGCAGACCAAGTTTTGGAAGAGCTGGATTTGATCGAGAGTGCGCTCCCACCATTTGATGTAAACGAATTCCTGACAGGCCAAATTTCACCAGTGACATTCGGTTCTGCGAAACAAAATTTCGGGGTGGATACATTCCTTCAGTTCTTTACCAAGTACGCTCCGGGACCTCAGGCACGCGTAACTAAAGACGATCAAAAGATGGATCCTTTGGATGCAAAATTCACAGGGTTCGTATTTAAGATTCAAGCCAATATGGATCGTCGTCACCGTGACCGTATTGCCTTTATTCGTATTTGCTCCGGTAAGTTCGAACGTGGCATGAAAGTGCAACACAATCGTTTGGAGCGTGAGCTTCGTCTTTCATACTCGTCGCAATTCGTTGCGGCCGACAAAGAAACTGTTGATGAAGCGTACGCTGGTGACATCGTTGGGGTCGGCGATACAGGAAACTTTGCGATCGGGGATTGCGTTTCTTCCTCTGGAAAAGTGCAATTTGAAGACATTCCGAAATTTGCACCCGAGTTGTTTGGTCGTTTGTCTGTTCGCGATGCTTTGAAACGTCAAAAACTTCAAGAAGCCTTGAAGCACTTGTCCGAAGAAGGTGCGATCCAACTCTTCATCGAACCCCACATTGGTCCACAAGACCCGATCATCGGGGCGGTCGGTGAACTTCAATTCGAAGTTCTTATGCACAGGCTTCAAGATGAGTACAACTTGGAAGTGAAACTGAATCGTCTGCCATACAGCGTGTGCCGTTGGCCGCGGACTGCAGATGGCAAAGCGGTTACTCATCTTAAAGGTGGCGCGAATATGGCGGAAGACCTTATCGGTAATCCGGTGGTGTTGGTGAATCAAGAGTGGGATTTGAACTGGCTGAAACGTGAAAATCCAGATGTGGAATTCCAAACAAGTATTTCGAGAGCTCGTTAATGTTGCCTTTAAAAATTGATAATCTGAAAAAGAAATATCCAGGCGGCCAAGAGGCCGTCAAGGGTGTGAGTTTCGATGTAAAACCAGGGGAGATCTTTGGTCTTCTGGGGCCGAATGGAGCTGGTAAAACCACAATCATCTCGACAATCACAACTCTGGAAGAACCTTCAAGTGGTGTGGTTGAAGTGTTTGGTCAAAACGTGGTGGCAAGCCCGCGTTTTACGAAACAACAATTGGGTGTCGTACATCAGGAAGTCATTACTTCAGGATTTTTCAGCGTTGATGAAATTTTGAATTTTCAGTCGGGCTATTACGGAATTCGTAATAACAAAGACCGTATTGATTTTCTGTTACATAAGCTTTCCCTTTATGAACATCGCCACAAGAAAGTTAAACAGCTCTCCGGTGGTATGAAACGTCGTCTGATGATCGCTAAAGCCCTGGTGCACACACCTCGCTTGCTTTTGCTGGATGAGCCGACGGCGGGTGTGGATATTGGTTTGCGTGAAACCTTGTGGCAGTTCGTACAAGAGCTCCGCAAAGAGGGCATGTCGATTCTTTTAACGACCCATTATCTGGAAGAGGCCGAACAACTTTGTGATCGTATCGGTATCATCAATCTAGGGCATCTGGAAGCCTTGGGTGAAACCAAGGAGCTGGTTCGTAAATACACACAAAAGAAAATTCGTTTAACTTTGTCCGAATCTTTTGCATTCGATACTCAGTATCTGTTCTTCCAGGAGGGCCTGGAGTTCATGTTCATGGTGCCGCCTGGAAAATTAATGGGTGAGTTCCTAAGCGAAATCAAAGTGCCCGTAAATATAATCAAAGACGTGAAAATCGAAGAAGGTAATTTGGAAGAAGCCTTTATGAAGGTGGTGAGCAAATGATGATTCCATTTATCGCTCTTTTTCGCCGTGAAATTGCGCGCTTTTTAAAAGTGATTGTGCAAACGATCGTCACACCTTTTGTTTCATCATTCCTGTATTTGCTTATTTTCGGGGTGTCGTTGGGTGCCACGATGCCGACTCATCAAGGTGTAAAGTATCTTTCATTCTTGATCCCTGGTTTGATGATGATGGGCTTGATGAATAATGCTTTCCAGAATTCGTCTTCTTCGATTGTTTCGTCGAAGTTTTCAGGCGACCTGGAAGATCTGCGCGTGGCTCCGATCAGTAATCAGGAAATTATCTGGGCCATGAGTCTTGCAGCCTTAGTTCGCGGCTTTATCGTGGCGCTGATTACTTATATCGTAGGCTCCGTTTTCTGTTGGTATCAGCAGGGCGAGATTCTAACGATTGCTCATCCGCTGTATGCGATTTTCTTCGTTATTGTTGCGGGATTGATTTTCGCTCTGTTGGGAATTTCCGTCGCATTCTGGGCGACAACGTTTGATCAGCTTTCAGCATTTTCGGCATTCATTTTGTTACCTCTGACATATTTAGGGGGGGTGTTCTTGTCTATCGATCACTTGCATCCATTCTGGCAGATGCTTTCAAAAATGAACCCGTTGCTTTATTTGATCAATGGTCTTCGTTACGGCGTGATTGGAGTCAGTGACGTGGGGATGGAAGTCGCAGTGCCGGTTTCGGTTCTGGGATTTATTGTGTTCTATGGCCTGGCAAATTTTAGCCTCAAACGCGGGTCATTCCAGCGTTGGTAGCGTGATTTCGACAAGTTGACGCTGATTGTAAAACTGAGTTCTTTGTGAATCAGCGTCTCTTGGGTTAATTAATTCGATCATTCGGAGAAATACGATGTTTGAAAACTTATCTGATAAAATTATGGCGTCCCTTAAAAAGGTTCGTGGTCAAAACAAGATCACGGAAGCCAACATCGAAGATGTTATCAAAGAGATCCGTTTAAGCTTCCTGGAAGCTGACGTGAATTTTAAAGTCGTAAAAAACTTTGTTGATCGCGTAAAAACCAAAGCACTGGGTGCGGATGTTCTTCAGAACGTAAACCCAGGTCAGCAATTCGTAAAAATCGTGCATGATGAATTGGTGCAAACCTTGGGTGGCGGCGCCGTTGATATCAATGTGCGTGAAAACCCAAGTGTTATTTTCATGGTGGGTTTGCAAGGTGCGGGTAAAACCACATCCTCTGCGAAATTGGCTCTTTATATCCGTCAGAAATTAGGCAAAAAGCCAGGTTTGATTCCAGCGGATATCTATCGTCCTGCGGCGATCGATCAGCTTCAAACATTGGGTAAACAAAACAACATCCCAACATTTCCAACTCCCATTGGAATGAAACCAGAAGAGATTCTGGAAAAATCCAAACAATGGGCAAAAGACAATATGATCGACGTAGTTATCGTCGATACTGCCGGTCGTTTGCAGGTTGATGATGAATTAATGGGTGAGCTAGGTCGCCTGAAAGACATCTGGGCTCCACAAGAAATCTTGTTGGTTGCGGATGCCATGCTGGGGCAGCAGTCCGTGAACGTCGCAGAGGGCTTCCACAAGCGTTTAAATCTGACCGGTCTTGTTCTTACTAAAGTAGACGGTGACGCCCGTGGTGGTGCTGCCTTGTCAATTCGTGAGGTTACTGGCATCCCTATTAAATTCCTGGGGGTGGGCGAGAAGGTGAATGCTCTTGAAGTGTTTCATCCGGATCGTCTGGCAGGTCGTATTCTGGATATGGGTGACGTTCTTTCTTTGGTGGAAAAAGCCGCTGAGGTGATGGACGAAAAGGCGGCTCGCGAGTCTGCTAAGAAGATGATGAAGAATGAATTTACCCTGGATGACTTCCTGGGGCAGATTCAGCAGCTTAAAAAGATGGGTGGCTTTGAGACTATCTTGAAATTTTTACCGGGCATGGGTGAGATTTCAAAACAGCTTAAAAATATGACCCCTCCGGATAATGAGATTAAAAAAATTGAGGCGATCATTCGTTCGATGACGATCCAAGAACGTAATAACCATAAGATTCTTAACGCTTCGCGCCGTACGCGTATTGCTAACGGTTCGGGGACTCAGGTTTCTGACGTAAACAAGCTGATTAAGCAGTTTGAGGACGCTAAGAAGATGATGAGCGGGATGATGAAAATGGGCATGGGTCGTGGTGGGATGAAGTTCCCATTTTAAGGCTTGATATTTTATTTTAAACACAGTACACACTTGAGCTTACTGTTTTGAACAAGAGGTTTAGAAAAATGGCAGTTGTAATTCGTTTGGCTCGTATGGGCGCTAAGCATGATCCTAAATACCGCATCACTGTTGCGGATTCTCGTCGCTATGTTACTGGTAAATTCCTTGAGATCCTTGGTGTTTACAATCCAACTCCACGCGGTAACGACAAAAAAGTCGATCTAGATCTAGCAAAAGTAGATGCTTGGATCAAAAAAGGTGCACAACCTACTGACCGTGTGAAACACGTTATTAAGTTGGCCCAAGGTAAATAAATAGTTGGCATCTGAGTGATATGCGATAAAATATCACTTAGATAACTGCTGTTGGGGGTAATATGGATAGCTTGAAAGACCTCGTTGAATTCATGGCGAAGTCCCTTGTTGATAAGCCTGAGAATGTTGAAGTGGATGAAATTCCAGGTCAGCAAACGACTCTACTTGCTCTTAAAGTAGATAAAGAAGATCTTGGTAAGGTTATCGGTAAACAAGGTAAAACTGCAGCTGCGATGAGAACAATCATCCGCGCGGCAGGTACTAAACTGAATAAACGCTATCACTTGGATATCGTTGAATAGTATTCAGACATATTAAATTTTAGATTCTTAGGGAAGGGGTTGTGTTACACAACCCCTTTCTGTTTCTTGAGGTACTTATGAAATTGGTTGGAAAAGTCAGAGAAGCCCATGGTTTGAAGGGTGATCTTTATGTTCTTATTTTCTCAGGCGAGATCGCTTGGGCAAAACGTATGAAGAAATTCGTTCTTCAAGGTAAAGATGGTTCTACAAACGAATACACTGTTGAGCGCACCAAACCGTTCAAAAAAGGTTTGATCGTGAAAGCCGCTGAGATCGCAGATCGCACGGCCGCTGAAGGTGTTGAGCACATGGAATTCTTGATCGAAGAAGACCTGATGGTTTCTAAACCTGGCGAGACTATCTATCTTGCTGAAATCAAAAATTTCAAATTGAAAGACACTGAACAAAATATTCTGGGCGAGATCGTGGATTTTTCCAGCAATGGTGTTCAAGATCTTTTGGTCGTGGAAGCGAACGGCAAAAAAGTTGAAGTTCCTTTCGTTGATGCCTTCATCAAAAAAATCGATTTCAAACACCAAGCTGTGGTGATGGACCTACCAGAAGGCTTGTTCGACCTAGAGAACGCGTAAATGCTCAAAGTCGATGTGATCACTCTTTTCCCAGAGATGATTGAGAACGCCGTATCTTACGGCGTTCTGGGGCAGGCTCTAAAGAGTGATCGACTGGCCGTTGCAACTCACTCACCTCGTGAGTTCGCGGCAGATCGCCACAAAACTGTGGATGATCGTCCCTTCGGTGGTGGCGACGGCATGATCATGCTGGCAGAGACATTGGAAAAAACTATTCAAAAAGTGAAACATAAAAATTCAAAGGTGATCTATATGTCTCCGCAAGGAGAAGTGCTCACTGATGAAAAGGCCCGTGTACTGGCCAAAGAAGAACATCTGGTTCTGATCTGTGGTCGATACGGCGGGATCGATCAACGCATTATAAACTCTTACGTCGATGAAGAGATCTCCATTGGGGATTACGTCTTGTCAGGCGGGGAGCTGGGCGCATTGGTCGTGGTGGATGCGTTATCGCGCTTTATTCCCGGAGTTCTGGGGCATAATGAAAGCTCTGATAAAGATAGCTTCTCCGAGGGTTCTGGGGGGCTGCTGGAACATCCAAACTTTACTCGCCCGCGTGAATTTCTAGGTATGGCGGTTCCGGAAGTTTTATTGGGTGGGAATCACAAATTGATCGGGGAGTGGAAGGACAAAGTTTCGGCTTTGGTCACTTTAGTTAAGCGGCCCGATTTATTTCAAGCGTACCTGGAAAAAGAGAACGAGCAGTATCGCTTGCTTAAGAAAAAGAAAAAAGAAGCTCCGCTAAAAGAGCTTAAAAAATTTTGGATGAATTTGTCTGAGCAGGAGCGCCAGTCTTTGGGGCTTGCTGCACTCAGTGAGGAAGACTTCAATGGCTGAAAACTCTGTCTATGTTCCACGTCTGGCAATCGGCCTGGTTCATTACCCGGTTCGCGACCGTCAGAACAAAACGGTCGCGACTAACATCACGAATTTCGATATTCATGACATTGCGAGAGCGGCTCAAACTTTCGGAGTGGAAAAATATTACATTATCCATCCGATGCAAGAGCAGCTAATGTTCGTAGACCGCGTTCTGGATCACTGGAGAACGGGGCAAGGTTCCAAGTTCAACCCGATGAGAAAAACGGCGCTAGGGACGGTTAAAGCGATTGAGAGCGTTGAAAAGGCTCTGGAAGACTGGAATACACCTGAGACCCTACTTATTTCGACTTCAGCTCGAGATGAGGGCTTGAAAAAATACTCGTTTAGCGAGCTGCGTCACGAAATGCACGTAGAAAAAAAGCCCGTATTCATGTTATTTGGTACTGGCAACGGCATGACTACAGAGCTTCTAAGATCCTGCTCCGGCGTTTTAGAAAGCATCCGAGGGGCTCCGCCCCAGGACTACCGCCATCTCTCTGTGAGATCGGCAGTAAGTATCTGTCTTGACCGCGTAATGGGTCCATGGTAGACCCTTGTTTTACTTTTTGAAAATCTGATTGGCATAAGGGACTAAGCAATGGCTAAAGCTGCAAAAAAGACTGTTAAAACTAAGACTGTAAAAGCTAAATCTGATGTTAAAGAAACGAACCTAGTTCGTCGCGTAAGCATCAAGGCTGCTAACAAAAGCATCCAAGCTTTCGATTCTGGAGACACTGTTAACGTATACGTAAAAGTAAAAGAAGGCGAAAAAGAACGCGTTCAGCTTTACAAAGGTATCGTAACTAAAATCCAAGGTGCGGGCGCTGCGAAATCTTTCACAGTTCGTAAAATCTCTGCAGGTGTTGGCGTTGAAAGAACTTTCCCGTTCAACTCTCCAGCTTTGGATAAAGTTGAATTGGTTAACGTAGGTAAAGTACGTCGTTCTAAACTTTACTTCCTTCGCAAACTTTCTGGTAAAGCTGCGAAAATTGAATCTGAATTGGTAACTCAATCTGCAACTGCAGCTGAGTAGTTCTGATTTAAATTTCTATAAATGAAATTTCAAAAAACCTGATTCTAACGAGTCAGGTTTTTTTGTTTCAGGCTCCTGCCTTCAACCCCTTGGGGGCTGGCGCGAAAAAATCCCTTCCTGGGATTTTTTGTTTTTTGCGCAGACTGTTTTGAAGTGACCAGCTAAATCGGCTCTGTCTAAAATCACCGTGCTTTAACTTTTTAAGCATTGAGCAGCGGGATAAGACAGCCATGGCAAAAACTAAATCAGCAAAATCTAAGAAGACGTTGAAAGCTGCAAAGGCAAAACGTCCAGCGATCAAGTATGCGGCGGCAGGGAAATCTGCGAAGTCTGTGACTGTGGTTAAGGCAAAAAAGGCGACGAAGCCTAAAAAGAATCTGGATCTTCCAAAAGTGGAATGGAGAGATTTTTCTCCCACTCCGGTAATTGGCGTTGATGAAGTAGGTCGCGGTTGTCTGGCGGGCCCCGTGTATGCGGCTGCGGTAATTTTTGAGTCGGAAGATCTGCAGGATCTGGTGACGGATTCAAAGCTTTTGTCCGAAGAGCGTCGTGAAGAGCTCGCGAAACTTATTAAAGAAAAACATAAAGTCGGCATCGGCTCTGCAAGTGTCGAAGAGATCGATGAACTGAATATCTTGCAGGCATCTTTGCTTGCGATGAAGCGCGCGATTGAAGCACTGGGTGTGACTTCGGGGCATGTATTGGTTGATGGAAATCAAAAGATCCCGAATCTGAATGGCTTTCATCAAACAACCGTGATCAAAGGTGATTTGCGTGTGGCTCCGATTTCTGCGGCATCGATTGTTGCGAAGGTAACTCGTGACAACTTGATGAAAGATTTGGGAGTGAAATTTCCAGTTTATGGCTTCGAAGGACACAAAGGTTACTCAACACCAGTGCACAAACAATCCATCGTCGAGCACGGACCGTGTGATCATCACCGCAAGTCCTTCGCCGGAGTTAAAGAATACGTCCGTTAAAAAAGCTTACTGGGCTCACGAACGCGGAGTTCAGTCTGAAGAATTTGTCTCCAAGTACTATATCAATCGAAATTATCAGTTACTTAAACGGCGTGTGAAAACGCCGTTCGCGGAGATCGATTTGCTCTTTCGAACTCCTGACCGAAGAAATCTTTTAATGGTCGAAGTTAAGACGGCCAATCAAACAACATTTTACAATGCACGAATATCGCCGCGACAAAAATTTCGCTTAAAAGGAGCCGCTGTGTTTTTAGCCGCGCGATTCAATTGCCTGGTCGAGGTCCATTGGGCCTTCGTTACTCGATTTGGGGAAGTCACCATCATAGACGATGTAACATAAATTTTCTAGAAACCGAATTGGTCCAAGGCTTCTGGTGGCATTGGTGGTTTTGGTGTTCCGTCGAAGTTGAACTCGGCACTAAGGCGCAAGTTGGTGTCACCACCGGTAACTTGGTCTTGAATCAATGTGATCATCCAACAATCGCCGGGCGGTTTAAATTGAGCGATGTAGGCCCAAGACTTTGGATTATCAGTACTTCCGCGCGCATTCGCATCGTAAACCAAGCGACCCATTAGATTCACATAACGAGAAATAAAGCCGGCGGAGAAAGCCCAGTCTTCGGTGCGCGTTGTTGGGTCCACGGGTTTGCCTGGAGAAATTTTGTACTGCTTGGTTAAAGCGACTTGTGCGAATTGACCCATATCATTCAAGACACGCACTCGTGAAGAGGCGTTGGTGACGCCGTGATAAGGATAGTAATTGAAGATAGAATATGTCTGGAAGCGCGCTAAACGCACATCCAGCGTCGCACTTAAGTCAGACCAGGGCTCACCCTGCGCTTTGTTGTTTTGAGTGCCGTCATAGGATTGCGCGAGTTTCAAGTAACCGATCTGTTGATATTCGGGACGGTCACTCAGCCAGGTTTTTCGGATGATTTTATTCGTTAAGGCAAATGTTACCAGATTTCGATCATACACGCGGTCCGTATAGTCGAACTGCAAGCCGTAATCAGATGCTAAGTCCAAGTCGGAGATGGAATCAGTCGAAGTGTAGGGCGCATCATTCACTTTACCTTGGCCATAAAAAGGATGCGTCCCTTGATCAATCCAAGGAATATTGGTGTAAGAAATCTCAGGAATAATTTCGTGTTTAAAGCGAGTGGCTTTAGAGTCCACTTGATCGCCGTAAATACGACTGAAATCCATGCGACCGGTAAGCTCGGTGCGGGCGTATCTGCGCACGTAATTTTTTTGATCGCTGACTTCGAAATTATAATGTGTCTCGCGGTAGCTTACTCGTGGTAGGACGTCGATACCGTCAGACACTTTGATCGGATAAGAAAGTGTCGGCAAGAAATCCAAACGTTGACCGGTACGAATAAGATCTGTTGATGGGTCATAATTGCCGTCGTACTTTTTTTGACAACCAGGAGTGTCTGACCATTGGGGAGTTCCGCAGGTGCTGTCGACATAGCGGATTTTGTTTCCGTTCGCATCGACACCATAAACCATGTCGTCATAGGCCTGTCCACTGCGTGCGAAATTCACATAGTCCAAATTAATTGTGTAAACGAAATTTGTCTCGCCAATGTTTTTTTCAACCTGCGACCAGCGGATTTCCGGCAAGCGGTGAACGGCATCTTCATTTCCAGCCAAAGGATCCGCTTGTAAAATATTGTAATAGTAAGACGTATCGACACTGGTGTGAGTATCTTTGGTATTTTTTGTCACCGACACACGACTTTCCATCGCCGAGTCACCGTGATTCATCGTTTCCAGAGGGAAATCTTTTGGATATTGAAGGTCACTCGCCAGGTTTACGCTGGCACGGTGAACATAATCGTTGGGCATCGTTTGGTAGTGATCGTATTTAACATACCAACGCTCAAGCGGCGTATTTTTATCGGCCGGGGAGCGATAGTCATTAAGGCGCGAATCGTGACCGAAAGCGCTATCGTAAAGTGTGGCTGTATTTAAAATACCGCCACTGTCTTCGTTCAAAGCATAGCGGTACTCGAGCATTCCTTTAAGACCACGCTTTTCGTAGTTCTTAAGAGTGATCGTGGCATCGGTGTTACGAGAAATTGCCCAGAAATACGGTTGGTAGAATGTAAAACCCCCGTTATCAGACAACTCGAAGCCGGGAGTCAAAAGACCTGTTTGACGGTCACTCTTTAAGGGAACAACCAGGTAAGGAAACCAGAAGACGGGAATATCAGAAACTCTTAAGATCGCATTCTTGATGTAAGCATAGCCACCCATTTCAGCGCGAACTGTCGATCCCGAAAAACTCCAGGAAGCGGGACAGTTTGTACAAGTCGTATAGTCGGCGTTACTAACGATAAATTCCTGATCGCCGGTTTTTTCTAAAACAGTTCCAGAAAACGCCACGGGACCCGATGAAACATAACCATTGTAAATGATGCCGGTGTTGTTTTCGTAATCAAGATTGATGTGGGAGCCAGCGATCGTGTTTTTCATGTCGCTGATTTCTACATTGCCCATGAGTTCTGCGCGATGAGTGCGAAGGTGAACGACGGCTTTGTCGGAGCGGATATGTTGCCCTTGATAAACGATCTGTACATTGCCTTCAAGTTCAACCGTTTCGCGCTCGTTATCGCGGAACATGCTATCAGCATTCAGCATTATGCCCTGAATTTTTGCAGCGGGTGCTGTCGGTGATGCCCCCGGGGTTGGTGTTGGTGTAGGAATCGGATCCATAGCCAAAGCCGTGGATGACGTCACCAAAGACAGGAATATTGATAAAAACAAGATGAACCAACGTAGATGCACCAAACTATGGTAGGGAGTCTTTAGCCCTTTGTCGAGCTTGAAATTTGGACTCAAAACGGCATGGAAATGCGCCGTTAAGTTAGAACCTGATCAGTGAAGAAGAAGGGACTATTTCATGGATTTGAAACTCGTTTTAGACGGGGATATTACTATTATTTCTTTGAGCGGCCGCATTGAGATCGAAAAAGCTCAATCATTCAAAAAAGCCTGCTTAACTGCTTTCGCCGACAAAAAAGTCGTCTTTTGCATGAAGAATTTAAATTTCGTCGGATCCTCGGGGATTCAGTCATTTTTCGGGCTGTTAAATGAAATGAATGAAACCAAGCAATTGAATGTAAAAATCGCGGGATTGAATCCAGATTTCCAGCGCCTTTTTGCATTTTCTCAGTGCCCGGCGCTGGAAGTTCATGAAAGTATTGAAGGCGCTCTACAAAGTTTCTAGGTCCGTCGCCGTAGCGACGGCGGAAGTTATTCCTGTTTACGCATATCGTTTAATTTCTGACTTAACTCAAGGTTCAAGCGCTCCAAAGCAGCGGCTGCAGCCTTGAGTTTTTCATTTTCTTCGTTTTTAGCATTCCACATATAACGAAGACTTTCGAGTTGCTCGAAATACTGGCGATTTTCTTTTTCCAGTTTTTGAATCGACTCTTGATCTTGCACCACGCGGATTTGTAAGTCGGCATGCTCAACACCTAGTTTTTGATTCTGACGCGTAAGCTCGCTCATACGCTCTTGTTGGCGCGTGATTTCTTGCTCCAGACGGTGGCGAATTTCCTCTTTGCTACGACGAACAACAACCAGCTCATTTTCAAGCGTATCTTGGCGTTCTAGCGCCGAGTGAAGTTTTGCGGTCTTCACTTCAAGATCTTCTTGAGCTTGATGGAGGACCTGAAGTTCTTTGCTCATGCTCGCGATCTGGTCTTCATAATGTTGAACCATTTCTTGAGCTTTTTTATCAGAAGTTTCGACCTGGTAGCGCGCATTCTTGGTAACTTCAATCACTTGATGGCGAAGGTCGCGTAGTAATGCCTCGTTGTGATTTAAGCTGGATTCAAGTTCTGAAACACGAGCATCCTGAGCTGCTGAATATTCTTTCAGTTGCTGAATGTAGGGTTTCACCTGAGTTTTGATGCGATCATGATATTTCTCATGGCGGACGATATCCGCTGTCATCGCTCGGACTTTTTGCTCGAGGGCACGCATTTTTTCTGCCTGAATTTCTTTTTCGCGCTCGATTTGGTCAACCTTGTGTTTCCACATGTTGTCTTTTTCGCGCCAAACAAGAATCTGATCCGTTACGGATGACTGTGACAGGCGAGCTTTTGCACTTTCTTCGCTAAGACGTTGATTTTCATTCTCCAGCAAAGAGAGTCGGCGAATCGCAACTTTAAGTCGCGCCATCAAATCTTCATTCTGGGAAATAAGGTTTTCCACAGTTGATGATTTCAAAATCTCTTTTGGTAAATGACTGACGTCAGCTCTTTTGGGAAGCTCGTCGGGAAGTGGAATAGGAGCGACCCTGGGCTGGTGTTGCTCAAATTCAAAGTCTAAATGTGCTAATTTCGCGCTCTGGAATTGTTCGGTGTCCATAGCCCTCCTCCATGAAGTCTAGGTCGCCCTAAATCCAGTTTCTCAGCCTGAGACAATTCCGTCAAACCAAAGGCTTAAGACTAGACCAAGATCTCGTGAAATAGGCTTTATGGTTTGAAAGTAAAGTCCGAAAAGTAATCCATGGCAGTTCCAGCATTAAAAGACAATGCCGCTGTGGCATCAGAAATTAAGAAGATCGATGACGCTGGCCTATTTGATATGGGCAAGGTGGATAGTTCTGAGTTGGGAAGTCCTGAGTCTTTCCGCTATAAAATTCTGACATTGGTGTTGGGCGAAAGATACGATCGCGCGATCGAAGAGTTGAAAGACTTTTTGGAGGAGCCGTCGGAATATCCAGACTTTAAAGGTAAGATCACGAGGTTCATCCATCACGGTATTGATTTGATTTATGCGATCAAAGCTAAACGTGGTTTTCCGGGGATTAATTCTTTGACCCGCGCTAAGCAACAAGAGCTTCGCGAGAAATTTAAAGAACACTTTAAAGAGCTTCAGTATATCCTTAAAACCATTGAAAAAATTCAGACCGATCTGCGTATTGCGGATGCTCGTTCTACGATTTATGTGGTGCGCGCGCTGTGTGCAGCGGCCTTGGGGATTGTTATTTTGGCGTTTTGGTTGGATATCGTTCATGGTCTCGCGCAGACGAGCGTGGTTGTCTTTGATGATGCCTTCGGGCGGCTAGCAAACTGGCTGGTTGAGCTCGTCGGTCTTTAATGAAAAAAGCCACTTTCAAAGTGGCTTTTTTGTTTTCTATTACTTTTTAATAGTTCTGTAAACTTCTTCTAGGATCGGTTTGGATTGGCCGCCGCTGAGAAGCTTTCCGTTAACAAACACCGTTGGTGTCCCTTGTATTTGAGCATCGCCGCCTTCTTTAGCCATGGAGGAGATCATCTCTTTTGTTGCTGGGTCGTTTACGCATTTTTTCAGATCTTCTAAAGGAATTCCAACCTTTGTAGCGATTTGCTCAAGCATTTTGTCGATCAATTGAAGCTTGTACATCTCCATTTGGTTTTCGAAAACAAAGTCATGAGCTTCCCAGCCTTTTTTAGCAATCTGCTCAGAGCACATGACGGAAGCTGCCAGTCCGCAGCGTACGCCATCTCCGCCGCTCCCTTGCATCGCAGGGTTGCAAGTTGGATCAAGTGGGAATGGTTTGAAAACCAATTTTACGTCTGGGTGTGCTTTTACGAAGGCGTGAATTGGAGGAGCTGCGTCTTTGCAATGTGGGCAAAGGAAGTCTGCAAACTCAACAATCGTCATTACGGCTGGTTCTGTTCCTGTTTGCAGGACAAGGCCCTTCGCAATATCAAATTTTTGCTCTGGTGATGGAATCCAAGAACGTACTTTGTCTTGAGTCATTTTTTGTAAATCACCGAAGCCTTGGCTTTCCATGTACATTAGGTTTGCAACAAAGGCGAAGACCGGGATGCAGATCAAAGAGCCTAAGATCCAGCGATCCGTTACGAAAATGTCCTTAATATCCTCAGTCAGGTTGCGAGCTGATAGGTTTTCAGCGCCTTTAAGTGCGCCGACGAAAGTGATGATTGAAAGTACGTAGGTACCGATGCAAACCAGGCAGTATGCTGTCATCGCAGTCGCGGAAATCAAGCCCATGATAACTGAACCCAAAAGGACCAGGCTTGCCATCAAGAATGTATAGCGTGAAGTTTTCTCTGGATCTTGAGTTAGATTCCAACGAGTTACGCTTAAAAGGAAAAGTAAAATAACATTTGTTACCAAGCCCCAAAGTGCAACGGGGATTCCCAGGAATGAAGCAAACTTGCTGGCTGTCACTGTGTCGCAATTAAATGTTGCGCTGACATTACAGAAAGAGGTTCCAGTCAAAGTCCCGAACTTAACCGCATAAAAGTGTTGAGTCAGAAAAGCATGGCAGCCTATCGCGATCAAAGTTGCCAAAAGAGCGACAGTAAGGAAGACGTTTTTGTTCGAAGTTTGTTTCATGCCTTATTCAATCTTAGATTCGTGTTTGAAATCAATAAATTTTATGTAAAAATTGAAGGGCTATCAAGGAAGACAGCTTTGAACGACATACAGAAGTGGATACGCATTCGTAAAGATCTCTATTTGCAAATGGAGAAACAAGTCCGTCATCGCCTGGGGGAAGATACCCCAGAGTTGATGCGTTATCATAAGACCTATCAAGGTGAATTTGCCCGGAAATGGCAGCCAGCCGCGCCTGTGGATTTGTGGGAGCAGATTGCAAATTCTCAAGTGGTTCTCATGGGGGACTTTCATGCTCTTCATCAGTCACAAAAAGCTCAGCTTCGTGTCTTAAGAAATATTCCTAAGGAACGTAAGACGGTTTTGGCTGTGGAATTTTTTGATGCTGCTGACCAGCCGAAAATTGATAAATTTATGCAAGGCAAGATGTCCGAAAAGGATTTCTTAAAAGCCATCAAATGGGAAACCCGCTGGGGTTTTCCATGGGAGCACTATCGCCCCCTTTTGCGTCATGCTCAGAAACATAAGATTTCCGTGTATGGTCTTAATAAGTCCTTCGCAAAGCGAAATGCCACGACATTGAAATCGCGGGATGTTTTTGCTGGTAAAAAAATTGCTGAACTGACCAAGGCTCATCCGCAGAGTTTGATCTTTGTGATTTACGGCGATTTGCATTTGGCGTCGGCACACATTCCCGCAGAAATTCAAAAAAATCTGGGCAAGCCGTTTTCGAAAAATGTTCTTAGCATCTTTCAAAATGCGGAAAAAATCTATTTCCAGCTGTTAAATCAAGGCGCCGAGGGAAATACCGACCTCATTCGTATTAATCGCAACACCTTTTGTCTGATGAGTGTTCCGCCCTGGGTGAAATGGCAAAACTATTTGATGTATCTAGAGCAAACTTACGACGAGGGTTTGCAATTCGAAAGTGAAGACGACGATGATGATTGGGATGACGAGGATTCTGATTTTGAACCGTTGGATTTCACGGATCACATTGGCCGCTATGTAAGGATCATGGCCGAGGAGTTGGATTTGGATGTGTCTTTGTCGGCTTTGTCGGTTTACTCTGCCAATGATGATTCCTTTTGGACTCAGGTGCGTGAACATTATGATGCGAAAAAGCAAATGTGGATTCAGCGTTTGATCGAGGATGAGTCCTCTTTCTATCTGCCTGAAATCAGCGCGGCTTATCTGGCGCGGGGGACGGTGAATCACGCGTCGACCTTGGCGATGCAGTACATTCATGCGCAGGTGAGCGAAAGTAAGCAGTTGTTTTCGGAAATGCCGCAGGATTTTCTGCGGTGGATTTGGATGGAAGCGGTTGCTTACTTTGGCTCGAAGATGATCAACCCAAAAAGAAAGACAGACACCATTGCGGATATTAAGGCCAGTTTGGTGCATAAGGATTCGTCTGATATTGGTAAAGAGGCTTTGCAGCTCGCTCTTGCGCAGAAAATGCATGAGTTGATGGTGATCACGGGAGTTCCGGAGCATAAGCTTCAGGCCAAACCTCGTCGCAAAGCGAGCTATATGGTGGCCGCGACTTTGCTTGGTGGCATGATGGGGGAGCGTCTTTTCTTTGGCTATCAAAAGAAGCTTTTAAAGGCCTCTACGATGGCGTCTTTCATGCGAAAACCTATGGATAATAAAAACTTCGAAGTGGCGTATTACGGGATATTGGAAGTGGTTGAGTCTTTGCCAACCCCGTTTCACAGTAAAAAGGAAAAGCTATGAAAAAAAACTGGTTTCGCAGCATTCAATTAAAACCCGTAGGTCCGTTCAGTCTGGAAGAGATGCGCGCCTTTATTCATCGTGGTGAAATTGGTTTGCTGGATTTAGTTTTGGATGAGAGTCAGGGTGACGTTTGGAAGCCGGCGGCCGAATGGGGTGCTTTTGAGTTGTCATTGTTCCCTGCGGCTCAATCATTTATTCCTGGAATGGAGCTTGATGAAAACGTCCCGGAATGGGTGGTTTTGGTGGAGCAAAAAGGTTCCGCTCCGCTTCAGGAAGGTCCTTATTCCATTGCTAATATTAAAAATGGAATCCGTTCAGGAAAATTCTCACCCTATCAGCATATTTGGAAAAGCGGATTGAGTGGCTGGTGTCAGGTCAAGGATCGCCCTGAATTTTACGCGTCAATTACGTCAGAACAGTTAAGTCCTGAAGGAACTAATTAAGAGCGTCTTTAAGATCTTTACCTGGTTTAAAGCGGGGAACGTGGGCACTAGGGATTTTCACCACTTGGCCTGTTTTTGGATTGCGACCCTGGCGAGGCTTGCGAGTGGCTTTAGAGAACGTTCCAAAGCCCACAAGTTTTACTTCGTCACCCTTTTTTAAGGCTTCTTGAATTACACGAAGGGTAGCGTCAAGGATATTTTCTGATTGAGCTTTCGTAGATTTTGTACGTTCAGCGATGATTTCGATCAGTTGAGCTTTGTTCATTGCCAATATCCTTTAGAGTGCAGGGGATGAACACTAAGTTTTGCTAAGAAAATGGTCAAGTTAAAATTAGAAATGGGGAGAGTTTTTCGATGAAGAATTTGTTTCGTACCTTAGTCATTTTGTTGTTTCCATTGACTTTATCTGCACAGCAAAAAGTTGCTGCTCAGCTGTATGGTTTGAAGTCAGAACGAAAGCAAAAGCTCTATGACTTGGTCGTTGATTTTTCTCAACAGGGGAAGGAAATCCTTGTGCAGAGCGATTTTCGTGACACGGATGGGAAAACTGTCGTTGCAGAAAAAGGTGTTGTCGCGGGCGATAAGATTCTCCGTTATGAAATTGTAAGGTCGCAGACTTCCGAGAAGGGCACCATCGTTGTTGATAACGAGAAAATCAAATTCGAATACGAAGGCGCAGATGGAAAGAAAAAATCAGCTGAAGAAAAAGCCAAGGGGTTGATCGTTTGTTCTTCCAGCTTTGCTTTATTCGTTAAGTCCCATTTCGAGCAATTGAAAAAAGGCGAAGACATCGGCATCCGTTTTGCGGTGTGGGATCGTTTGGAAACTGTCGGGTTCACTCTTCGTAATCTTGGCGTCAAAGAAATTGATGGTGAAAAAATGATGGAAGTGCAGATGAAGCCGACAAGTTTTGTGATTGCTGCTTTAGTCGATCCCGTGCACTTCTGGTTTGCTGAAAAAGACCAAAATTTGCGAGTGATGAAGGGCCGTGTGGCTCCGAAGCAAATGAAAGATGGTAAGTGGAAAGACCTCGATGCAGAGGTTGTCTATACTATGGTCCAGCCCGTAGTCTCAAAATAATACAGTCTCAATTTTTGCCTGTTTCCCGCCGATAAGTGGGGCATGAAGAATCAGAACTCTCTCTTTGTAGTTTTCTGTTTGTGCCTCACGATCGGCATCGTTGCGGTCTATGGAGTGCTTGTTGGGCACTTTAACGGTCATCAGAAATATGAAATTCAAATCTCCGCTCTCAATAAAAAAGTTGAGAAGGAGCAGTTTAATAATTCTTTGTTAAGTTATCAACTTAAGGATTTTCAGCAAACTGTTGCGCAAGTCCTTCCGGATAATAAAACATTGCAGGCAAAGCTTGAAATAAGCAATCTGGCGTCTGCAGTTCGCTCTCCTGCCAGTGAATCCGCTATTGATCTGTCACCCATCATTTTTGAGCGTGCTAAGAAATACTTCACTCAGCAAAGCTATGATAAAGCCATTAAAGAATTCAACAACTTGCTGGATAAATATCCACTGAGTTCTCACGGTGTTGAGGTGCACTTTTTCATTGCTGAAAGTTACTTCCTGAAAAAGGATTTCCGTAATTCTTTGGCGACTATTGATGATATGGTGACTCAGTATCCAGACAATGACCTGACAGGTTTCATTTTACTTCGCATGGGGCAGATCAGTGAAATCAATAATCAGGTGGATGAGGCCTCTGAGGTTTATAACACTGTTCTAAAAAACTTCAAAAACGAAGATCTTCGTAAGCAAGCCCGTAAGCTTGCTCAAAGCGTGGAATTTAGATGATGAAGAAGGTTCTTCAGATTCTTCTTTTTGTGATGGCGTTTCAGATGGAGGTTCGAGTTCGTGCCTCATCAGATACGTTGCAACAGCCTTCAGGTTGTTTGAAATCTGCTGATAGCTGTGCGCTTCACGTCCTGGGTTCTCCATTTCACTTAAAACAAGAAGAGCTGGAGCTGCACTCTGCTGAAGGCTCGACATTGATGCGTCTGTCGCAGGATCAATGGCGTTTGGTGAAAGGTGTGTTGTGGGTAGAGGAAGCTCCGCAAGTGACTGTGGAGACGCCGTATGCAACGGCGAAGGCTGCTTATGGTCAGTACTGGTTGATCGACCGTGGTGAGAAACTTGTGATTCGAAATATTGATGCCGAATTAAATGTTGTCCTAAGGGACGGCAAAAAGTTGGAAGTCCCTGCGGGTTTTGAATTCTGGGTGTCTGGAATCAACTCTAAAGGGAAAAACGAATATGGAATGATCCGGACCGTCGACATGAAAGATCACCTGGTGCTTTGGAATAAATTGTTTAAAGGCACCAAGGAGCAATTTAAGACAGAAGCGACTGAGCTTCGGGAAAAATGGAAAGATCTGGCAGAGCGTGGTGGCAGTCTTTATGAAAAGATAGCCCTTCGTCAGATCGCGTCCATCCAAGAGAGTCATCGAATTGAAGCCGAGAAAAAGCGCCAAGCCCAAGTGGAGCGACAGAAAGTCCGTGAATTAATGTACAAACGGGCTTTCGATAGATAATTCCTTTAAAACCTAGGTCCTGATTTCCGCTCTGAAACCCGAGTCCTGAAGTTTCTTCCAGCTGTACATGCTATTCTGCAGGCTGGGAGGATAAGGATGTCTTCTATTTCATCAGACCGCTCGCGCCAGGACGAAACAATCAGACAGACTCGTGAAGAGTATGAAAATCGGGAAACCGAGAATGCCAAGCGCCGCAATGCGGAAATCAAGCGCCTTGAAAAACGCTATCATGACGATGTCAAAGCCATCACGGATAGTTATGAAAGCAAGCTAGATACGTTGAATCAACGCAATCGTGATTTGTTGACGGAGAAAGACTTCGACAACAATCGTAAGATTGATGAAGTTCGCAATACCTATCGCGAATCTTTGCGCAATAAAACAGAAGAAGCCTATAATGACCGCGCTTTGATGCGTGAGTCGTATGAAGCCCAAATTGATAAGCAAAAAAAGGTCAATGAATCCCAGAAAGATAATCTGGCGGGGCAGTTGACTACTGAAATCAAAAACCGTGACGATCAAATGCAGCGCATGAGTAATGAAAATCGCCAGCGTGCACGTGAGGACGTGGCAAAAAATTCGCGTCGCCTGAATGATGCTCATGAAAAAGAGAGAGACGCTATGGCGAGCTCTCATCAGCAAGAGCTTGCGACAAAAAATCGTGCGACGAATGAGATGCGTAAGGCCTATGAGTCTCGCTTGAAAGAAAGCGAACGCATGCGCAATGATCAAAAAGAAGGTCTTCAGCAGAAGATCGCGGATATCATTACGAACGATAAGGAAATGTATTCTGATAATTTGAACATGAAACAGGAAGTGATGAACTCCGAGTTGAATCGTGTTCGGGATAAGTATCAAAATACTTTGGAGAACAAAATGCAGTCTATCGACGGGCAGAATGCGGAGTTCCGTGATACGGTGAATGATCGTATTTCGACTCAAGTTCGCTCTCGAGATTCTCAAATTCAGCGTCTGAATAGTCGTTTGAATAATGAGATGGCTAAGAATGAAAAACTGCGCGGGATTGAGAGAAAAAATCTGACTCAAGCCTATGAAAAGCAGATGGACATTGTCGAACAACGTCGTGAAGACGCGGTGAATGATATGCGTGCCTTATCAAATGAGCGCATTGACAAAATGAATCAAAAAAATCAGCAGCTTTTGCACAATGTGGACCGTGAGTATCAATCTCAGGCGAATGTTACGAATTCGCGAATGTCAGCGGATCGTGAGATGATGAAAGCAACTCACGAGGATCAAATGATCCAGGTGAATAACTCTGCTGAAACACGTGTTAAAAAGATCACGGATCTTTCCAATAAAAATGCAAAAAAATTAGGCGAATATTATGGTAGTTCCTTAGATCAAATGGAAGAGAACTATAATCAACGCATGGAAGGTCAGCGTCAGCGTTTTACAGAGGACCAAGTGGCTAACAATAAAGCTATGACGGAGCGTTTCCGTGGTATGGAGCAGAGCTTCAATGCGAAGCTTGAGCAAACTGTGAAGACATACGAGGACAAATTGGCTTCGATGAAAGACAACCAAGATCGTGAAATCAAGCGTCTTGAAAAGTTGTATTCACAGCGTATGCAAGATCAAGGCAAGGCGAGTAAGAATGAGAAAGATTCTGTGGCCATGCAATATGAAGCGAAGCTTGCGCAACTCAGTGAGTCGCACAACGATCAGATTGAGAGAATGAATAGACGTCACCAGGAGGATATGCAAAACTTGTCTGTAAAGATGAGTTCATACTCTAGGAAGGCATAGGTTCATGCTAGCAGATCGACGAGCGAAAATTGTGGCGACCATTGGGCCGTCAACTCGTGATGAGAAAAATCTAGAAAAAGCAATTAAGGCGGGCATGAATGTGGCTCGCCTTAACTTTTCCCACGGTGCACATGAGGATCACCTGAAGGTGATCCACTCACTTCGTAAACTTTCAAAAGAGTTGAAGGCGCCGGTTACAATCCTTCAGGATTTACAGGGACCGAAAGTTCGAGTTGGTAAAATTGAAGGCGGGAAGATTGAGATTAAACCCGGCGAGAAATTTACTTTCACGACAGCGCCTGTTTTAGGTCGTCAGGGCTTAATCCCATCTGATTTTAAAGAACTACCACTGGCTTGTACTCCAGGCACGCGCATCCTTTTGGATGACGGCTTGATGCAAGTGGAAGTGTTGCAAGTTCGCGGTGACGAAGTAGATGTTGTCGTTATCGACGGCGGTATCTTGAAAGATCGCAAAGGCATGAATTTGCCCGGCGTGAATCTGCCTGTGGATCCGATGACGCCGAAAGATTTGGAAGATCTTGAATTTGGTATTGCGAATAAAGTGGATTATATCGCTTTAAGTTTTGTGCGTCATGCACGCGATATTCGCAAGCTTCGTGAAATTATCGAAGCTCGTGGTTCCCAAGCCAAGATTGTCGCTAAAATCGAAATGATCGAAGCTATCGAAAACTTGGAAGAGATCTGCCGTCTTTCAGACGCCGTGATGGTGGCTCGCGGTGACTTGGCAGTTGAAGTCGGTCAAAGCCGTTTGCCGGGCTTCCAAAAGCGTATTATCAATGTATGTAACCAATTGGGTCGTCCTGTTATTACAGCAACGCAAATGTTGGAGAGCATGATTGAAAACCCTCGTCCAACGCGCGCAGAGATCACTGACGTGGCGAATGCGGTTTTGGATGGTTCAGATGCCCTGATGCTTTCTGCAGAGTCTGCAAGCGGTAAGAACCCGTTTAAAGCGATTCGCACTATGCATGAGATCATTCTGGAGGTTGAGCGCAACGAAGAGGAATACTACAAAATTTCCTTGGACAGCGAATTCCTAAGTACACCTGCATCGATCGCAGCCAGTGCTTCATTGAGTGCTTTGAAATTAAATGCAACGGCAATCATCTGTCTAACCAGCACAGGTAAAACTGCCAGCATTATTTCTTCATTCCGTCCTAAGGCTCGGATCATCTCGGTAACTCAGCACCATGAGGTTTTGAACTCTCAGGAATTAAACTGGGGTATTCAAACACATGCAATTAAGCCATACAAAAACATGGAGGACATCTTGTCTGAAGTGGATCGCTTATTGGTGACTCACGGTTTGTCGAAAACGGGCGACAAAGTTATCGTCACTTTGGGGCAACCGATTGCGAGTGGTGTGAAGACAAACTCTTTGTATGTTCATACAGTGGGCGGAGAAGAATTGACGAAACTTCCGGACGAGCAATTGCCACTGCGTTGTCAGGCGGATCCAAATATCGATTAGATTTCTTTTGAAAATTAAGAATAAAAAAAAGCCCTGGACTTTTCCGGGGCTTTTTTTGCTTTTAGCGCAGTCTGCGTTTTAAGTTGTTTAAAAGAGTCCAATTGTTTGCTTGAGGTTCGACAAAAGGCAGCTCCAGCATAACGAAAACGCTTGAACCATCCATGATTTTTTCATTTAAGTATTTCTTTTCAATCAGACTATTAACATCATCGGGCTTAATTAATTGGCCGAACTCTTTAACTGAATCATTTTGCAGATCAGTGAGGCTTACTTTATTAAGACCCTTTTTATCTGGTTCAACTTTTTTCGCAAAGTGAATCAAGGCATTTAAAACTTTGCATTCTTGCTCTGTTAAAGGATCTTTTTTATCTTTTTCTTGTTTGTAGATCCAGTCATTGTACCAATCAACAAATGCAAAAAGTTCTGCCGCTTTCATGTTGACGATTTTTTGCGTGCCATCGCCACGATCTTCCTGGGACGCGAAACCCAATTCAGTCAACGCGTTTACAAGGGAATTCATTTTGTTTGTGGCTTCTTGGAATATTTGAATCGTGTAGTTACGAAGCAATACCGAGGAAATACTGACGCCGTTGGCTTCGGGTTTTCCATACTTGTTGCAAACAAAATTAAAAATCGACATCAGCTTGTTGATCACATGAGGTGGAAAGCGTTCTTCATCGGCGTTGGCTGTTTCAAGCTGTTTCAATTTTTTGTTGGATTCACGAATGGTCTCATTCAGATTCTTTAAAATGGCACGAACCCACACTGGCAGCTGATCCAGCTGTTTATTCAAAGATTCATAGGGGAGAGCGATGACTTCTGTTTCTTTGATTGCTTTAACGTTCGCACTGCGAGGCTTGTTGTCGAACAAACCCATTTCACCAACCATAGAGCCGGGGCTGATTTCTGCTAAAGAAACTTCTGATTGGCCTTTTGTTTTTGTGACTGCGAGCAATCCGGATTTGATAATGTACATCGCGTCCGCTGGATCACCTTCGCGAAATAAGTAATTATCTTTTGCGATCTTTTTTGCCTCAGCCACGCACAGGTCCTTCCCGAGAAATTGTTGCATTTAGTATCTCGAAAAAAAGAGCTGGGATCACTGGGAAAACTACGGACTGGACTTTAGCTGGTACGGACACACTTTCTCCAAAAAAAAGCCCGAGGTTGCACCCCAGGCTTACATTATTGGAGAAAGTGTGTCTTCACCTCTGGCGCGACCTTTTAGAAAGTCATCGCTTTGCAGTCAGGGGCGATTGTCATTTTGCCCTCTGTGGCTGCTAGAACTTTTTCCGGAGACATATCCGGAGCATATTCTTTTAAAACGAAACCTTTATCAGTTACTTCGATCACTCCGAAATCGCTGACGATTTTCTTGATACACTTGATGCCAGTTAAGGGCAGGGTGCATTTTGTGCGAAGTTTGGAGTTTCCTTCTTTGTCCGTATGTTGCATGGCTACAATAACGTTACGAGCACCAGCAACAAGATCCATGGCTCCGCCCATGCCTTTTACCATTTTGCCCGGAACCATCCAATTTGCGATAGAACCTTGCTCGTCCACTTCCATGGCACCCAGAACCGTTAAGTCCACGTGACCACCGCGAATCATCGCGAAAGAATCAGCGCTAGAAAAGAAACTTGCACCCGGCACGGCCGTCACAGTTTGCTTACCTGCATTGACTAGATCTGGATCGACTTTGTCTTCGGTGGGATATGGGCCCATTCCTAAAAGACCGTTTTCGCTCTGTAACATAACGGACATTCCCTTGGGGATGTAGTTAGCTACCAAAGTTGGAATACCGATGCCTAGGTTCACGCAGAAACCATCTTGTACTTCTTGGGAAATTCTTTGTGCGATTTGTTCTCTTGTTAATGGCATGAATTACCCCTTGCTCACAGTGCGCTGTTCGATGCGTTTTTGATAATTCGTTCCCTGGAAAATTCTTTGAACGAAGACGCCTGGGGTGTGAACTTGATCTGGATCCAATTCACCCACTTCAACCAATTCTTCAACTTCTGCAACTGTGATTTTGCCGGCAGTTGCTGCCATCGGATTAAAGTTGCGTGCTGTTTTTCTGAAAACAAGATTTCCGAACTTGTCACCCTTCCAGGCTTTAACCAAAGCGAAATCACCCACGATACCGCGCTCAAGAACATAATCGCGACCCTCGAAGTTTTTGATTTCTTTACCTTCAGCCACCAAAGTTCCCACACCTGTTGGCGTGTAGAATCCTGCGATACCCGCGCCACCAGCGCGAATACGCTCGGCCAAAGTTCCCTGAGGACAGAACTCAAGTTCAAGCTCGCCGCTCATATATTGTTTTTCGAACAAGGCATTTTCACCCACATAAGATGAAATCATTTTTTTGATCTGACGTTTTTGCAAAAGCAAACCCAAACCAAAATCATCCACGCCGGCATTGTTGGAAACGCAAGTCAGATTTTTTACTCCGCGTTCAACCAAAGCTGCGATGGAATTTTCAGGGATACCGCAAAGACCAAAGCCACCGACGACCAAAGTCATTCCGTCTTTCACGCCTTCCAGCGCTGACATGGCATCTTTATAAACTTTTTTGCTCATGATGTTTCTCCAAATGAAAAAGGCTGCCTCGGTGGGCAGCCCCTAAGCAATTATGCCTTCTCGATGATCAATGCTACGGCTTCACCGCCACCAATACACAAAGTCGCCAGACCATAGCGTTTGTTATGAGTGTGAAGTGCGTGAACCAAAGTCGTAAGGATACGAGCGCCAGAAGCACCGATCGGGTGACCGATGGCGACCGCACCACCGTGAACGTTTACTTTAGCAGCTGGAATTTCCAGTTCTTTCATTGCTACTTGAGTAACAACTGCGAACGCTTCGTTGATCTCCCAAAGATCGATATCGCCCACTTTCAAGTTTGCTTTTGCAAGCGCCTTTTTGATCGCGCCAACTGGAGCTGTGGTGAAATATTTTGGTTCATGAGCGAACGTGCCGTGGGCAACGATTTTCGCCAAAGGTTTTGCGCCACGCTTTTTAGCTTCAGATTCAGACATCAAGACGTGAGCCGCGCCCCCGTCGTTGATTTTAGAAGCATTCGCCGCCGTGATTGTTCCCGCTTTGTCGAACGCTGGTTTCAATCCAGGAATTTTGTCGAAGTTCGTGTTGAACGGTTCTTCGTCTTTATCGATAACCACGTCGCCTTTGCGACCCGCAACTGTTACTGGAACGATTTCGTTTTTGAAAACGCCATCAGTCCAGGCTTTTTGTGCTTTTTTATAAGAGTCGACAGCAAAAGCATCTTGTTCTTCACGAGTGAAGTTGTGCTCTTTTACGCAGATCTCTGCAGCATTACCCATGTGGAAATTATTGTAGGGGTCCCAAAGACCGTCTTTGATCATGGAGTCCGTCATTTGAGTGGCACCCATGCGGTAACCCGTACGAGAATTTTCAAGCAAGTGCGGAGCCAAAGTCATGTTCTCTTGACCACCAGCCACTGCGATTTTCGTGTTACCCAATTGAATGTTATCAGCAGCCAGCATCACGGCTTTAAGGCCAGATCCGCAAACTTTATTGATCGTCATGCATGGAGTATTGTTGCTAAGACCAGCGAAAAGAGCTGCTTGGCGTGCGGGAGCTTGCCCAACACCGGCAGTCAAGACTTCACCCATAATGACTTCATCGATTTCATTCGGGGAAACATTTGCACGAGTTAGAGCTTCTTTAATCGCAGCTGCGCCTAGTTTGGGAGCAGGGACTGCACCGAAACCACCTTGAAAGGATGCGACAGGAGTTCTGACGCTGCTGACAATCACTACATTTTCCATAATTCACCTCTTCATGTTGAAAATCGTAAAAAAATTATCTTAAATAGAGTCTGAGTCAATATTTCAGAATTTGGAGACAACGCATGTCAGCGATCACGGTCATCTTGATGAGTCTTTTTGTTCAGCCTCTTTTTGCAGCCACGTTTGAGGCTCCGGTTCAAGAAGGCACTCGTTTGGTTCTTAAAGGTTTTGAAGCTCAGGTGCAGCTTGTCGCAGTGCCCGGATCAAATGCCGTCAAAATCTCTGGAGTAGACGAATCAGGTATGGAAGGCGTCTACGTGGTGACTAAGAAAGATAATATCATCGAAGTCAGCATGAATGAATTCGGCAGCAAAAAAACCTGGATGAATATCTTGCCGAAAGCGAACTCTCAGATGAAAAAAATTGAGATCTCGGGTGCCCCGATCCCGGTGGAGATTCAGCTTAAAGGTGGCAGCGTTATTGCGCAAAGATGGAGCAAAGATCTGAAAGTGAGCATGACTTCAGGTCGTGCGGTGACCTCCAATGGTACGGGATCTTTGCAGCTGTACGTGCAAAAAGGCGAGATCAGCGTCAGTGATCATGTAGGGCGTGTGAATGCCGACGGATATTCAGGAGTCATGAATCTTAAAAACATTCAGGGTGATATCGATGCCTCGATGTTTTCTGGTCAGTTGAATATCGAAAAAGTTCGCGGCTTCGTATCGCTTTCAACACAGCAGGCCACAGGAAAAGTGAACCAGGGCTCTGGTACAATCCAATTTGAAAATGGAAAAGGCAGTTTGAATTTGCAGGCATTCCAAGGGCGTCTGGAAGGACAAAACCAAGAAGGAAACGTCAGCATCACAATGGCCTTGGATTCCGAAGTGGATGTGAAATCCAAAGCAGGTCGCATCAATATCACCTCACCCGCAGCTTCGGGGGCTAGCGTCAATCTGTACACAGTGGATGGTGAGATCTTTGTTCCGAATGAATTGAAAGTAAACAAGTTAAGCTCAGAGAAAAGTGTTCGCGGACGTCTGCGTGGCACAACACAAAGAGGCAGCATTTCTGTGCGCAGCCAAGAGGCGACAATTCTAGTGAAATGAGTTGACAGCCCAAGCTCTATGATTCAGGTATTTGAAGGTACATTCACCATCGTCAACTAGGTAAAATAATGGCAAAAATCGTTAAAAAGAAGCCCGCAGCAAAGACACCAGCAAAACCGGCTAAAAAAGCCCCAGTAAAAGCTGCGTCAAAACCTGCACCTAAAAAAGCAGCTCCGAAAACTGTTGTTAAGAAGAAGGTTGAAAAAGCTCCTGTAAAGGCAGCTCCAAAAAAACCGGAAGTTAAGAAAAAGGTCGAAGCCAAGGTTGAGCCTAAGGCAAAAGTTCCTGCGAAATCCGCTAAGGAAGTCAAAGAGACGAAAGCCGAAGTTGCAAAAAAAGAGAAAGTCGAAAAAAAGGCTGCGGCCGCTCCGGCTCCTGAAAAAGCCGTTGCTCCAAAAAAAGAGGCGAAAGCCGCTAAAAAAGGCGCAAAAGGAAAAGGCAAAGAAAAAGACGACTCTGAAATGGATGATGATTTTATCGCCGATGACGACATGATGGGCGATGAGATCGGGGAGTACGAAGAGGAGCTTAAGGCCGTCGAAGAATCCGAAGAGGAAATCGACGTCGTTGAGGAATGGGCTCCTGAAGACAAAGACAAGTCAGACGAAGAAATCGTTCTGACAGATGCCGAAGGCCGCCGTTACTGCCGTGCTCGTGATTGCGATCAAGTTGCGGTTGTTGATGTGTACTGCCGTTACCATTACCTTTTGTTCTGGAAGAAAATCCAAGTACGTAAGAAGATCCTTACGGATGGTAAACTTGAGCGTTACGTTGAGGAATTGACGTCACGTTATCCAGATAAATTCCTTGAGATGATTCGTCGCGATTTGCGTACTGAGAAGGACTTCTTGGCTGCCATTCAAGAGCTTGAGATTGACGAATCAGGAGCAGAAAACGAGTTTGAAGAAGATACTAATGCATTTATTGAAGAAGTGCGTGGTATGGGGGACTCTGGCGGGAATGCATCGGACGACGACGAGTACTAGGGCGCACCGGCAAATCCGATTTACCTGCGTTGCTGCGTCGTCGCTGTACTGATAGTACAGCTTCCTCCTGGCGCCTTGTTAAATCGAATTTTCCAGCACGCTTAAGTTTAATTATTGATATTGGAAAGCCTCACTCTGACGAGTGGGGCTTTTTTTTTGGCTGCTTTGCTGCTGCGCGCAAAGAGCCGCCTTTGGGGATGGGGAGGCTTTGGGAGAGGGAAATCCGTGGGAAATCATGGATTTACATTTGTTAATTTGGAGCCGCTTGGCGCGAGTGCTTGCGTCATGGAATTTTGTAGTACATATTTTATTGCCATCTCGAACCCAGATTGGTACCAGTAGCCGCAAGTTACCTAAATATATGTCGGAAATACGGTCCGACGTTTCTACCTGCCACCATTAATGGCAGACTATTTGGAGATATAAATGAAGAACTTATTCGTTCTTTTCGCGATCCTTGTTGCTTCCGTTACTTCCCACGCTCAAGAGCAGTTCCCAATTGGGCCAGATCATAATCTGACTCCGGGTTCATTGTGCTCTCGTCCAAGCGAACACCGCTATCCAGAAGGTATCAACTACTGTGAGCGTGACGTTGATTCTGACGTTAAAAGAGGCCGTTTCGCGGCTTACGATCAATTGGGCTTCCGCACTCGCCAAATGGATCGCCAAGCTTTCAAAATTGACCATTACATCCCACTTTGCATGGGTGGATCTAACAACATCGATAATTTGTGGCCACAGCATAAATCTGTGTATGAAATCACAGATTCTTTGGAGCAACTTCTTTGTCAGAAAATGGCTGAAGGTAAACTTTTGCAAAAAGATGCTGTTCGAATCATCGTTCAAGCGAAAAACAACTTGGATCAAGTTCCTGCGATCCTAGCGCGCGCATACGCTCTATAATTGATTTGACTATCTCTTCCGAGGGGTAAGGCTCACTTCCAGTATTAGGGGTGGGCCTTTTTCGTTTACAACTCTGAATTTTTGCCACGGGGATGCCTAAACCCCCCAAATTCCATGAGATTTATGATAGAAACCCTCATTCTTTTGAATGGAGTTTCCTAATGAAAATCCTGGCTCTTATCCTTACTTCTTTGATTGGAACTGGCGCATGGGCAGCACAATCCAAAGAACAGAAAACACTCGGCTGCAGTGTTCTTTATAACGTTGAAAACAAAGACGGTACTGACGTTCCTGGTGTCTATGAAGACCTGGATACGTCCAAGCTTGATATTAAGACAGTAGTCGGTAAAACAGCGACGTCATCCGATGCCTACCTAAAATTGCAGGCAGCAACCCAAACCGATGAAAATGGCAAAGATCTGCTGACGTTGAATGTATGGGATGCAAAATCCAAAGTACTTTTGGCGAAAATTAAAAATGCCGTATTGGTGAATGAATTAAATTTATTTGTGCGTTTGCCAGAGGAAACTCGGACCCGCATGAAAAAGAAAAACATGGGCGATATCGCCTGGGCTGAACTTTGGTGCTCAATCTCGGAATAAAAAAAAAGCTCCCTAGTGGAGCTTTTTTTTATTCCCGCTAAACATCTTCGGGCCTTTTTCGTCGTCATCATCAGAGTCATCGATGTCCTCTTCTGAATCTTCATAATCCTCATCGTCTTCATCGCGGGGAGGGCTTAGTTCTTCGCTTTTTTCCGCTCTGGAAAGAGCATCCTCTGATTCCGATTCTTCGTAAATCATAGTGTCATCATCAACACCCAAAAGCTTGTTGGCTTCGGCTTCCAGATTGGAATTTTCTGTGGAGAATTGAAGATAAAGTTTTTTGCCCTGGAACGGAAATTCCTGCCAAACATATGGGAAATCAACTTCGCCTTCTTTTTCAAAATATTCCATCATCATGGAGGCAGCTGCATCCACGCAGTTGTGAATTCGAGAAACGGCGTCTTGTTGTTCCTGGGAGTAGTTCATGGAAACTTCAAAGTTTGCTTGCGCCAAGCGGCCTTGTTCATGATACCCAACGCGTAGCACAATTTCTTCGGTGTAGATACGGCCTTCGATAATCAGTTCAGCATCATCAAGGTATTGCGCGAAATTCTCGTTGAACACCGTCTGAATTTGATCTGAGTACTCTTTGGGGAAATTAGTCCATTTTTTGGAACTTTTCAGTCTTGGATTCATAGAGAGTGGCTCCTCGAACTTTGACATTTCTAAAGTGCTCCTCTATAACTCACTTTCTTTGATGACACAAGAGGTAAGACACGTGGATGAACTGAGCCAAAATCCTGAAATCACCAATCAAATTCAGAGCATGAATCAAGATGTCGGTCAGGGCCGTGGCGTCTACATTTCTACGTATGGTTGCCAGATGAACGTGAACGATACAGAGCGCATGCATTCTCTTTTGGAAATGCAAAACTTTGTTCCGGTGCAAACACCGGAAGAGGCGTCTTTGATCATCATCAATTCTTGTAGCGTTCGTGAAAAACCGGTTCATAAGGTTTATTCTGAAGTCGGTACTTTCAGAAAGATGAAAGAGAAAAACCCGGAGCTTCGTATTGGCGTTGGCGGTTGCGTGGGCCAACAGGAAAAAGAAAATCTTATTAAGAATCAGCCAATGATCGATTTCGTGTTTGGTACTGATCAGATCGATTCTCTTCCGTATCTGGTGGCTGATAGTTTTATGGATCGTGAAAAACGCATCAATGCTAAATTCCAGCATCGTGCGCCTTATCATATCGAAACCCTGGTTCGTAATCCAGGTGTCGCGACGTTTGTGAACATCACCAAGGGTTGCGATAATTTCTGTACATTCTGTGTGGTGCCTTACACTCGTGGTCGCGAGAAATCTCGTCCGTTGCAACACATTTTGACGGATATCCGTCATTTAGTAAAACGCGGGATGAAGGAAGTGACTCTGCTGGGTCAAAACGTAAATTCCTATTCCGATAGCGACGTCGATTTTGCTGATTTGATGGCAAAGGTGGCGACAGAGACGGATGTGGAAAGAATTCGTTTCACGACATCTCATCCAAAAGACTTTAACCAAAAGCTTGCGGATACGATGGCGGCCCATCAAAACAAAATCATGGAATATATCCATTTGCCGTTCCAAAGCGGCAGCACGCGCGTATTAGAGCGTATGAATCGTATTTACACGCGTGAAGAGTATTTGGAAAAAATCGCGATGCTTCGTAAGTCGATTCCAAATGTGGTTTTCTCGACTGACATCATCGTGGGCTTTCCCGGTGAAACGGAAGAGGACTTCCAGGATACGATGAACATGGTTCAAGAAGGTGGCTTTGAAACTATCTTTGCTTTCAAATACTCGCCACGTCCGTTCACGAAAGCTGCGAAATTTGAAGATCAAATTGCGGAGGAAGTAAAGTCGGAGCGTTTGAATCGTCTTTTCGATATGCATGACAAAATGTCTTTCGAATTGGTGAAAAGATACGAAGGCCAAGTTTTGAAGGTCTTAGTTGAAAACACAGATCGTGAAGAAGGAAAAGTTCACGGCCGCAGCACGGGCAATAAACTTGTTCACTTAAAGGGCTCTGCTGATTTGATCGGGAAAACAGTGGATGTTCGCATCACACGTGCGTTTCCGGCGACATTCCACGGAGAGTTGGTTCAATAATGAAAGAAGAAGTTTTAGATTTGAACAATCTGAAAGCAAACATCATCTTCGCTGAGGAATCTCATGATGAAGAAACCTTCCATCAGGAAGACCTGGTGCAGTTGTTCCCATACGGTCTTTCCGTGACGGGGGATATTTCTCGTCCTTTCCTTTTATTGAAAGATGAATCCCATGCTTATACTTTGCCTGTGGCAGTTTCGCCGATCGAAGCAGGTGTGGCGTTGTCTCAGTCGAATAAAAGCATTGCAGAGTCCACTCCGCACAAATTCACTCAGCTTCTTATGGAATCTTTAGGGATTGAAGTACGCCAGGCCGTGTTTGTTGAAATCAAAGGTGCGAACCAGTACGTTCGTCTTTATTTGACGGGACATCCAAAAACAAACTCGATCAAAGTGCGCGCAGATGAAGCTATGTCATTGTGTCTTCACTTGGGCACTCCGATTTTTGCGACTAAAAACTACATCGGCCGCTCGAAAGTCATGAATGCAGCGGTGGAGAGCAACTCCCACGTACTCCAAAACATGTCTGGCGAAAAGCCTAGATATCTGAACTAAAAATTAAATTAACATTTGAAAAATTGCTGTACTGCAAATTGTTTTAAGGCTCTGTTGTTGAAACAATAGAGCCATGATTCATCTACCACCATTAATTTACGATCTTGGGATAATTCTGGTAGTGGGCGCCTTGGTGACCCTGCTGTTTAAAAAGCTCCGACAGCCTTTGGTGTTGGGTTATCTTGTTGCAGGTTTCCTGGTTAGTCAGCATTTTCCGTATCTTCCAACTATTCAAGACAAAGCCAATATAAGCACATGGGCCGAGATCGGTGTGATCTTTCTTTTGTTTGGTTTGGGGTTGGAATTCAGCTTTAAAAAACTAGTAAAGGTCGGTGGCTCTGCCGGATTCACCGCGGTGTTTGAAGTGATCTTCATGGTGGGCTTGGGCTATCTGGTGGGAAGATTGATCGGGTGGAATTCCATCGACAGTCTTTTTATGGGTGGTGTGCTTTCGATTTCTTCAACCACCATCATTGTGCGTGCCTTCCAGGAATTGAATATGAAGGGTCAGCGCTTTGTGGAGTTGGTCTTTGGTATTTTAATCGTGGAGGACATCGTCGCCGTTTTGCTTTTGGTCTTGTTGCCATCGTTGGCAATGAGCGAAGGCTTAAATATGGGTTCACTGATGACGGTGACTCTGCGAATGGTTTTCTTTATTTTACTGTGGTTCGTGGTGGGAATTTTTCTTTTACCCGTATTCTTGCGCAAAATCCGGACACTGCTAGAGGAGGAAACGACGTTGATCGTTTCGATCGCTCTATGTTTTATGATGGTGGCGATTTCATCTTTGGCGGGATTCTCTCCGGCGTTGGGGGCTTTTGTGATGGGTTCGCTTTTAGCAGAGACTCCCGAAGGTCATCACATTGAAAAACTGATCAATCCGGTAAAAAATCTTTTTGCAGCTGTTTTCTTTGTTTCCGTGGGAACGATGATTGATCCACAGATCATCATGGATAAGCCCGCCCTGATTCTGCTTCTGACACTGGTTACGATCTTTGGTAAATTCCTAAGTACTTATTTGGGGGCTTTGCTAACAGGCCAAAGCCGAAAAACTTCGATGCAGTCAGGGATGAGTCTTGCGCAAATCGGGGAGTTCTCTTTTATCATCGCAGCTCTTGGTACGACACTTAAGGTGACTAGTGATTTCATTTATCCTTTGGCAGTGGCCGTTTCAGCAGTCACGACATTTACGACACCCTATATGATCAAAGCATCGCCGTGGTTCACAGAGGCTATGGATCGCTTATTGCCGGATCGCCTTAAGAAGGCCATGGATAACTATAAGTCATCTTTCGAACGCCAAGGAACTCGCAACGTCGGATCTTTGCTGGCGGAGGCTTACGGAATGAAGATCATTTTAAATTCCGTGGTGATCGTAGCTTTGACTTTCGGATTTAAAAAGTTTGCGGCTCAGTTCTTGCAAAAAGTTCTACCGGACTTTGAGCACGTGAACGGTGTGAGCTTAATGCTTTGTATGATTCTCTCGGCTCCATTTTTCTGGGGCTTGGTTAAGGGGCGTCCTGCAAAAAAATTAGCGCAAGATCTGGATGTCATGGCAAGGCTTCGTCGTTTGATTCCGGGGATCACCTTTGCGCGCGTGTTGCTGGCAATCGTACTGCTGGCAGGCTTGGTCGCGCAGTTTGTTTCCTTAAGACTGGCATCCGGCGCCTTGGTCGGTGCAGTTTTAGTGATGGGTGTGCTTTCGTACCGCTATGGCGAAAAAGTCTACAAGCTTTTTGAGGGCGAGTTTTTATCAAACCTCACCGAAAAAGAGCGCGAAGAGATTTCTAAGCGTGACGAGATCACGCATCTCGCATTGCCGTGGGATGCCTCAATCAGTGTTTTGGAAGTGGCCGTGGATTCCACGTGGGCTGGTCGCACTCTGCGTGAATTAAAATTTAAAGAAAACTACAGTGTGACGATTGCTTCGGTGATTCGTGGCACTCGTCGCTTTTTCGCGCCGGCTGGGGATTTTATCTTGTGGCCATTTGATAAAATCGTCTGCTTTGGAAGTGAGGCAGAGTTACTTGATTTGAATAATAAAGTAGAACAAGAGCGAATTCATAAATGGCAAGAAGCGGAAACGCCGAAATACCGCATGGGCTCATTTGTTGTTCAGGACGAAGAGACCTACTTGGGTAAGACCATTCGCGAGAGTGGTATCCGGGAAGCGAAAAAGATTCTGGTCGTTTGTGTGGAGCGAGGTAAAGAAAGAATCCTGGGGCCCTCTGCTGGTACGGTTTTGCAGGCAGGTGATCTAGTCTGGTTTGTGTCGGAATAAAAATTGACCCTTTCGCTTGGCAGCGCGAAAATTAGAAAAGTATCTTCAAAAGTTTTGTATGAAAGGCCTCGGTCATGCCTACAAAGTTTTCCCGCAAGATTCTTTTTTTCGTTGCCGTTATTATTGGCCTGGGATTTTTCGTGGGCGGTTCCACCGCCATTTCTCAGCTTCACGCTCCTCTCACTCAAGAAGACATAGCTGCTTTATCAGAACCAGATTTGTCTGAGGATATGGTGGCGGCGATGAATCCTTCGAATCCAAATTTTGGTCAAAGTATGGTTTGGATTCCTGGTGGCGAATTTTGGATGGGCAGTAACAATCCCGGGGTCATCGATGCGCAACCTGAACATCGCGTTCATATCGATGGATTCTGGATGGATCAATATCTTGTCACCAATCGTGATTTTATGGATTTCGTGGATCAAACCGGATATGTCACGGTCGCGGAAAGACGACTGGATCCGAAAGACTATCCTGATTTGCCAGCAGAGCTTTTAGCTCCGGGTGCCATCATTTTTAGTCCTCGTATCGATCGAACCGATTTGGGAATTTCTGGATCCGTTTATTGGCGCTGGCAACCCGGTGCAAATTGGCGTCACCCGGAAGGGCCTGGCAGCGATTTGCGCGGACGAGAGTTGATGCCCGTGATTCATGTATCCTATGCGGATGCAGAAGCCTATGCGAATTTCAGAGGAAAACGTCTGCCTACAGAAGCTGAATGGGAGTACGCCGCTCGTGGTGGGCTGGATCGTATGCCATTTAGTTGGGGAAAAGATTTCCGTCCTTCTGGAAAGTTTATGGCCAACACCTGGCAGGGAAATTTTCCTTACTTTGATTCTGCCGAAGATGGTTTTAAAGGACTTTCTCCCGTGGGAAGTTTTCCTCCGAATGGCTATGGACTGTATGATATGACGGGAAACGTCTGGCAGTGGGTCTCTGATTGGTATCGCCCTGATTATTTCAAACACCAGGCAGGTAAAGTGACGATGAACCCGCAAGGACCAAAAACTTCAGAGAAAGGTCCCGATCCATCCTATAAAAAAAGGGTGCAAAAAGGCGGTTCATATCTTTGCACAGATTTCTATTGTTCGAATTTGGATCCTGGAGCTCGTCGTCGTGGCGACGTGTGGAGTGGATCACCTCAGGTGGGTTTTCGTCTGGTTACTTCTGAGCCAGCAAACGCCTCATTTACCTTTAAGCAAAAATTTTCCCAATACCGATAGCCCTGTGCTAGGATTGCTTACGAGGTTTTTATGAGCAATCCATTTGTCAAAGCACGGGGCAAGTCTCCCATCGTTGCAGAAAAAGTTTTTATCGCCGACAACGCACGTCTGATTGGTGATGTGGAAGTCGGTGAAGGCTCTTCCATCTGGTACAATGTCACGATCCGCGGCGATGTCATGCCTATTAAGTTGGGTAAAGAAGTGAATGTTCAAGATGGCAGTGTGGTTCATGGAACATACGGAAAGTATGGAACGACCCTGCATGACCGAGTTACTGTGGGGCATTTAGTTATGTTGCATGGCTGCGAAGTCGGTCGTGCAACGCTCGTGGGTATGGGGTCAATTTTGATGGATGGCGTAAAAGTAGGAGAGCACTGTCTGATTGGAGCGGGGTCTCTCTTGACGGAAGGCACCGAAATTCCTCCGCGCAGCCTGGTTGTGGGGCGTCCTGCTAAGGTTAAACGCGCTTTGACAGACGAAGAGGTCGCCTTGCTGGAGAAGTCAGCAGATAATTACCTGCTATATAAAACGTGGTACAACGAGGTCTAGTCTTAACAAACTCCTGAAGGTCTTCTTGTTGAACTCTGTATTGATTCAACAGAGAATACTTGCAGGAGTTTTTTATGGAACGTGAAATCCCTTTAGCGCTGACTTTCGACGATATCTTACTTCTTCCTCAATTCTCAGAAATCATTCCCACAGACGTGGTCCCAAGATCTTTTTTTGCCCGGGACAAATTTTTAAATACACCCATTGTTTCTGCTGCCATGGATACGGTGACCGAAAACCGCACGGCACGCGTGATGGCTCAATTTGGTGGCCTTGGCATCATTCATAAAAACTTCTCTATCGAGAAGCAGGCTCTTGAAGTTGAAAAGGTAAAAAAATATGAAAGCGGTATGATCATGGATCCCATCACATTGGGGCCGGATCAACTGCTGCAAGAAGCTTTGGATCTGATGGAAAAGTTTTCTATCAGTGGCGTGCCTATCACTGTCGATGGTTTGTTAGTGGGAATTTTAACAAATCGTGATTTGCGTTTTGAAGAAAATTTCAATCAACCGATTCGTAACCTGATGACTCAGGAAAAACTGGTTACCGCGAAAATGGGTACGACTCTTGATGAAGCGAAAAAGATTTTGCAAAAACATCGTATCGAAAAACTTCCGGTGGTGGATGCTAAAGGCAAACTTAAAGGTTTGATCACCATCAAAGACATCGAGAAAGCGAAAAACTATCCGCAAGCCACGAAAGACAACCATGGTCGTCTATTTGTGGGGGCTGCGATCGGTGTGGGGACGGATTCAGCAGAGCGCGCCGAAGCCTTGGTGGCAGCAGGTGTTGATGTTCTGTGTGTGGATACAGCCCATGGTCATTCCAAGAATGTTTTGGATATGGTGAAGCATGTTTCAAAAAAATATAAAGACGTGATTATTATCGCCGGTAACGTTGTAACGGCGGATGGTACGAAAGCGTTGATCGACGCCGGTGCTGATGTAGTTAAAGTCGGAGTAGGACCTGGTAGTATTTGTACGACACGTGTCGTGGCGGGTGTGGGTATGCCGCAAATTTCTGCAGTGATGGATTGTGCGCGTGTGGCGAAAGCTGCGGGTAAAACAATTATCGCTGACGGTGGTATCAAATTCTCTGGTGATATCACGAAAGCCTTAGCTTTGGGGGCAAACACCGTGATGATCGGGAACTTGCTTGCCGGTGCGGAAGAATCACCGGGCGAAACAATCCTGTTCCAGGGGCGTAGTTATAAAGTTTATCGCGGCATGGGTTCCATAGGAGCAATGGCTCGTGGCTCGAAAGACCGCTATGGGCAAATGGATATCGAGGACAATGAAAAGCTGGTTCCAGAAGGTATTGAAGGTAAGGTTGCCTATAAGGGACCTGCGTCGGGAATCATCCATCAACTGGTGGGTGGTTTGAAATCTGGTATGGGATACTTGGGCGCAGGTAATATTGACGAACTTCAAAAACGTGCGAAGTTTGTTCAAATCAGTGCGGCGGGTTTGCGTGAATCTCACGTGCACGATGTTAGCATCACCAAAGAAGCTCCGAACTATAGAATTGAAAGTTAATCGCTATGCTACGTGGATTTATCATTTTGGATTTCGGTTCGCAATTCACTCAGTTGATTGCGCGTCGTTTGCGTGAAATGGGATATTATTCAGAGATTCATTCTTACCAATATCCCACAGAAGAAATCATTAAAAAGAAACCTTACGGAATTATTTTGAGTGGCGGACCGAACTCGGTTTACGAGACAGGATCTCCGCAAAGAAATATCCAGGAACTTCGTAACATAAGTCCTTTGTTTTGCGTATGTTATGGAATGCAGTTACTGACTCATTCATTGGGTGGCAAGGTTACGAAAGCTCAGCATCGTGAGTACGGCCTTAATTATGTAACATGGACTGAAGTCGTAAAAGGCGTTCCGCAAAAACAGAAAGTCTGGATGAGTCACGGTGACGTAGTTGAAGCTGTGCCTGAGGGCTTTAAAGTCATCGCAACTTCTGATGGTGATCACCCCGCAGCGATGCGTGGCGAGAACGTCCTGGCGGTGCAATTCCATCCTGAGGTGGTCCATACCGAGCACGGTTTGGATCTGTTGAAGTATTTTACCGCGGATATGTGTAAAGCCCCTGCTGATTGGGATGCGCCTCACATCAAAGATCACTTGATGGACGATATTCGTAAGAAAGTCGCCCCGGAAGACCACGTGTTGGTTGGATTAAGTGGAGGCGTTGATTCCACTGTGGTCGCAACGTTATTAACGAAAGCGCTGGGTGCCGATCGTGTTCACTGTGTATTTGTCGATAATGGTTTGCTTCGTAAAAACGAGTACGAAAATGTTTTGCAAAGCTATCAAGGCTTAGGTTTGAACGTTCGCGGTGTTGATGCTTCGAAAGAATTCATGGACGCCTTGGCTGGTAAAACAGATCCTGAAGATAAACGTAAAGCCATTGGCCGCGTGTTTATCGAGGTTTTTGACAAGAGTTATGACAAAGCACTTCCGATCAAGTGGCTTGCGCAAGGGACCTTGTATCCCGATGTGATTGAAAGCGTTTCTTCAATTGGTGGCAGTGTCACGATCAAGTCTCACCACAATGTGGGTGGCTTGCCGGAAAAAATGAAATTGAAATTGTTGGAACCCGTTCGAGAGCTTTTTAAAGATGAAGTTCGCGCGATGGGAGCTCAGTTGGGATTGTCGAAAGAACTTTTATGGCGTCATCCTTTTCCTGGTCCGGGTCTTGCGATTCGTGTCTTGGGTGAAGTCACGCCAGAAAAGTTGCGTATCTTGAAAGATGCTGACGATGTTTATATTTCACAACTGCGTAAGCACGGTCTGTATGACAAAATATGGCAGGCCTTCTGTGTGCTGTTGCCAGTGAGAACGGTGGGCGTGCAAGGTGATTCCAGAACCTATGATCACGTTCTGGCTTTGCGTGCAGTGACTTCTAGTGACGGCATGACGGCGGATTGGTATCCGTTTGAATTCGCCTTCCTGCGCGAAGTTTCCAACCTTATTACCAATAAAGTAAAAGGTGTGAATCGCGTGGTCTATGACGTCACCAGTAAGCCTCCCGGGACGATTGAGTGGGAGTAGTTTCTATTTAATGCTGGTGGGTGTGTCCTTGTTTGGCATAATCCACCATGCCTTGGAAGTCGATCAGAACCACGGGTTCATTGCCGACGACCCAAGCATCGTGTCCCGGAGGAATTAACGAAACTTCGCCGGGGCCGCATTCGATCTCTTTTCCGTCATCCATTTTAATTCTTAAAGTTCCCGACACATGATACTGAAAGTGCGGAGCTTTGCAGCTGTCAGTCTTAGCAATCGGTTTAACGGATTCAGACCATTTCCAGCCGGGTTGCAGTGTCGCGCGACCGACGATAGCGCCGTCGAAATCCAGTAGTTCCAAGCGTCCCAGTGGGAATTCGCGAACCTCTTTGGTTTCAGAAAAATCCAGGGCGGTCAGTGCACCCATGACGTTTGAGTTCTTATTGTGTTGTTGTTCAGAAGAGATATTACTTTGCAGAGCCATACTTGCCTCCTAAAATAGCGAATAGCTTATTCGACTCGTAAATTATTGAAGTCCACATTCTAATTTAAACTTTTCCCAGTTCCCAATTTGCTTGGCGTCGGTATGAATGGTGTTGGTGATGCGTCCACCGCCTCCCACCGCTGTGACATAGTTGCCGCTGATGGTTTGCAAAGCGTAAATCCCGCCACCGATCGAGATGGTTTTAAATTTTTCCCAAGCTTGTAGTTGGGTGGCGTCGGAATGGATAACGTCAGTGATGCGTCCGCCACCGCTGACAGCTGTCAAATAGTAGCCTTTGACAGTTTTTAAGCCGTAATTAATATAGGAATCACCATCGCAGGAATCTTCAAAGATGAATGTTTCCCAGGACCCAATTTTTTTCGCATCCGTGTGAATCACATCCGTAATTCTGCCCCCGCCGCCAACGGCTGTCACATAATGACCATTGTATGTTTTAATTGCGCATTTAATAGGTCCATTGCAAGCCAGAGAAATACTGGCAAAGCATTGCACGATCAACAGAGAGAATCCCGTCAGGATGAGAGTCTTTTTCATAGGCACTCCTTTTGAGTGATGGCGTTGTGTCCTTAGCAAACTCCCAAGAAATCATTCTCGCAAGGCCGGGATGTTGCAATGCAATTTGAATTTCAGCATAACTGGATTGGTTCAGGAAAATCCCCGGAGTAGAATTTAGAATGTCTTCTGCCTTGGAGGCTTCATGAAATCATTTTTCATAGTGGTATTTCTATTCTCTTTAACGGCTCGTGCGGAGACGGTGATCTTGGGACCTTCGCAGAATATCGGCGAAGGCCAGGCTTCAAGTTTCGTAAAAATGGATGAGACCAGTTTGATCACATCCTTGGGATTGGTGTTTTCTGGAAAATGTCTGCAAGGACTTCCGGATAGCAAAGGACATGACTATGAATACAATCTGGATTTGCCAGAGGGTGTTTTAGCGCCTCCTTTTGATCACTTCACCATGAATTGGAATCCTCATGGTCATGTTCCTGATGAAATATACGGGGTTCCACATTTTGATTTTCACTTTTATTTTATAACCAAACATGAACAGCACATGATTCCTTGTGATGGTACGGATAATGCGACTTGTATGAAGCAGCCACCTGCGGATTACATCCCTCCCTATTATATTTCAGGGCCGGGTGGGGTCCCGATGATGGGATGGCATTGGGTGGACTTTCGCTCTCCAGAATTTCACGGCCAGCCTTTTACGACGACCTATATTTATGGATTCTATAATGGAGAAATGATTTTTCTGGAGCCGATGATGGCTCTTTCATACCTGCAAACCAAACCGCAGTTCACCAAAGAGGTGCCGCTACCTAAGAACGTGGCAAAGCCCGGAAATTATCCAGCCAATTATTCATTGATGTACGAGTCAGTTCAGGATTTGTATTGGTTGTCTCTGGATAAATTGACGGAGCTTAAGAGCGGTAATTTATGATTTGAAAATTAAAAAATGGAGGTTTCCATGAATCGTTTCAAGTGGATTTTGCTGACGGTGGCTTCTATGGCTGTCGTGGCCGTTGCAGCGGAGCATATTTTCTTTCAGACAGCGGGAACGTCTGCGTTTGGCTATGTGAAAGATATCAACAACCTTCGTCAGGTGAAAAAAGTTTTACAAGATTATGAACTCTTGGTGATGTATGGTCCCGCAGATTCACAAAGCCTTTATCTGGTCGACAGCAAATTAACCACGCAGTATTCTTTGGATGTCGATGGTATTGCCGGAAAATTGAAGATGGAAGTTCGTACTGGAGACAATTTGCAAATTCCTCTTTGGAACAAAGCCGAAGACGCAACCGGCATCGATTATGATCACGAATTTGGTTTGGTGACGACCGGACTTTCCCAATGTTGTGGGGCGGTTACGGGTTATCGTGCCTATGACGTGAAGTCGGGATATTTAATTCTGTCATTCAATTCTTTTTCGGGTGGCAATGGGGCTGTTCAGCATCCCTTCGTCCTTGATGTGCCGAATTCACAGCTGCCACAAAGATACATCGGTGTCATCAGCGGCGACAGCACTCGGGATCAGGATTTCGTAACACCAGCTCCGGGAATGGTAAAAACGGCATTGGTAAAAATGGGAATTGTCGGCAAGTTTTATCAACGTTTGCAGTTGGATATGAAAGTCGCTGAAGGTTACGCGCCAAGTATCATGTCAGTTACGATGGAAAAGAATCCGAATGATCCTGACAGCGGTAAAATTGAGATCAACAATGATGTTGCGACACTTTGGAATATTGATGGAGGTACAGATCCCAATGCCATTCAGGGTGTGCAAATGAAGATCGTCGTAAATGGTGGTGACGGAGATAAAACTGTCATCATTCCGGTTGTGAATGATCGTCTGAATCTTGACCAAGCGACAGTCCCTGAGGGCGTCAGTCTGAAAGCGCAGTAACGCCAGTCTTGCGAATTGTAGAGAGTTACACTATCATGTCTCATGCTTATTAATGTGACTCCTCTTCGCAAGTATCGTGACTTTCGCCTTTTATTTTTCGGACAGATGATTTCTCTCTTAGGAAGTATGGTGACCTATGTTGCTATACCTTATGAGGTCTACGAACTGACCAAGGACAACTGGTTGGTTGGTATGTTGGGACTTGTGCAGCTTCTTCCAGTTTTAATTTTTGGTATTTTAGGTGGCACTTATGCAGATCGCATGGATCGTCGTAAGCTGCTTTTGACTTCTGAAATTATCATGACCTTGATTATTTTAGCGCAAGCTTTGAATGCATGTCGTGAAAAGCCTTCGGTTCCTTTGATCTTTGTATTGGTGGCTATTTTTCAATCTGTTCTGGGTTTCCATCGTCCCGCGATGGAAGCGATGACTCAAAAAATCGTTGATCCCGAAGATTATCCAGCCATTGGTGCCTTGGGAAGCTTCCGTTGGGCCACGGGCGCGATCGTCGGTCCTGCTTTAGGTGGAGTGTTGATTGCAAAATTTGGTGTGAAGGGGGCTTACTTCTTTGACGTCGTGAGTTTTGCGGCAGCTTTTATTGCGCTTTGGATGATGAGTCGTATGCCCGCTCCGGAGAAAAGAGATGTTTCTCCTTTGGAGGACGCGAAGGCGGGGCTAAAATATGCGCTTTCCAAACCTGAGCTGGTTGGAACTTATGTGATCGATATCGTCGCCATGGTTTTTGCATTTCCAGTCGCACTCTTTCCTGCGATGTCTGAAAATTGGGGAGGCGCGACTGCGGCTGGAGCCTTGTTCTCGGCAATGGCTGTAGGTTCCTTGATTATGACTTTGTTCAGTGGTTGGACCGGAAAAGTTCAACATCATGGACGAGCGGTGGTGATTGCTGCCACTTTGTGGGCGGTGTTCATAATCGGTGTGGGATTTGCACAAAACCTTTGGGTCGCGGTTTTATTTTTAGGGTTAGCGGGGGCCGCTGACATGATGAGTGGTTTGTTCCGTGGAATAATTTGGAATCAAACAGTGCCGAATGATTTGCGCGGTCGCTTGTCAGGGATTGAAATGATCTCCTATATGTCGGGTCCACTCCTTGGAAATGCCCGGGCTGGGTGGGTTGCTGCGAAATATTCTGTGCCGGTGAGTATTGCCAGTGGTGGTTTAATTTGTGCGGTTATGGTGGTTCTGACGGGGTTTATGCTCCCCCAGTTTTGGCGCTATAAGAGTCAAGGCAAAGATGAGCAAAAACTTATCCCTGCAGAGGGGTTAACGCAAGGCTCCTAATTTGAATAAAGGGGCTAGCTAAGATAAGAATTTAACATGTCTTTTGTTCATTTACATGTCCATTCTGAGTACTCCCTTTTAGAAGCTGCTTGCCGGGTCAAAGCGATCGCGAAAAAAGCAGCTGCGATGAATATGCCTGCTGCCGCATTGACGGATAACGGGAACATGTTTGGCGCTGTTGAATTTTACTTTGCCTGTAAAGACAACAACGTCAAACCACTGTTGGGATTGGATGCGTATCTTGCTCCAGGATCACGTTTAGAGAAAAAACAAGATCGTGATCAAGTGGCTCAAGGGCCTCGTCGCCTGGTGTTCTTGGCGCAAAATACCAAGGGCTATCAAAATCTTTGTAAGCTTTCGACAATTGGTTACCAAGAAGGTTTCTACTGGAAGCCGCGTATCGACTACGAGGTGATCAAAGAATATAATTCTGATTTGATCTGTTTGACGGGTGGACTTCGTGGTGAAGTCGCAGAAGCCTTCATGAAAGAAGGTGCTGATGCGGCTTTGGCGAAAATCCGTCAACTGAAAGAAATCTTTGATGACCGCTTGTATTTGGAAATGTGCCGTACCGGTGTTCCAGAGTGGGATCAAATCAATCCGTTCTTGCTGGAAGCTTCAAAAATCACAGGTGTCCCTGTGGTGGCTAGTAATGATGTTCACTACATGACTCAAGACGATCAGATCGCCCAAGAGGTGTTGATCTGTATCGGAACCAATAAAACTTTGAGTGATGAAAGCCGTTTCCGCTTGGGAACGGATGAATTCTATTTTAAAAAACCAGAGCAAATGGTTGAGTTGTTCTCTGATATTCCAGAGGCTATCAGCAATACTTTGCAAATCGCAGAACGTTGCGATGTGAAATTCAAACTTAAAGACGACGCGGGTAAGCCGATTTATCACTTGCCAACATTCCCGACAGACGAAGGTGTGACTTTGAAAGAAGACATCGCACGTCGTTCTAAAGAAGGTTTGCTGCTGCGTTTTGAAGAAGCTGCTGAACGAGGTGAACCTGTACCAGAGGAAAAAAAGCCTGAGTACTACACGCGCTTGGATTATGAGCTTGGTATTATCGATCGTATGGGATTCAATGGTTACTTCTTAATCGTCCAAGACTTCATCGGTTGGGCGAAAGATAACGACATCCCGGTGGGCCCTGGTCGTGGTTCCGGTGCCGGCTCCCTGGTTGCTTACGTTTTAAAAATTACGGATTTGGATCCACTTCCAAATTTCCTTCTGTTCGAGCGTTTCTTGAATCCAGAACGTATTTCGATGCCCGACTTCGATATCGACTTCTGTCAGGATCGTCGTCAGGAAGTGATCCGTTATGTGACTCAGAAGTACGGACAGGCTTCAGTTTCTCAGATCATCACTTACGGTAAATTGCAAACTCGTGCCGCCTTGAAGGACGTGGGCCGCGTTCTGGGAATGCTTTTCGCGGAAGTGGATCAAGTAACAAAATTGATTCCAGATAAATTGGGTATCAGTCTGAAAGAATCTCTGGAAATGGAGCCTCGTCTGACTGAGATGATGGAGATGAATCCAACGGTTGCGACTTTGATCGACCTTGCACAACGTGTGGAAGGTATGGTTCGAAACGCGGGTATCCATGCTGCCGGTGTTATTATCGGTGATGGTCAGTTGGTAAAGCATGCGCCTTTGTATAAAGGCGCTGATGGCGAGCAAGTCGTACAATACGATATGAAGCATGCCGAGAAAATCGGTTTGATCAAATTCGACTTCTTGGGATTAAAGACTCTGACTCACATCAACATGGCTTTGAAACTTATCAAAAAGAATCGTGGCAAGACGATCACTTCACGCATGATTCCGATGACCGATACCGCCACTTTTGAAATGATGTCACGTGGTGATACAGCGGGGGTATTTCAGTTCGAGGGTGAGGGTATCACCGATGCCACTCGTAAAATCCGTCCGTCGTCGTTTGCCGATATCACAGCGATCACGTCGTTGTACCGTCCAGGTCCGATGGCGAACATTCCTGACTTTACCGATCGTAAACACGGAAAAGCTCCGGTTGAATACTTGCTTGAAGATACCAAAGAAGTTTTATCAGAGACTTACGGTATCATGGTTTACCAAGAGCAAGTTATGGGTATTGCCTCTAGAATTGCCGGTTACTCTCTGGGCGAAGCCGACATGCTTCGTCGTGCGATGGGTAAGAAAATCAAAGAGGAGATGGATCAGCACCGCGAACGTTTCATGAAGGGTGCGATCGAAAGAGGCCACAACAAAGAACGTTCCTCAGATCTTTTTGATTTGATGTATAAGTTCGCGGACTACGGTTTCAATAAATCTCATGCCGCTGCATATTCTGTTGTGACGTTGCAGACGGCTTGGTTGAAATGCCATTATCCGGTTGAATTCTTCGCGGCACTTCTATCTACCGAGTTATCTGATACAGAAAAAATCGTAAAATACTCCAAGGATGCTGCAAAACGCGGTATCACAGTGAAATCACCGCATGTGAATTTCTCAGAATACTTCTTTGGTGCTCATGGGGACGAAGTTTACTTCGGTCTGGGAGGGATCAAAGGTGTGGGGCAAAATGCGGTGGAGGCGATCGTCGAAGCCCGTGAAAACATGCCAGACAAAAAGTTCAACTCCCTGGATGAGTTCTTTAATGCTATCGATCTTCGCCGTGTGAATAAAAAAGTGATTGAATGTTTGATCAAGGCCGGTGCCTTTGAAGGTTTCGGCGCGCATCGTGCACAGTTAATGGCGGGATATCAGAAATTTCTGGATCGCGCTCAAGGTTTGCAAAAGGACCGTGAGTTGGGGCAATCCTCCCTTTTCGATCTGGGGCCTTCGACGGAAACGATTGTGAAATTGGAAGAAGTTAAACCATGGAGTCGTACGGCTTCTTTGGCTTATGAAAAAGAAGTCTTGGGTTTCTATTTAAGTGATCACCCTTTGAAAGGGTTTGATACTTTGTCAGAGATCTTTACGTCTTGTAAGATCGTGGATTTGCCAGCGCAGATGCCAGCTCAAGGTTCGCCTGAATGGGAGGCCATGCAGGCCGCAAAAAAAGACTGGAAGAACCGCGATGCCGCTAAAAAACGTGTGGTGGTTGCCGGACTTATTACCGAGCTTCGCGAGCTTATTACAAAAAAAGGCACGCGTATGGCTTTCGGTAAGGTCGAAGATTTAACCGGAGCGGTGGAGTTAGTTATCTTCCCTGATGCATTTGCAAAAAATGGCGAGATGTTAAAAGACGAGCGTCCCATGTTGATTGGTGGTGGTCTTGAAGTCGAGGAAGGTGTTGCTAAAATCATGGTGGATTCAGTGTCTCCGCTAGAGGATATTCTGAAGAAAACCAAGCGCATGGTCTTTAGGCTGGATCGTATTCCACACGAAGACTATGGGCGTTTAAAATCATTGATGACGGAGAATCCCGGTCCAACGGCAGTCAGTCTAGAAATTGATATACCCGACGTCAGTCGCCGTGTGATGATGGATATAGGCGAGGGATCCGGAGTTAATGTCAGCAATGAATTCTTTGAAGGGGTGCATTCCCTTTTTGGACGAACGGATTTTATTGAATTGAGGTAAGAACAGATGCGTTTTGCAGCTTTGATGGGTTTCTTCTTGATGTTTACTTCTTCGGTTTTTGCGCAACAGGCAGATTTGCTTGAGCGCAACTTTGCGGGCACGTCCAAACAAACGACGCCCCAAGCGGCGAAAGCCGACATTCAAAATCAAGCCGCGCAAAAAATCTCTGAAGAGGTTATTCGCGATTTGATCGGTGAAGATCGTTATAACAAAAACAAAGCCCTGATCGCTAACAAAGTGATCAAGCTGTCCGGTCGTTACATTCCTTTCGTTAAACCTTCTGCGATCACTCAAGAGGGTGAAGAATTCAAAATGACGGTGAACATGAAAGTGTCCATGCCAGATTTGAAGCAGCTTCTTCAGGTAAATTCCCTTTTGAATGAAAACGACACAGTTCCGGTGGTTTTGCCGGTGATCAGTTTTGTTGATAAAGTGGAAGGTCGTAATTATCGCTGGTGGCAAAATTCTTCAGATAAAAGCCAAGGCTTTTTGATCAAGCAAGGTCGGACCTTGGAAGAAGCTTTGCGTAGTTCGTTCCAGAAAAATAATTTCTTCGTGATCAAACCAGTTGAAGCGGGCTTGGGTACGAACATCCCAGCAAGCTTTCAAAATGAAAGAGTTGCTGGCGAAGATGCTCAATTCTTTGCGCAATACTTCAATGCCCCCGTATTGATTGACGGCCAGGTGCTGATGAATAAGGCGGACAAAGGTGGTGGCTATCGTGTGGAAGTGCGTATGACGGCCATTCAAGTCAGCAATGCGCGCCCGATCGCCGATGTTTCACGCCGTTATGATGTTCAAGGGTCCTTCGAGGGCGCTGTGGATAAAAAAATCCGCGAAGTGGCCGAGGCTGTTGCCAATGATCTGGCTTCGCAAGTTTTCGAAGCCTGGCAAAGAGGTTCCGTGGGAACTTCCGTTATTCGCGTCACGGTAACGGGTAAACACACATTGCCGTCGATGGAGGCTTTGAAAGAGCGCATTCGCTCTCAACTAACTCAGGTAAAAAATATTCGCGAACGTTTGGTAAGTTCTGATTCTGTGAGTTTTGAAGTCGATACAGCGGCTTCCTCGAATGAGCTTGCATCTAAATTGGAAGCTTTGGATGTCAACGGCAAGAAGCTGGTGAAAGTATCTGAAGATCGCGAAGAAATCGTTCTAAGACTGGCACAATAAGGAGGCCTTTCGTGAGATTGTTTTTGGCTTTGGCAGTTGTGATATCCATGGTGGGATGTATGACTGTGGACCGTGCGGGTGGTCCTCGTCGCGAAGTGCGTGATGAAAATCAGGTTACTTTGAAAGACGAATCCTCGCCAAGAAAACGCCTGATGGTTTTACCATTCCTGGATGTTTCTGACAAAAGACCTCAAAGTTTCCGAGATCGCGCGCGTTCGGCTTTTATCACGGATCTAAATCGTTCCGGAGATTTAATTGCTTTGGACAGTCGTGAATTGAATTTGGATCTTTCAAAAATGATGGATCCTGCCGGCGGTTATAAAATGACGGAAGTTGCCAAAGCTGCAAGTGCGTTAGGTGTCAGTGCTGTTTTGGAAGGCCGCATTTTGGATATTCGTGTGCAAAGAAAGTCTGACAATGTGGGTGTGGTTCGACAACTGACGACTGGATTTGAAGTCGTTGCACAAGTGCGTGTTGTCACTGCTCGCGGAGGAAAAGAGATTTTCAACACAGTGAAAACCGTGACTTTGAAAGACCAAGGCATTCGCGTTGCTGAGCGCGTAGAGACTGACAAGTTTTTACAAAACAATCCCGAGATGATTGAAGTGATTGTGAAAGATGCGTTCTTGGATTTTTCTCCGCAGGTGCTGGCTGCTCTTGATAAAATTTCTTGGGAAGGTCGTATTGCGGCCATTCAGGGAGATCGTATCTACTTAAACGTTGGAAAAATTTCCGGTTTGCAAATGGGAGATCTTCTGAAAGTAATGGAAGACGGTGATGATATTTACGATCCAGAAAGTGGGACGCACATTGGACGCGCTCCAGGTCGTTTAAAAGGGACATTGGAATTGATTTCTTACTTCGGCACAGATGGCTCAATTGCAATCATTCACAGTGGTTCTGGCTTCAAAGAAAACGATCGCGTAGAACTCTATTAGTCTTTGAACAACAATATAATTAGGGGTATTATCGAAGTGTGAAATCATCATTCGCACTTTGCCTTACTATTCTTGTCTCGTCTTTATTTTCTTCAGTCACTTACGCTAAAGACTGGAAGGTTGCCGTTCTTTATTGGAGTATGAAGATCGAAGGCCAGGTTGCCATGCGCAAAGGTCTTGAAGAACAGGTTCAACTTTTTAATAAAGAAAACAAAGGCAAAAATTCCATCGTTTTGGTTCCGTTTGTTGCCGGTGAAGGCCGTAAAGGAATTGAAAATCAAGCCGCGCAAATGCAACAGGCTTTGAAGGAAAAACCCGACCTTATCGTGATTCAACCGACGGACAACTCAACACTCGCTTCTTCACTGCAAGAGGCAAATGCATTAAAAATTCCTGTGATCGCCTATGACCAGTATATCGTGAACGGGGAGCTGACAGCTTTCATCACGAGTGCGAATTACAAAGCGGGACAAGATAACGGCGAATTCATCAATGCCCAGTTCAAGTCAGGTCAAGAAATTCGTATCGCTGTGTTTGAGTATCCGGCCGTGTCTTCAACAACGGAGCGCGTGGATGGATTCTTTGACTCCCTTCGCGCCCAAAATGCAAAATTCAAAGTCGTGGGTGTCTATCAAGCGGTGGATCCTGAATCCGGCAAGCAGGCAGTAAAAAAATTCCTTAAGGATTTTCCTGATAAAAACAGCGTCGATGTGGTTTTCACCGTCAACGATGGCGGCGGTCTGGAAATCGTTAAAGAGCTGAATGCCAAGAAACGCACCGAAATCAAACATGTGACTTTCGATGGCGATCCTGAATCCGTTGAAAATATTCGAGCGGGTCGCCTGACGGTGATTGATTCCGCGCAGTTCTGTGGAGAATTGGGTCGTGAGACGGCAAGAACCACGATAAAAGTTCTAACTGGAAAACCCGTTGAGCGTAAAATCCGTGTTCCCACATTTCCAATCACGAAAAAGACTTTAAGTGAGTACCCCGGCTGGATGGGCGTGCCGAAGCCTGAATTGAGTAAAAAAACAGAGCGTCCACGCGCAGGCCTGGTTCCTCATGAAGAATTCGATCGCAATCAAAAACGCATCATTCGAATCGGCACAACGCCACTTTGCCCATATATCTGTGAAAAAAGCCCTGGTGTGTGGACGGGTTACTTGTTTGAAATTCTGGGTGAAGTTTCTAGAGACCTGGGCGTAGAATTGCGTCTGGAGAACGTGGCGACAAACCGATTGAAGCAGGGTTTGGAATCCCGAAAGTTAGATTACATCATCGCTCCCGAGTACGTGGTGCGCTATATGGATGACATTTTAGTGGTGGGGCCTCAGTTGGGTGTGAACTATACAGGTGCTTTGCTGCAAAAAGATAAAAAAGCACCCCACATCATCGACAGCAAGTCTTTGGAAAACCAGCGCATCTTGTATTCTGATTTCGGTTTGCAGGATGGTCGTATTGAGGCGGAGTTTACGGGTCATAAGATTAATAAGCTTTCGGGTTCTGATGTTGTGGAGCGGATGTTCCGCATCGTGGCGCAAAAGCGTATGGATGTGGCACTGGGGGATTACAACGTCCTTCGGTACTATCAGGTTCGTGATAAAGGCCAATTTACCCTGTATCCCACCTCTATTACTGGGTTTAGTTTCCTGGTGTTGGTGGGGCTTAAGAAAAATCCTCAGGTCCAATTATTGGGCGATGGATTGACGGATTGGTTTATTCAGGCTCGAAAAAGTTCTCACCTTCAGGAGGTCCTGGGTCGCTATAACCTGACCGACTGGAACATCCTGACTCGCGATTAAAATATTGATTTTACAGCCTAAATTGCATAATCATAGAAGGTCAGTTGAAAGGGCCTTCTATGCAAACAACTCTGGTTAAGTCGCTTTTTAGAGAAACAGAAAAATTCTTGGATAAAGAAATCCATATGTCTGGTTGGGTTCGTAAGATCCGTGACCAAAAGAATTTCGGTTTCATCGAGTTGAATGACGGCTCATTCTTTAAAGGTGTTCAGGTTGTTTTTGACGAGAAACTTGCAAACTTTGAAGAGTTGGCGAAGCTTTCAATCGCAAGCTCCATCGTGGTTACGGGGAAGGTTGTTAAATCTCAAGGTGCGGGACAAACTTTTGAAGTTTTGGCTTCAAAGATTGAGGTCATTCAAAAAGCGTCTGCTGAATATCCTCTCCAAAACAAACGTCACAGCTTTGAGTACCTGCGCGAAATTGCTCACTTGCGTCCGCGTGGCAACACGTTCTCTGCGGTCTTCCGTGTGCGTTCTGTACTTGCTTATGCCATTCATAAATTCTTCCAAGAGCAAAATTTCGTTTACGTGAACACGCCAATCATCACGGGTTCAGATGCTGAGGGTGCAGGAGAAATGTTCCGAGTAACAACTTTAAAGTTGGACAATCCTCCTAAAACTGCCGACGGTAAAATCGATGCTAGCAAAGATTTCTTTGGTAAAGAAACGAACCTGACAGTTTCCGGTCAATTGAACGGTGAAACGTTCTGTGCAGCTTTCCGTAATATTTATACTTTCGGTCCTACCTTCCGTGCAGAGAATTCAAACACGTCTCGTCACGCAGCGGAGTTCTGGATGATCGAGCCTGAAATTGCATTTGCTGATTTGGCAGCGAATATGGAATTGGGCGAGGCGATGATCAAGTACATCATTCGCTACGTGATGGAACAATGCCCAGAGGAAATGGAATTCTTCAATCAGTTTATTGAAAAAGGTTTGTTCGATAAATTGAATAACGTTTTGAACAACGATTTCGCCCGCGTCACATACACTGAGGCGATTGAGATCTTGAAAAAAAGCGGTAAGAAATTCGAATTCCCGGTCGAGTGGGGAATTGACATGCAGTCTGAGCACGAAAGATATCTGGCGGAAGAACACTTCAAGCGCCCGGTTTTCGTGACGGACTACCCGAAAGAGATCAAAGCATTCTATATGAAATTAAATGCGGATGGTAAAACTGTTCGCGCCATGGATCTGTTAGCACCTGGCATCGGTGAAATCATCGGCGGTTCTCAACGTGAAGACGATCTTGAGATCTTGGAATCTCGTATGAAGGGTCACGGTCTGAATGTGGCAGATTACTCTTTCTATACAGATCTTCGTAAGTATGGAAGCTTTCCGCACGCGGGTTATGGTTTGGGGTTTGAACGTATGTTGATGTACGTAACAGGCATGACAAACATCCGTGACGTGATTCCGTTCCCACGTACACCAAACAACGCACTTTTCTAGAGTGCAAAAAAAGGCTGCCTGATAAGCAGCCTTTTTTTATTTCGCCGGGTGTTTTTCGATTCTCGTGTCTGGTATTACCCACATCGCAGCGACTATTACATACATCGCGCACGCCAGCCACACATTCACAAAGGCCAAGCCCATTCCTGCAAGATATAGAACAGGGGAGATCTTGCCTTTTATATCTTTGCCAATGATCTGCCGTAGATGCTCGTTTTTATGCGCTCCACAGGTCAGAGCTTGAACTAAAAGATAATAGGCAATCGCGGATGCCAGTAAGATCAATCCATACATGAATACGGGCCACGCTCCGAAATGATTTTCTCCCATCCAGGCCGTCGTTGCCGGAATCAGTGATAGCCAGAACAGCAGGTGAAGATTGGCCCACATAGATCGGCCATCGACTTCCTCAATGGAATGAATAAGATGGTGATGATTGTTCCAGTAAATCCCCACGTATATAAAGCTTAGGACGTAAGAAAATAGGACCGGCCACAAAGGCAGCAGATCTTCCAGGTGATCTCCATGGGGCACTTTAAGCTCCAAGACCATGATGGTGATAATAATCGCTAATACGCCGTCACTGAACGCTTCCAATCGTCCTTTTTTCACTTTTAAGCCTTTGTTTCGTTGGTGGTGATGAATGACGATAAAGATCTTTAGGCAAATCTTCAACTGCGGCGGTTCTGCGTTGTGCCATTTCTTGCGGATGTCAGAACCACCGTATAGATTTAACGTTCCAATTATGTGCGGATATAGCGTAGTTGGTAGCGCGCTTCCTTGACATGGAAGAGGTCACTGGTTCAAGTCCAGTTATTCGCACCAAATTTTCCTTTTCTAAATTTTTAATCAAAATAAGAACCCATTAATTATTTCTAGGCGTTTCTGCGACCAAAAGCGATGAAACCGCAGATGGCAGCGACCACCAGCCAATAGGTGATTGAAGCATAGTCAACAGTTCCCGAAAAGATGGAAAGAGCGCAAAACATTAGCATCTCAAAAACAATAATCAAAGCTGAAATGGAGATCAGTGAGGTGTAGCGTTTCAAGTATCCTGGGACAACGAGTCCCGCGGCACACAGAAGTTCAATGATCGCCAGAGCAACCCAAATTCCGTAAGGAATCATCGCCAGTGAGGGATTAGTTTCTTCTGCAGTTTTCGTAAATTTCCAAGCAGCACCCAGGCCTGTATGTAATGCCATCAAAACTTGTAGAACCCACAAAAGAATATTCATGCTTTTATCTCCTAAGTAAAAGCGTAAACCATGCAAAGAAAATGACAAGAACAAATGCGTGTGCCGAATTGTCATCTGACGATTGCATTCGACATTGATTTTTTCACTCAATGGACTTCCAATCTAATTGCTAAGGAGGCGCCCAATGATTGATTTTTACACAGCTCACACACCCAATGGCCGCAAAGTTTGGATTATGCTAGAGGAGCTGGGCATTCCTTATAAGCTTCACGAAATTGATCTTAAAAAAGGCGAGCAAAAAAAACCCGAGTTTCTAGCGATGAATCCGAACGGACGTATTCCCGTGATTGTGGATAATTCGGCTATTGATTCAGTGACGGTTTTCGAAAGTGCCGCGATTTTATATTACCTTGCTTCTAAGTACGAAGGTCGCTTCTTTGGATATGGCTTGGATGAGCGCACGCATGTGATGGAATGGATGATGTTCCAGATGTCAGCAGTGGGTCCTAATTTTGGTAATTTAAACTACGGCCATCACTCGATGGAGCCCAAAAATCCTGCCTTCATCGAACGCTTTGAAAAAGAAAGTATTCGCATCGTGGATGTTTTAGAAACTCAACTGGGAAAAAATGATTATCTGGCTGGTGGCAATTACACGATCGCCGATATTTGTACTTATCCGTGGGTTGCGGGAATGATGGACAGACAGCCTAAGATCTTTGCTCAGGCTCCGAATCTTAAAGCTTGGGTTCAGAAGATTTCTGAGCGTCCTGCGGTGAAGATAGCGATGGCTTAAGGCCTTTAAAATCCCACAAAGCCTGGTCAAGCATTTGGCTGGGCTTTACATTCCCCAAAGAATTTTGAATCGTCGAATAAATATTTGGAATTTCTTTTTCCAGATCACGCACCAATTTTTTAACTCTGTTGCGCTTTAATCCGTCCTGAGATCCGCACAAATTACATGGAATAACTGGGAAGGCCCAGTCGGCTGCCAAAGTCTCAATGTCGCGCTCTGAAACATACGCTAAAGGACGAAGCAAAATATTGCGACCGTCGTCAGAGCGAAGTTTTGGAGGCATTGCGGCGGTTTGACCTGCGTAAAGCATATTTAAAAGTGCGGTATGAACGATGTCGTCACGGTGATGCCCCAGAGCCATTTTCGTAAAACCCAAGTTGTGAGCGTAATCATACAAAATTCCGCGACGAAGGCGAGAGCACAGTGAGCAGTAAGTCGCTCCTTGTGATTTTTCTTTCACAATCGAGTACGTGTCTTTTTCAATCACGTGCAGTTTTACGCCCAAAGATTCAATCCAGACTTTGAAGTTGGTCGCATCAAAGCCAGGTTGTTTTTGATCCAAGATGGCTGCTTCAATTTCAAAACGTCGTTCAGAACGTTTTTGGATTTCTGTCAAAAGAGCCAAAAGGATGCTGGAATCCTTGCCGCCGGAGACGCAAACCATCAGTTTGTCGCCGTCCTCGATCATATTGAAATCGTTCAGTGCCTGCACGATTTGCTTGCGGATTTTAATGGCGAGCGGGTGCTCAAAGTTGACTTGTGACATCAGGGGTATTTTTAGACGAAATCTCGACGACTTGTCGAGCTAATTTCACGCCTGCTGACGTCAGTTCCGCTATACCGCGGGTATAAACCTTGTCTCCAATGCTGTATTGGGCACTATAGTGGTCGATAAAGTAAATTATTTTCAGTTCCACCCAGTTTTCGTTGGCGTCAGACACATAAGCCCACGGCGCCGGGATACCGCGAACCTCCCCAATTCCAGCCACCACTTTTTCCAGGATTTGTTTGGCGAGATCAATATTAGCGCCATAGGCCAGACGGAAAATTTGACGGCGCAAAATCGGATTGTCAGGCGGGGAGAAATTGGAAATTTGGGCATTCGCCATAAAGCGATTGGAAAAAGTGATAACTTCGTCTGAAAAACCAATCAACGTCGTCGATCTCCAGGAAATTTCTTTCACTTGTCCGGTCGCTTTTTGAATGCCGTTGACGATTTCTAACCAATCACCGATTTCAAAGTTGCGATCCAGCTGCAAAGAAATTCCGGCGAAAAGATTTCCCAGTGTATCTTGCAAAGCTAACCCTAGAATCACCGACGCCGCAGCAGATGTTGCCAGCAAAGGTCCCAGCTCCAAACCAAAGATGCGATTGATGCCCCAAAATAAAAGAGCGATGGACATGATCAGTGAAAAAATATTTACCAGAAGCAGGGGGACACCATGCTTCATGGAACCTAGGAAAAGGTACTGGAGCACCATGAGACGGGCGGTTTTTACGAAAACCACGTTCGCCCAGATAAACGTCATCACGGCGACGTAAGGCGTGAACCGGTTGATGCTTCCAAGTTGAGCTTCAGAGCTCTGCATGAAAATAAATAAGACAAAAAGAAAACTTAGAATGACGAAATGACGAAGTAAAATACGGAAATGATTGCGAATACTTTTATGACGTTCATCGCTGACCTCTTTTAAAAAAAACTTATAAAAGAGCCACGCAAGTGCGAGGAGACTTCCAATCAGGATGTAACCTTCCAGTTGAAGAATGTCGTACAGTACATGAATTTTGATGAACTTCTCTGCCATGATTTCGCTGTCCTCGTTAACCATGAGTATAGTGACTAATTTTTAGTCTAGTCGAGTAGAAATATTTTTCGTCCAAGCGTTTGGAAGCTGCGTCGGCGCGCCGATAAGCTTTTCATGAGAAATCTAATATTATCTATGAGTGCATCCGTATTACTAGCAGGCTGTGGCCAGCAGTACTCCGTTGCCGTTGATGGTATGGCATCTCAGACCGTTTCAGACATTGCCTGCAAAAATCAGCAATTGGAAGAAAAGCTGTATGACGGCTTAAAAAGCTATTTAATTGAACAAAAATCCATTCCTTCGGCAGTGGATTTAAAGTCAGCTTTTAAAACTCATGTCGAGAAGCTTGCACAAGAAAATCCACGTATGACCGCTGAACAGCAGTCACGCATCCAATCTAATTTGGATCAATTGGTTGATTCTCTTTTGGAAGAAGCTCCGCAGGGTGAGCGTATTGAAACTTCTGAGCAATTGCTCGGTTTGTTGTCTGCCATCGACGTCGGAGACCGCTCAACGACGTTCCGTTCTTATATGCAAGACCGCGTGCGCAGCAATTTCAATCAGCTTTCATCAACTGTTAAAGCGATGGATTTAGACTGTCCGCCGGCAGGTGACAGTACGCAATCAACGGATGGTGGTGCCGCGACAACTCCGGTCGAGCCGACGACCCCGCAAATTGAAGCCAATCCTGATTACGACTATCATAAAAAACAAGCGGTCGCAGCCGGTGTGCCTCTCGCAGTATTTGGCGAGCGTTGGGCTTTGGCAACGGCTTACCAATCTTGCAACAGTTTGGAAATTCCAGCATTGAACGATTCAGTGGCAGATATCAAAGGCATTGCGATCACGGGCAAGCATTCCGATGGTGTGGGCAATAAACGTGTGATCGCAAGTTTGTCACAAGTTCAGGCGACTCATCCTTATCTTAAAGAAGTTTCTTCCTATGGTTCGGCTTGCTTTAACGTTCGCCAGAATCCTCTGATTTACGATTACGGCGGTAAGCCTTATGCCACAACATCCAGCACTTCGCCTATTGATCTATTCAAAAACGGTGGTGATGGTACGAGTGTTCTGGGGATTGATTGTTCTGGTTACGTTTATACTTCGATGGCGACAGCGGGTCTTCGTTTGAAGGAAGGTCGTTCACTGAAAGCTTCCGATTCCTGGGCTTGGGGGTCTACTTCTTACGTGGAACCTCAAAGCAATGGTCTGACTTGTTTAAGTAAAATTACTGTGACTCCGTCCATGAGTTTGAAGGCGGGGGATATCGTCGCAGTTCCAGGTCATGTGATTATCATCGACCGCGTGGGTGCGGATCCATTCGGTATCAGTACAGCGCAAACAGTGAGTGATTGCTCTAAGATCACTTCGGATGTTTTCGATTTTACGGTGGCGCAAAGCTCCCCAAGCAAAGAAGGTGTGGGCATTAATCACTCCATCGCTAAGGACTATCTGCCCACAAGTGAAAAGATGAAGGCGGGTTTGCAAAAGTATGCTTATTACGCTTGTCTTGCGAAATTTAACGCCAAAAACTACACGCCAAGCCTGGGAACACTTTCAGTTGTACGTCATAAAGGGACTTCGGCTTGTACGGATAAGCGCGTCGTTTTGGCTCGTGAAAGCTGTATTCAATCCTGTTCTTCTTCAGCATTTACTCAATAAGATTTTTGAAAAAAGATCATGACTCATAAGGGCTCCTACGTATGGAGCCCTTTTAAATTATAAAAGAGAAATATGCGTAAGAGTGCTTTGCAGGGGGCTATGGCTGCGCTATAACCCCCGCCATGAAAGCACTCTCTTTAATTCTATCCGTTTTGATTTCCGCAGGCAGTTTCGCATTTGCTGACACTCGCTCTTACTGTGATGATATAGAGCGTTTGGATCAGTTGCAGCACTTAACATCTGATCAATTCAAGAACTTTTTTATTGATGGAACTAAGATCGATCGAATCGTTATCTCTAAAGATCGCAAGAAACTTTATGCGCTTCGTGATGATGTGGTTTTGAAATCTTACGATGTGGCGTTTGGTTCCGTTCCTTACGGACCAAAGCAATTTGAGGGTGATAATAAAACTCCAGAAGGTATCTATAAAATCGATGCAAAAAATCCCGAGAGCCTTTTTTATCTGGGGCTTCATATCGATTATCCCAACAAAGCGGACCGAGCCTATGCGAAATCTAAAGGTCGCTCTGCTGGTGGCGATATTATGATCCATGGATTCCCGAATGATGCCGCTAAAAATGCGATGGTTTCAGCAGTCCATCCTTTTTATAACTGGACCTCGGGATGCATTGCTTTGACGAACTTGGAAATTCAACAGCTCTACACGATGACAAAAAAAGGAACGACAGTGGAGATCTGTAAAATGAAAGCACCACCGACTCAGCCCGTTCCGCCTGAGGCTCCTCAGCCACCGGAAGACGTGGAACAATAGGAATCTAAAAAGCCTCCTGACTCAAAGGAGGCTTTTTTTATGTCAAAAAAAGTCCAGGACCTCACAGAATTCTTAGAAAATCTGAGTAAATCCCTTAACATGATAAATAGTTTATTTAGTGTGAATAGCATCGACGAAGGTCTTGCTGCGCAGAGTATCTCGTAACTCAATATGAGACTGCATGGTGGAATCTAAGTTAAGTGCAGGTTCTTGTTAAGTATTTACCGTGATGTACCGAAAAGAACCACAACTATGAGGTCGTTATGAGATTGAAATTGAAGCCGTTTAGTACACTCAAAGCACTCGCTGCCAGCGCATCCGTATTTACGTTTTGCATGGCACCAGTCGCACAGGGCGCAGCAGCGGCCAATCAAAAACAACTGATCAATCAGTTTTTAAAAGACACGAAAATCACAACGAAGAAACAGACTGTCGGTGAATTCTGGGCAGGTGTTCGTCAGGTTTTCCCTAAAAAACCTCAAAGCCAAATGGATCAATGGATGCGCATTAATGGTGATCAACCAATGCCTTCTGTTGAAGCGACTACTTTTAAAGGTGCTGATGGCAAAGAGCAGGTTCGTTTGAACTTCCTTTCCAAAGACGGCAAGACGATGACAATGACTTTCACAGGTGACGAAGAGAGATTTGTAAAAATCAACTCTGTGTACTTGTCTGCGAAAGACTTGCAACGTTACAACAATTTCGACCAAATCGTAGCGAAGCTTGCAAAAGATCCTGCACTTAAAAAATCTCTAGAAGGCCCCGTCGTAGCTGGCATGTCAACTCCTGTGAAAAAGAATCCTGCCAGAAGAATTCTAACAGGACGAGAGATTGCTAAACTTAAAACGACTCGTGCTCAAGCTGAGTACCTGTTGCGCTTAAGACTTGCTTCTGAAGCAGCAGACAAAGTTTTCACTTCGGGCACTGGTAAAAAAGGTGCGATGAATGAAATTCTAAACCAAGATGCGATTCAATATGTTTGGAGCTTGTTGCTTCCAGATGCGAATGCAGCGCAAGGTCCTTGCGTGGCTTCGGGTTGGGTTGCTGAGTACGATAAAAACTCTTGTGCCGCGGCTCCAATGGGTCGTGAGGCTTTGAACTCTAGAATTGCTGAATTGCCTTTCTCAGACAAAATCAAATCTGACATGCAATCTTGCTCAGAAGGTGGAAATCTTCCGTGCAACCCGATGATCTTTGGTTTCAAAGATAACAACGGGACACCAATTTGTATTCAACGTACATCTGATCGCAGAGCTTTGAATTCAGCGACAAGCCAGTGTAATAAATTGGCTCCTATTGATTCAGCCTCTGCGAAAGAGAAAATCATTCAGTCTATCGTTGCCGCAAAAGGCAAAGAGGCTTCTCTGTGTAAGTTGAGCGGTGAAAAAGAAGTTTCTCAAGACTGTATCAATTCACTTGAGAAATATACTGATGGCCTAAAAGACCATTACATGAATGCTGCAAATTTCTGTACAGCGAACAAAGTTAAAGATCCAACAGATAGAGCTTCTTGGGTAACGCGAACTGATCTTAAAAAGGACCAGATTGATGCCTGCGAAAACTTGAAAGATCGTTACTTTGACTTGGTAACTATCCTTGATCCTAAAACAGGTATCGCGACGCCTCCACCAGTGCCAGCTGATCCATGTCCGCAGCAAACTGCAGGTACATACCAGGATTCAAATGGTCAGTGTGTATGTCAGTCTACTCAAAAACCACCTGAAAAAAGCGAAGCAGTTGGTCCGGTTAAATTGACATGCCCTGCTGCCGTTATCCCAGGTGTTGGCGAGCCAACTGATAAAGCTCCTGAAGAATGTACTGAGTGGAGCTGGTGTAAGAAAAAAGGCTTGTACATCGGTGCAGGTATCGCAACAGCAGCTTTGATTGCTTGGTTGTTGTTGAAGAAAAAGAAAAAGGACAAAAAAGATCCAGTTTACGAAACGCCAGTAACAGTTGAGCCATCAGTTTCCCCAAGCCCAACTGCGACAACTCCGGGAACTGTGATTGAAACTCCAGATCCAGGTCCGACGACGCCTACTTGTGAAGTGCCGCCGAACTCAGTGATCAACGGTGTTTGTACTCCTCCGACGGTAGTAATCCCTGATCCTCCACCATCTGAAGGTGGTACGACAGAGGGCGCACCAACAAGCGGTGGCGTTCGCTAGAAAAAGCGATGAGCAATACCGAAATTAATAAACAAGAAATTCCACAGCGGGCTCCTCGGAAACGAGAAGCCCCTGTGCCGTTAAGGGGTCCATCAAAGGACCTTTTTAATTCGCGCAAAGACATGGATTTTTCGGTGGGCACCGGATTCCAGGGTGGTCCGTCACGTAAGCGCAAAGGTTATCGCCTGGCTTTATGGTCGTTGATGGCATCTTTCATTGATGGCTTGGTTCTGGTTGCGGTCAGCTGTGCTTTTTTGGTGCTGTTTTCGCTATTGATGAAGACCAACGCCAGTATCGTGATTAAAAACTATTTCCATACTGAATCGCAAATTATGTTACTGGCTGAAATCTACGCGGTGAGTGCATGGGTGTATCTGATCGCAACCCGTGTGCTGACGGGTTCTAGCATTGGCGAATGGGCCTGCAATATCCGATTGGGTCAACCCCATGAGCGATTAGAAACTCGTTATGTCTTGCGTGTATTAGCGCGCTCTACGCTGATCGTGGTGACTGGTGTTGTGACTCTGCCAGCACTGTCTTTGATTTTGGGTGGAGATTTGACCGGCAAGCTGTGCGGTCTTCGTTTATTTTCTTTGAAGTAAGCCTAAAACTTCATAATGATTTGTTTGCGGAAACTGATCCAGTATCACAAGCTCTTTGATTTCATATCCATACGACTGAAGACGTTGCATGTCTTTCGCCATCGACTCTGGAAAGCATGACATATAAATGAAAAATGGCGGTCGCTGGTCGTAACTGAGTTCTTCCAATGGATTTAAGAAGCCCATCAGGCCCGAGCGCGGAGGATTTGCCAAGACTCCATCAAATTGACTGAAATCCTGCAGAATTTTCTTTTGAAAATCTCCCCGGTAAATTGTTAATTTCTGACTGTGGGGTTTTAATTCGGAAGGTAACATAAGAACTGTTTTTTCAAGTCCTTCCAATGAAAGTGCGTCGATCTCGCAGGCTAAAACTGATTTTGCCGCTGTCAGTGCTGGCAACGTTAAATTACCAATTCCTGAACCGAATTCAATAATGCGTGCCTGAGGAAATTGATTCACCCAGGATGAGATCTTATCTGCAATCAGTTTATTTGCCTTAAGGCTTGGCTGTGTAAAGCTCGCAACGTGGCAGTAAAGTTTCACTGCTAGTTCGCCCATCCATGTTGTGAACCAAACGTTCAATTCTGGATCTTTTAGTTTGAATTCATGTCCATTCCAGACGGGGATTTTACGGCGTTGGCCGATCTCTACGAAGGCATGTTCCTGAAGATTTTTAAGAATGGATTGTTCATCCAAAAGGGCTTTGATGTCGACATTAGCGAAATCAAGCCAAACCCCACGTTGGCCTTCAGGTCCGACGCGCAGACGGATGGAGCCTTTGGTGAAAGGCCATTTGATTTTTCTGAATTCTGTATACCAAGTCTGAAGTTCTGGAGAAAGCTGAGCGCAAATTTCAATATCCACGATTTCACGAGCATTTTTACCATAAAGACCCAGGCGACCGTCTTGAAGACTGAAATCCAAGCGGTCTCGCAGATATCCCGCGCCAGCACTTAAGAACTCGATTTTTTCAGGAATTTGCAATTCATGACTTTGTAAAAGGCCACGCAACTCAGAAGTTTTACTTTGAACTTGCTTTCCATAGGGGTGATCCAGCAACTGGCAACCAGAGCAGGTATCTTTGTAAGGACATGGAATAAGAGTTTGTGGGTCAGTTACAGTCATTTAGAACGGGGCACGGGCTCCAGTTTGTATATGCAGCTGGCAGCGTCTTTTTTCACGCCATCTTCATAGTGTAGATCGCGTTCAGTATACCCCAGAGTCACGTGGGGGAAAAACAATTCCGGATTAAATTCACCAGATTTCCCACCCTTTTTGATATACAAAGCCTCAATGGCCTGACGAACCTTAAACAAGGCTTCGGATTCTACCACGATGAAATACGTGCTTTCCTCTTTTCCTTGGATATTTAAGGCGCCTTTTCCCAGGCACAGCGGATGATAAGCGCTTTTTTGTAAGTTCATTTGCTCCGCCACCTGATGAATGTCCTTCATTTTCAAATGACGGCTTAAGACTTTATCAAACTCCACCGGTGAGATCACCGTGATATGGGCTTCACCGCGGTTTTTTAAAGGGGACTTCAAAATCTCTTCGACTTGCTTCAAGAGAGGTTGAAAGCCCTTGTACTCCAAACTCATCGCCAGGTAATTTTTAAATGCACCGCTACCTTCGTGGGCAACAAAAGGGACAGGAGAGTAGATTTCGTCGGTGTATTTAATCTCAGGAAGTTTTGTTTCTGGTGGAGCGGTTACGCAAGAGCTTAGCACTAGCATAATGAAAACCCATTGAATTGCGCGCATAAGCATCCTCCCAAGACAATTGACATAATTCCCCATGTACTTCTAGCCTACACAGACTATGAATAAAGAGAAAGCGGTTCTTACAAATCTTCTGTGTCTAATGGTCTTCGCAGGGGCCATTTCCTCCTGCCAAAGCAAAGAAATGAAATTAAACGTTCCCGAGTCTCATGGTGGAGCAGTCGCGGGTTCATTTGTAAATTCCCCGAACAATTTGCTCAGCGAAACACGTCAGTTGACCTTTGTTGGTCCTAAATCAGGCGAAGGATATTTCAGTCCTGACGGGCGCTATATGATCTTTCAAAGCGAAAGAGAGCCAGGAAATCCCTTCTATCAAATGTACGTGATGGATCTTAAAAATGGCGAAACACGCCGCGTGTCTCCGGGAGTGGGTAAAACCACTTGCGGGTGGATTCATCCTTCCATGAAAAAAGTGATGTTTTCTTCGACGCATACAGATCCTGATACGAAAAAGAAAATGGCAGAAGAGATCGAGAATCGCAAAAAAGCCGTGAAGGCCAAGTACTCCTGGAGCTTTGATGAAAACTACGACATTTGGACCTCGAATCTGGATGGTAAAGATCTTAAAAGACTGACGAAAGAAAAAGGTTACGACGCTGAGGGGGCCTATTCTCCTGATGGCAAATTCATTGTCTTTGCTTCAAACCGTGCGGGTTACTCCGAGAAGCTTTCGGCTGATGACCAAAAGCTGTTTGAGCAGGACCCTTCCTATATGATGGATATTTATATCATGAAGGCCGATGGCACTGGTGTGAAACGCCTGACAGACTTCAAAGGCTATGATGGCGGCCCGTTCTTTAGCACTGACGGCAAGAAGATCACGTGGCGTCGTTTCAATGCCGCAGGCACCACGGCTGAAATCTATACCATGAATATCGATGGCTCTGAGCAAAAACCAGTCACTCATATGAAGGCTATGTCTTGGGCGCCATTTTTTCACCCATCGGGTGATTACATTGTCTTTGGGTCCAGTGTCTTAGGATTTACAAATTTTGAACTCTTCATCGTTGATACCGCTGGAAAATCCGATCCTGTGCGTGTGACGTTTGCAGATGATTTCGATGGTCTTCCTGTATTCACTCCGGATGGCAAACATCTGTCCTGGACCCATCGTAATCAAAAAGGGGATTCCCAAATCGTAATGGCGAAATGGGATGATGCTCAGGCGCGGCGCCTTTTAAAGCTTCCTTCGGTGGATCCAAGCAAAGCTTCCTTGTCTGCTGATATCAACGTTGAGGATCTGAAAACCTGGATCGCATATTTAACACAGAATGAATTCGCCGGTCGCAGTACGGGGGGCGCTCAGGAGAAGATTTATACTGACAAAATTGCTGAAGCCTTTAAGGCCTGGGGGTTAAAACCTGCTGGAGTTCATGGGACTTACTTCCAATCCTTCGAATTTACTTCAGGTGTGAGTCTGGGAGATAAGAACTTACTTGAACTGATTGGCAAAGGTCAGACATCTTACAAGATTTCTAAGGATTATGAACCCCTGTCGTTCTCCAAAACCGGACCGATCAGTGGAGCGCCGATTGTGTTTGCAGGTTACGGGATTAAGGCACCAGCTTCTGATAAGGAAGCTGCCTATGATTCTTATAAAGGTCTCGATGTTAAAAACAAATGGGTTATGGTTCTAACGGATTTGCCTGCCAATTTGCCATCGACTCGTCGTCAGTATTTGAATCTGTATTCCAGAATGCAACATAAGGTGACGGTTGCAAAAAATGAGGGCGCTATCGGTTTGATAGCGGTTCATGGACCTTTAAGTGATTTGAAAGATCAGTTTGGTAAAATCAAATTCGAGGGGTCGCTGTCGGAATCCAGTATCGCAGTGATTCGCCTTTCTACGCCGGTGGCTTCTGGTTTATTGCAAAACGCAGGAAAAGATCTTAAAGCCGAGCAAGCTCTTTTAGACAAGGGGGAGCCTCAACCTGGATTCGCAATTCCTTCCATGTACTTGAAGGGAAATATTGATCTGCAATTTCAAAAGTCCAAAGGGACAAATGTGATCGCAGAAATTCCAGCAAAAGGCGCGACGACATCTGTATTGATTGGGGCCCACGGGGATCATTTAGGTCTAGGTATGGCGGGAAGTTCGCTGGCTAAAAAAGAAGAGGCCGGCCTTCCTCACGGGGGAGCTGATGATAATGCATCAGGAGTTGCGGGAGTCTTGGAGCTCGCTCATTCTTATGCAGGCTTGCAAAAAACATCTCCTGGAAAGCTTAAGAAGAACTTGATATTTGCAGTTTGGTCCGGTGAAGAGTTGGGGAATTTGGGGTCAACCCATTTCACAAAGACACTTCTGGGTAAAAAGATCGAAGCCTATTTGAATATGGATATGGTGGGGCGCCTGCGTGATCGCCTGTTTATTCAAGGATTGGGTTCGGGCGATACTTGGAGCGCGATAGCTGAACGCGTGGAGGCGCAAACGCGTCTGCCGTTGGTCGCTCAAGAAGACCCCTATTTACCAACAGATTCCTTAGCTTTGTATATGGCAGGTATTCCCACGGCTCATTTTTTTACGGGGGCGCATTCTGAATACCACACACCACGAGACACGATGGATCTGATTAACTTTGAAGGTCTAGTTAAAGTATTAGGTGTGGTTAAAGGCTTTAGTGACCAGATTGTGATGACTTCTAAGCCAAGCGTGAGATATGTGAAGGTTGCAAGCTCGCAAAACAATATGGAAGGTCGCAGTTTCCGTGTCTATGTGGGGACAATCCCAGACTATACACAGGAAGGCACGAAAGGCGTTTTGCTTTCAGGAGTTTCCAAAGACAGTCCAGCTGAAAAAGCTGGACTGCTTGAAAAGGATATCTTGATCGAGTTTGATAACACCAAAATCGACAATATCTATGATTACGTTTACGCGTTACAAGCGGTGAAGCCTAACAAAGAAACCTCCATGAAAGTTCTAAGGCAGGGCAAAGTTGTGGAGTTAAAAGTCACGCCGAAACTAAAAGAATAAACCACTCCCCCGAATGATTTTTTATTACAGCGGGGAGTCCAGTAAAAACAAAAGGGGAGTGCGTAACTCCCCTTTTTTATTAGATTCCTACAAAGTCGGAAATTTTAATTTGGAACATTTCTTTTTCAGGTAGCTTGCCAGATTTTTATCGGAAAACTTCACGTAAGGATCACCATCTTCACGGTAACTAAATATATCTCCCACAGTCAGTTCACAAGTTTTACCCACTTCATCTGTGAACTTAACTTTACCGCGAGGGTTACTGGTTGGTGCTGAACCCATTTTAAATCCAGCATCCAGGATCAGGCCTTTGTAGCCTTTAATTTCCACGCCGCCGGCATTGCCCTTGGCAACTTCCGGTGCAACATAGACCTCGGCCTTGCTTTGACCTTTCAGTTGAGCCGATTCGAAATCAAAATAATATTCGTCTCCTGTTGTGGAGATAACCTTAAGAACTCGCTGTTCTTGGTCCCAAGTAAATGACGGATACTTGAGACGACGGGGGAACGTGTAGAATTCTCGAGCCCCTGTCGTTTCCGAAACTGGACCCGTGCCAAAGGAGTTAAAAACCATCAGGTTCCCATCCGCCGCGAAGACATATCCACGGTAGAACATGGAATCCTTTTTGTAATCGCTAACGGATACAAAGCAATCTCCGTTCCCTGTGGGGCGCATTTGCACTTGAATGCTTCCTCCGCGCTCGACGCGATCTTGGCAGGTGGAATTATCCAGAGCTTGAATTGAAGCAAAGCTTGGCAGAGCCATGAACAAGGAAATCAAAAGTTGCATAAAAACCTCACTGAGTTATTTCAGGAGAACTCATCGAATTGCCACTGTCAGCAAGGGACACGGAGCGGCGAAATAAATCTTCAACAAAACTTTAACCATTTCTGGACTCGATGATTCTTAACCTTTTGTGTTCTTATAAGAGTCTCTTTATCGAGAGGGATTTGTCTATGTCTTCTACTTTTTCCGACGAATTTAGAAAGTATCAAAAACAGGAACGCCGCCTGACAGCTGCGATCGTTTTGGTGTCTGTATTGGCGCCAGTTTCTTTTACTTTGTTGTTGGAAAGAAAATTTCATTGGACCGTTTGTGGAACGACAGCTCTTTTGTTTTTGGTGGCAGCCGTGGCTTTGCATGTTTACCGTGCGCAGGTGTCACAAAAGCTTTTAAAGAAGTATGAAAACCTTGAGGTGGGATCTGTGTTGGCGAAAAAGATTTCTCCAAAAGCCCCAAGTCGTTTTGTGATCACTAACACTGGCTACAATCACTTTTATCTAAAATGCCTGAATACGGGCGAGCAAGTTCTCGTGTCTAAACACAGAGTTCGCGAAGATTTCGATATTGCAAATTGATTTCAACATTCTCATGACGGAGCCTATTTCAAATGGAGGCTCCAGTGCGAAGACTTGCGTTTATTTCAGCGCTCTTCACTTTGCTATATCTAAAGATATCTGTCGCTGGTGTCTTGGATTATAGCTGCTCTTCGAAAACTCTGAATGGCGTCAATTTCAAATATTGTATCAATCAGGTTGATCGCACTCGCAATCAAGACATCGTCTATTTCTTTCATGGGATTTCCGCCAATGCGGAATCCTGGTTTAATAAAGGCGACACACGATCCATTTCCAAACGTTGGCTGCTAAAGGGTTACGAACCCACCGTGATCACTATTTCTTTCGGTCCGGCCTGGATGTTAGTGGACAACAACAAAGCGAAAACTCTGCCTCTTTTTAGAGACCACATTCTGCCATTTCTGGAAAACGAAGTGGGCGGCTTGGGGCAAGGTCGACGGATGTTGATTGGGCAATCCATGGGGGGTTTTAACGCTGCGGAAGCGACGTTAAGAATGCCCGGATATTTTTCTAAAGCACTTCTTTTGTGTCCAGCTCTGTCGGTGATTGGCCCGTATTCCAGCAACCAAGATATCGCCGATTATAAACGCCGGACTGGAGCTGAAAGCTTCCTGGTCGATTCCTTAATTGATATCTCTAAAAACTATATAGTTGATGCCGATGATTGGGATCATCACGATCCACTGAAGTTGCCAGCGTCTTATCCTCAGGGAATTTCTAAGCCACTCTATTATGTATCAACGGGTCGGGGAGACAACTTTGGTTTCCAAGAGGGCTCTGAACTGTTCGTTAATATCACAAAAAAATATAGCTTCCAGGCACAGTGGGCTCCCGTTTTCGGGTATCACTGCAGTTTCAATCGGCAGGGAGCTTCCGATTTTATTAGAGGAGTCTCGAAATGAACGATATGGAATCATATAAAGGGTTTAAAGAAGAAAATCGCATCAAGGGTGACGACATTAATGCAGATGAATACCGCGAGGAGATCCGGCAATTGATTGAAAAAGTCGTCCGCTTTTTAGTCGACCAGCCTGACACGGTGACGGTCACAACCTATGTGGGACCTAAGACCACTGTTTATCGTGTGAATTGTGCGAAAGACAATTTAGGTCAGGTCATTGGAGCTCAAGGGAAAACAATCATGGGCTTGCGGGCCGTTGTTCATGCCATGACAGCACGAAATGGAATCCGTTCTATTGTGGAGATTCCAGTATAGGCGGCAGGAGTGACAAGAAATTCTTTGATCATTTTAGTGGTGGCCTTGGTGATCGGCTTTGGAGTCTGGTTTACCAAATTTGGCCAAGAACTAAAAAGAACACAAGAAATCGTCAACGAAAAGAATGACGACACTCAACGCCTTTTACGTCGTCGTACCGCAGCCGTGACGGAACAGCCGGCCGTCGATACTTCCCTTCGCAAAGCTCAGTTGCAAAAAGAGATTCAGGATCTTTCCACGCAGCTATATCAAGAGAACCAAAAACTCGATTCTCAACGCAAATATCTGGATGATATCAGAAATAAAACCAATCCGGATCGCGTTGAGTTGAACTATCGCAACCAAATCAGCACAGCAAATCAAGAGATCCAGTCTTTGACAGACTTACTTCGGGGAGATCAATTCGTTGAGGCGGAAATTCAGCGCGAGGTCCAGCGCATTTCTACGGAAACAAGTACCGCAGCAAAGTTTTACACTGACCAAATGGATAAAAATATCAAAGATCAAGAGGCTATCATTCGTAGAACTCAAGAGGATCTCGAGTATTGGACAGGTAATTTAAATTATATGACCTTGCGCGATCAAAATGTCAGGATCTTGCAGCAACAGCTCGCCGCCCAAAACCAACAATTGCAGGATATGAAGGTTCAAAGACTGCAAATTTCGGCACAAGCTTTGGAGCAAACCCAAAACGCCCAAGCTCAAGCCCGCCAAATTGCCTCTGAAAATGCAGAGGCCCGCGCTGATATTCAAGATCAAATAGACTCTTTGCGTGATCAGATTCAAAGACTGGAGTACGCCTATAGACAAACTCGGTATGGGCAAATGTCTGCGCAGTCCCAAGTCAATCAGGCGGAAAGAAACTTACAGGGCCAGCAGGAAGTGATTCGCTCCATCCAAGAGCTCTTGCGGGAAAAACAAAGCGAATTTAATCAGCTTCAGTAGACCTTGTACTAAAACTGGTACATCATGATTTCATGAAAAATAAAAAAACAGCCATTATTCTTTTCGTGATTATCATCATCGTGATTGTTCTCGCTGTCATTTTCTTTCCGAAAAAAACGGGGACTGAGGCGGGGGAGCCGGGTGCAACAGTTGATTCGATACAGCCGCCGGTTATACCAGAAAATAGAGTCACCCGCGTTCAGCTGCCTCAGGGAACAGATCAAGTGATTTATCACGATGAGGCTCAACCCGAAAAACCAGTGATTACTTTGAATGCAGGTAATTTTGAAAGCTTTGTTCTGAAGTGCTTTAAAGGAGAAAATTGCGTTTTGGGCGATGATCCCATGAAGATGTATCAGGACTTTAAGGCGGCTGGAAATAATCGGGCGATCGATAGTTTGATCTCGTTTTTACGTTCTAAATTAAGAAAGCCTGAATTCAAAGATCAGTACAAAGATATCGTAAAAAAGATGATAGAAGACTTTTACCCACCCGAAGAAAAGCAATTCCAGGAAGCTGCCTATTACAATTACCTGGGTGATTTAAATAAGTCTTTGGAATTGTATTTGGATCTAAAAGAAAAAGCAAAATTGAATCCGAAGCTTCACGAGGGATCCAACCTGAATATCGCAAGTACGTACTATGATTTAAGAAGGTATTCCGAGGCGCAACCATACTATGAGGCCGCATTGGTGGATTTTACCTCCGGCAAACTGAAGGCCGATCCAGATCCAACACCATTTATTGAAGAGCGTATCTCTGAAATTAAAGCGCGACTTTATCACACGCAATAATACCTTTATTTAAAAAGTAAGATATCCTGGCGCAAAGACTCTTGAAGTAAAGGTCGTAAAGTTTCCAAGGATTTGATTCCGGTAAAAACGACCTCGAATTCAAGATCGATTTTGCCGTGCCATAATTCATTGTGGGCAACCACATCGTAGGTATTGATCTCGACTTCACCACGGCGATAGGCACTCAGAAGCTGTTCCTTGGAATAAGGAATCAAATACGGTTCCTGCTTCTGAAACTTAAAATAGTTAACCGCAAAGTGAGTCCTGGCGCCAAAAGGGCCTGTTTGAATGGGTTTGCCATCCACCCATTGCTCGCGCTCCGTCTGGTTCATGACTCGGGAAAGATGAATTTGATCGGGGAGACTGGAAATAAAAATCTCACCTTGGTCCACTGTTTTAATCGCACCCGTTTCATCTATATAAGAGGCCTTGAATCTGCGAATGATGGGATCATTGGAAATCCCATCACGGAACTGAAAAGATCTATCTATGAAAGCGGCATATCCATTCGAACGAATTTGTTCAAACTCGATATCTCCATCGTGTTTGTTAATAAGCTTAACGATAAAAAGACCATAGCCATCGACTAAATTGCCTGGCATCAATTTAACGTCGGCAACGGTGAAATCAGTCATGTGAACTTTGTTGTAAGCGCGGCCTTTTTCAATGGTGCGGGAATTTTCATGTAAAACAACCTCGGCCAATTTGGCAATTTGCTGTTTGATTTGGGTGTTTTGTGCAGAGTTTTCAGAGAGGTTTTTACTGATCATGCGTTTATAAAACACACGCGGAACGCTCGTAACTTCTTCAGCAAAGACGTATTCGCAGCTATGGGCGCCATGGGCATGGAACGGCAATACAGCCGTAAACAGTATGAACAGCCATAGCGAAGCTTTAAGGTTTAAACCATCATAAATCCGTCGAATACTCATAGTAATGAAGTATTGCAATCAAAGGACCAAGCCTTAAAAACGTCATTTGTCGACAGTGTTGCCATTGAATTCATTTAAAAACCTTTATACTCAGTTTGAGGTCGGCCTGATTCTGGCATTTCGTGGAGCAATGGCATTTGCAGGACGTCGAATGAAATATCTATTTCTTATTGCACTGGTTTTTACGACCTTTGTAAGCTCCATATCTCAGGCGCAATCGGCTCCGAAATGCCAAGCAGTCTTCAGTGATTCTGTAATTGGCAAAGTCACATCTGTAGAAGCTATTTCAGAAACAGTTATCAATAACGTCTTGATTGAAACCATCGAAGGCCATGGAAATATCACCAGTCGCTATTCTGTGAATCAATCTGAAGCATTGGAACTAGGCGAGAGATGGATGGGGCAAAAGTATTCCCAAATTGGCAAAGCTGGCAGCGGAGTTTTCGTAAGCGCTGATGGCAAAAGACGTTTTAGAATCGATAACAATTCGCTCTTAGGAAATCTCAGCCCACATAAACCCCATGTTCATTTGGAACTTGTGAATCCAATCACTCAGATCGTTATTTCAAATAACCATATCATGTTAAAGTAGTTGATTTTCGAGGTTAAAGCGGGTCTGGAAGGATACCTATAAAAGCTTCTGATAAGTTATATTATGTAACGTTATGTATGTATCTGGTTTGATTAGAGGGCTTCTTTAAGGATTAAATCGCATATATTTGATCTGATATTTGGTGGGATTTGGATTCATTTCAGCGATCAGATCCATTGAAACTCCCCATTCTGGCTGATTTAATGAATCGATCTTCGCTGATTATTTAAGCCTATATTTCTGCTGTTTAAACTCAATCTTTTAATAATTTTAAACCTTCAAGCTCGACCTAAAATCAACATCCCTGAATTCATCGTTTAAAAGACCACCTTTAAACAGTCCTTTTTAAGGGTCTATTGATATGCACTAATTCTTAATCGTTTAATTAAAGCCAAATACGCATCAAAAACCTTACTTATTTGATGGTCCTTTTGAAGGTTTTAAAACGAACCATTTAAATGCATCAATTTAGGTAGATATTTCGATGTAAATTCGATGCATTTTAAAGCTTCTGAATTTGGATCAAAAATCGATATGCTTAAAACTTGGTTTAAACACATAAAATCGAATCTAAATTGAGATTCGAAATATAAAATCTGATTTCAAACATCCAAATCAAATTCAAAGAATAGATTTTACCGCAGATCAATTTCGAATCATTTCTTTATTGAATCTGATTGGAATGAGGGAAAAATTAACGAGCAAAATCAGAGAGATTAAACTTGAAATCAGAGTCCTGATTTAAGGCCTGGACCCTGATATAAAGACGTTTTAAAGAAAATATCATTATGTTTCAATGGTTATCTGAAAATACGTGAACACAATGGCGCAGATATTGGATTATTTGGCAGGAAATTTTCCATAAACTTATATCCATCGCGTTTAAAATAGAATTTAAACACGGATTTCTTGGCTGCGCGATCTGTCCAAATTGTCACATTGGTATTTGTCTTTTCTGCGACAGTTTCTAAAAAGGCTTCCATCGTGTCATTGTTTGTTTGTCCAATAAAAGGACCTTCTTTATAAGCAACAACCTCATCAGGAAAGATAACTAATGGTGCCAGCAATTCGATTTCACCAGGATATTCCGACATGATATTTGGGAATAAACGACGACTGTCAATTCTTACGGCCAAAGTCCCGCCGTTAGGAATGTGTTTCATCTTGCCCTTATCATCGAGAATCTTTTTTCTACCCACGAACTTTGTGGCCACCCAAGGATCATAGGTAAACGACAGGAAGCTTGAACTTCTTGGTTCATGCGCATGGTTCGTCATTTGATCTGAAATTCCGACTACGGTCGCACCCGATTTGTACTTTTCAACAGCGATATCGCCATTCTGTAAGCGATTCGCTGAAAGAGATCTTAAACGTCTGGTATAGCTGCCTTGGTTCTTGGTTAAAACCGTCGACATAAAAGCCACGCGACTTTCACCATCAGGCATGTTTATACGTTGAATTTTATCAGTCGCATAATCAACACCGCGAAACGCCACTGTTGATTTTGTTAAATCAGGATGACGAATAGCTTCTAGCCACAAATTCCAGGCACTGGATTCTGATGGAGACATTGAAGCCCAAGGTAGGAAATCAGAAATCATTTGCGCGACGGCCGGGCGATCATTTTTCAAAATTAAATCATTCAACTTATCAGCTTGAGATTCCCATTGTTCCAAGGTCTTGGTCTCAGATCTCCAGGTATCCGTTGATTTTTTCTGTAAGCGTTCAGATTTCAAAGCCAATTGATCCAATTCTTGTGCTTGTTTTGCGGAATCCTGAATCAAGCTTGGCAAAAGCCTTTGAATTCGACCCGATGTCTTAGTGATTTGCTCCAAAAACTCCGCCGTGGGTTGAGCAAAGGACGACTTTAACAGATCATTTTCAATATGAGCCAGACGGGCACGAGCGGCCAGACTCCCCTTTTCACTATTAAACTGTAATTCAGCCCAGGTGTGTGGTGAATCGAAAATCAATTTATCAAATTCACGGTCTGCTACACGAATATCTGCGCCTAAATCAAAATGACTCAGACGCGTGAATAACAAAAGGTTTTTAAATAGCAATTCAGGCTTTTTTTCGACTGTTTCATCGTATTGAAGACGAATGGTAATGCCATCAGAACCATAACTAGAAACGATTCGACTGTGGCTTTCATTATCGATCAATGGAACTTTTTCGATAGCTGTGACAGCGGCTTCGCGAAGTTCCAGTTGATTTTCATATATGCCACCACCATGTTTTCGGCTCATATTATCGCCAATTAAGAATGCTAGCTTACGAATGCTTTCATCAAACGACAGTTCCTGCGGAGGACCTGCAAAAGTGAAATTATGTATCAAAAGGATCGCAAGGACTACATAAACACGGATGAACATCTTGGTGCTCCCATAGATCCAGTAAGTTCTTTCAGTCGATAATTACCAGAGATATCTATCTCTAAGCCAAAGCCAGACTTGGCTAGAACATCACGATACACTTCAAATAGAACATCTGAACTCAAAGTCGAAACTGAACGGCCTATAGAAGCCGCGGGATCTTTTGCATCAACCACACGAATATCAAAGTACTTTTTCATAAAGTCCAAACTGGTCGGATTGATGTAAGCTTTTAACTGTTCCGCGCTCATTCCATCTGGAGCAATCACGAAAACTGTAGATTTCACTTTGGGATTGAAAGTACCCTTCATTATGTCTTCGCTGAAAACTTTTAAAGACTGTCCGCGAGGCAAAGCCTTTTGTGTATTTGCCAGTAAACTTCCGAGACTCTTCATCGAGAAGTCAAAATCAGCTCGTTTGAAATTTGGTTGCTTCATGATTGCAGTTAAATCTGATTCCGCCGTGAATCCAGCACGCATAGCTGTTTGTGCCATTTGGAATACTGAGATCGCATCACGGCTTGGGCTTAGCTCTGTTAGCTTGCGGAACAAGGCCTTAAATCGTGCATTTTGTGGAATCGGTTCATAGTTAGAAACAGGGGCACGAATTCCATTTTGAACGAAAAGGTTTTCTAAAAGCTTCAATTGATTGCGCTTACGTCGTGAAGATGATTGCGCAGCATGAGCCAAAGTCTCGTTCTCAGACCCTACAACGTCTGAAATCAAAAAATAAGTTTCTAGTTTCGTTTGTTCACCCATGATCTCGCGCAAATAACCTGTTTCAACCTCAACAATATCGAATCCAGCAGCCGTTTTTTTAAGCCAGGCCTCTGTTTCTTCAAAAGGTGTGTGAACTTGCCCCACAACTGCCACGCGGTCTTGGGGTGTTGGTGCAAGATGACCCTGAGTAAAAGCTAGTTTTTTTCCGGAATGAGTTTGCACGACTCCACCACGGATGACATCCCCGACCTTAATACCTTTATTGGCCATAGCACCGGCCGTACCAATATAGACGATGTCCTTATGACCTGTGTCTTTCAAAGCTTGAGCGATTGGAACGATTTCATCTCCCCAGACCGCAGAAAACACACGCCAACGTTTAATCTGACCGTTTGAATCTTCCAATAAATAGTCACTGAACTCGTGGCTGGCTTGTTCTGACGTAAACTGAGCATACGAACGTGAAATACTATCGCCGTATTTTTCATAGACGTTTTCAATTTTGATACCGCTATTGTTAATAGCATCTAATTGAAAAGAAGATTCCTTCATCGCTCGCTGAGCCATGCCATTAAACTTAGATACTTGTGATGGTTTATCAACACCCATCGTTTTAAGCAGCTCAGAAGACTGAGTTTTAACGATATCCAGCATCCCAGCATCTCTGATAGCCGTTTCAAAGGCGCCTTTTTGACCGATTAAAACCTTATCTGCAACAGGTAGATTTTTGAAAATGTCTTTTAAGATGGCAGTCTGTTTTTCATGGAAACGATCCGCATCACCATAGACAGTGACCTGGCCTTTTTTTGAAGCAAATGTTTTACCATCAAACTTAAGGGCCTTGATTTGATCCACAAAGTGTAAAATACGATCAGCACCGGAGATCAAATTCACCATATAAAAGTGCTTTTGAGTCTTGGGATTAAAAGCCAAATAAATCTTATTATAGTTTCTTGCCATGGGTTTGATCTCTTTCACAATTTCAAAACCATTTCTTTCCACGGTTTCAGTGAAGTCGCGTTGATCACCAATAATGAATGAAATATTGCGCTCGTTAATGATCGCGTCCCAAACGAAAGCACGGGTTGTTTTTTCAGAAATGTATCTTTCAACGTCCATCAGGTATTTTGATTCAAGACGTTCTTCTGGAATATCATTTAGGGGAGCATCCGCAAAATCCAAAGCCAATGGCTTTACGCCTTTAAACGCTTTTGGAGAGTCAGAAACAAATTTGGTCGCAAGTTTGTTTTTAAAGAAATTATAATCCCATTTAAAATCTGCCGCGGTGGCTTTAAGTCCTGGAGCTTTCGTATTTACGATAGATAAAATCAATCCATCCCAATGAGCCGGGGTATTTAAAACCTTTGCATCTGATGTCGCCTTATAGATGTCTTCAGGAGTGATTGAATAAAGAGCTTTCACCAAGCTTGGATCGCGCTTGTTACTTAAAAAATCAGCTAGATTTAAGATGTAGAACTGAAGGCGATCTACCGCTAACAATCTATCCACAGATTCAACGACGGCAGCATCTCGCGCTGAATCTGCAAAGGCCTGAACCCCGATATTGAATATAAATAGCAATACGAATAAAAAGCGCACACGACACCTCAACGTGTTCCAGGTGCAAAACAGATGCGCAGTTAAGTATTTGATTTCATGTGATTTACAGGGGGAACTGAACACTCCCCGCGTGGATTGTCATCTAGGCGTATACAGAGCGTACGTCTCAGAATGAGACGGGGAGTCTATTCCCCTATTCTGCCGTCCACTCTTTAAAGCCAGCTTTTTGAGCGGTCGCTAGATCTTTGCGATCAATTTCATAAACGTTGCAGTTACCCGTAGGGCTACCGCAAAGTTGAATGCGCATCATGCCGTCATTTGCATTTTTGCTGGAGTAAACTTGAACCGAGCCCAAGTCTTTTTGCATGTCAGCCAAGGGAATACGCTTCCCCTGACCGCATTGCAAAGAGCCATCTGGCTTAAATACTTTCACGCGATCCGATGTATTCGAAGTTGTCACGGCAGCTCCTGGTTCGGCTTGAGTCTTTTTCATTTTCTCGCCACGGCAGTCACCATGAGAGCAAGCTGCCAAAATAAGGACTGGAATAATTGCTGTTACCCATTTTCTCATCGTCTCACTCCCCGACCTTAATACTAGTTAATTGTACGAACCCATTGTGCATCAATCGCATACAGATTGGCTTCACCCGAGATAAAATACACACGGTCCATTTTTTCGTCTACTTGCGGAGCCGACAAGATACCGCGTCCTGGCTCCATATCGCCCAATACTTGACCAGTTCCTGCATCCAAGAACTGCAGACGACCTTGAGATTCGCCAAACGTCAGAATGCCTTTAAAGACTTTTACTTGCGTTGCGATACCGTCTTTAACCTTAAAGCTCCAAACCTTTTGGCCATTGGATTTATTTAAAGCTAAAACCTCACCCGTAGTCGTTGGATAATACACACGGTCGCCAGCAACAGTGACCGAGCTATAGCCGCCCTGATCCACACGCCACAGGATTTCACCTTTGGCAGCCGAAACAGCATAAAGCTTGTCGTCATAGCCAGCGATATAGATCTGATCGCCATCCAAGATAGGGCTCGCATCGACATCACGGAAACGTTTGTTGCGGTTCAATTGCAATTCCCAAGTTACAGCACCTGATTTCGCATTGAACGCGACCAAGGAACCATCAGAGAACCCGATATAAAGAATGCCGTTACGGATTGCAGGCTTGCTGCCACCACGAATCGAGAACACCGATGTGTCTTGACGAGAGTACAACCAAACTTGGCGGCCTGTTGCTGCATCTAATGCGTAAAGGACATTATTTCCCGCTAGGAAATACACAATACCTTCATCAAGCAAAGGCTCAGATAGGTTTTCTGATTTTGTTGGGAAGGTCCATTGCACGCGACCCGTACTGGCTTCGATGGAATAGAAATTACCATCGCTGGCACCAACAAACAGACGATCGCGAATCAACGTCGCACTGGGCTCAACACCGTTTTTAACCGGCAAACGCCATTTCAACTGACCGTCTTCACGGCCATAAGCTGAAATACCGTCCATACCGTTACCCTGAATAACCAGGCTGCCAGCCAAAATCGGCGTCATACGATTGATTTTACGGAAGCCCAGATTATCTTTTTGAGTCGTTTGACGAACCCATGCAGTCTTAACTTCGAATGTTCTTTTGCTGTTATTGAGCGCACGCCATTGCTCCATAGTTTTATCTACGGACTGATCAATCGTCGTACAACCCATCATAAAAAGAGCCAAAGCCCCAAAAATTAAAAACTTCATGGTCGCCCTTACTTAAAAACTAAAGATTCTTTTTCGCTTTCAACAAACGAAGATATTTCGCAGCTTCACGAGAAGAGATGGAATCTGTGTTTTGTGAATCAGCTGTGTTGGAAACTTCAGTGTAAAGTTGTTCCGCTTTCGCAGAGTCATTCAAAGTCTCATAGCACAGACCCTGGCGAAGCTTTGCTTCGTCATGAGCAAAACTAAAGGCCTTAGAAGCCGTCACCACGCTCCATTTTTCGATTGCGGCTTTACAGTCACCTTTGTCAGCCATAACGTTGCCCATTTGCATCCAAACCAGACCTGAAGTCAGATCAGACTTGTTCAAACCTGCTTCAACTTTGCTCAAAGTCGCCGCTGCTTCGTCGTATTTTTTGTAAGACAAATAAATGTCGCTCAAATTCAAAGCCGCCATTTGGCCAGCCACTGTTTTAGGAGCTTCATTGATCAATGCTTCAAAACCCGTGATCAAAGTACCAAAATCTTTTTGCATGTCACCGCTAGCTTTTTTGCTTGGGTCAAATGCTGGAGCACCTTTTTTATCTTTTGCAGTGGCAGCCATCATTTCAGCGCGAGCTGCTTCTTCAAAGCCACGTTTTTTTTCAGTGTAGGATTTTTCCAAAGAGAAGTATTTTTCCTGAGTCGCAACTTCTTTTTTATTGGAAAGATAGCCCATCAAAGATGCGCCAGCCCCGATAACAACAAACGCGATAACTGCAGTGATCACAATTTTGGAGTGAGTTGTCGTCCAAACAAAGCCTTGTCTCAATGTTTTTGTAACTTGGTCTGGGTTCTTCAAATCTTCTTTAGAAAACTTCGTGCTCAAGATAATTCCTCGCTGTTAATAAATACTTAGACCGAATAATTGTTAAACCCAGCCCCTCGAGAGTCAACCCTGAGCGTCCCGTAGTTCACTGCGTCGACTGAAAATAAAAAGGCCCGTTACCAAACGGCAACGAGCCTCGAATTTGCGTTCAAATAGCTGCTTCAGCCTGCGCGCCGACCGGCGCTTCGGCTCTGCTGGCTACCGCCGATTAGCGGTTGTAAACTTCTTTCAACGTCGTGAATGAACGAGAAGATTTACCTGGGTGACGTTGTTTCAAGCGACCAATAGTTTTGATACGCTCTTCAGCCAAACGGTCTGCAGCAGTGTGCGTACCGATATTGTCACGTTTAGCAACTTCGTAAACTTTCGCGATATTGTCGTAAACGCGTTTAGTTTTTTCGAAAGCACGCTCTGGAGAGTAGCCTTCAAGCTCAACAAATACGTTCATCAAGCCACCCGCGTTGATAACATAGTCTGGAGCGTACAAGATGCCCAATTCTTTCAATTGGTCACCGTGACGAGCTTCAGCCAAAACGTTATTCGCGCCACCAGCAATTACTTTAGTCTTGAACTTAGTGATGGTTTGATCGTTCACGATCGCACCTAGTGCACATGGAGCCAAGATATCGCACTCAGTGAAAAGGATTTCATCAGAGCTGACGGCTTTCGCGCCGTAAGTCTCAGAGATCTTTTTAGTGCGAGCCATGTCGATATCAGCAACGATGATTTCAGCGCCTTCTTCTTTAAGGTACTTAACAAGGTTGGAACCTACGTTACCAAGACCTTGAACCGCTACGCGCATACCTTTCAAAGAATCTGTGCCGAATTTCTCAGCTGCAGAAGCTTTGATACCCATCAAAACACCGTGTGCAGTGTATGGAGATGGATCGCCAGATCCACCGAAGTCTTTAGGGATACCAGTTACCCATGGAGTTTCCATGTAGATATGTTCCATATCTTGTACAGACGTACCCACGTCTTCAGCCGTGATGTATTTACCATTCAAAGAGTTCACGAATTGACCGAAAGCACGGAACAATCCTTCAGATTTTTGAGTTTTGGCATCACCGATGATAACCGCTTTACCACCACCCAAGTTCAAACCGGATGCAGCAGCTTTATAAGTCATACCTTTAGAAAGACGTAGAACGTCGATCAACGCTTCATCTTCATTTTTATAGTTCCACATACGAGTACCGCCCAAAGCAGGACCCAAAGATGTGTTATGAATAGCGATGATAGCTTTAAGACCCACAGCCGGGTCGTTACAGAATACCACTTGTTCGTGGTCACCATGTTTAGAGATCAACTCAAACGTTCCCATGGAAAATTCTCCTTAATTAGAATTGCCTAGGGATCATTGTTCCATTTGAGTAAAAAGACTAGCACTTACACTCAGCACTAGATGCACTGAGCTATGACTCAAGGCCACTCTACTTAATAAGCGCATGAGTTTCTGATTAATCTCGAGATAGAAAACACGTGGTTTTGTCCTCTTAAGGAAAAACCTTTTCGAATTCCTCGAAAACGATGGGCATCGATTCTTCGAAAGTGAGAGCTAACGGAGCAAACTGTCTTTTGTAAAATTCAATGTGAACTCGGCGCCAGTACTTCAGAGACTTATCACCTTCGCCTTCTGTAAAAGCATTGTCCTCACTAATCTCATTAAAAGGGATAATGGACACCTTGGTAGTCTTGACGATGCAGACGGCTTCGCCTTTACCATCAGTTACGACAAAGATCCCACCAACTGCAGGAATTTCGGTCGAATTTTTCTCGATAGACCAAAGAGCAGATGCCGTTGCCCGTTTGATACCTTGATCTACGAGCACGGAAAGTTCAGTCGCTTCTTGTGGGTTATCAGAAAAAGAATCGGCGACGATTGCATCTGGCGCCAAAACTCCAAGGGCTTTGTGATACTCTTGCCACATTTTAGTTACCGATTCAGCGTGTGTCATAGAGAAAGTCTATTTCAGGTGACGACCGCCTTCAATCACACTAACTTTGTGACATGTTGCGGAACCGCAGGGAAAATGAAAATAACCATATGCTAACCGCAAAAAAAAAGACGCTGGTAAAATCAGCGCCTTTTTCATCCTTATTCATGCTTCTCAAGAAGCACTACATCTTATCAGGAGCCGGCATTCCAAGAACAGCCATACCTTGTTTTAAGGTCGCGCCTACAGCAGCGCTTAAGGCAAGACGAGCTTCGCGAATCGCTTCGTCTTTTTCTGTTCCGATAGCGCACTCGTGATAGAACACATTAAATTTCTTAGCAGTGTCATACAAATAAGTGCAGATCGCAGCCGGTTTATAATTTTCTGCCGCTTGCGCAACCGCGGAATTAAATCCAGACACAACCTGCATCATTTGTTTTTCTGCTGGATGAGTTAACAGCGCCCAATTTGGCGCGCTTTGGGTGCGTGGAAACTTACGCAACAAACTTTGAATACGTGCATGGGAGTACTGAATAAATGGACCTGACTCACCGTCGAGTTTCAACCATTCGTTCATATCAAACACGATTTTCTTATTTGTATCCATACGAAGCATTCCATAGAAGATCGCGCCCTTCGCCACTTGCGCAGCGATCAGCTTGATATCTTCCTTGGACCACTCGTTTTCATATCGAGTCAAGTAAGTCGTTTTAACGTGCTCTTCCATGTTGCGAACCAGATCATTCAACGGAACGATGTTGCCCTTACGCGAGCTCATCGCACCGTCCGGAAGCTCCACATAATTATATTGAAGATGGAAACAGTTTTTAGCTTGCTCAAAACCCAGCATTTCAAGAACGCGGAAAACCTGTTTAAAGTGCAAAGCCTGACGCATATCCACGATATACACAGACTTTTCAATTTGAACGTCTTGGAATTTATGACGAGCCAAAAGTAAATCTTTGGTCGCATAAAGTCCCGTACCGTCGGATTTCAAAAGCATACAGAAGCCCAAGTTTTCAGCTTCTAGATTTTTACCAATCGCACCTTCTGATTTCTCAAGCTTGCCTTCAGCATAAAGTTCTTTAACCCATGCCGCACTTGGTGCATCCATTTCAGACTCAAAATACCATTCATCGAATGTAACATCGGCCCATTTATAAACGGACTTCATCAATTCGATAGACCACTCCCGAGTTTCTTTCCAAAGATCATAATAAGGACCGCTTTCAGCTTCCAATTGTTTTAGGATCGCTGTTAGCTCCTGGCGATTCAATTCCTCCTGGGGAGTTCCGTTTTGATCTTCCAAAAGCAAATTGGCTTTGGAATACATGCTTCCAAGCCATTCGCCTTTTCCAGTTGCAGGAACAGGCTCTTGATTGTGCTTATTCATATACCAAAGGCATTTCGCCACGTGAGTTCCCATGTCACCCGGGAAAGTTGCAGAAACGATTTCACGTCCCGCATATCTAAGCATTCTTACGATAGAATCACCCAGACAAAGGTTGCGCATGTGGCCCACGTGCAACTCTTTGTGGGTATTTGGCTGAGAGTATTCAATCATTGTTTTCGGAGCTTTTTCCACCAAGGCTTTCTTGAAGTGCGCGCCAGAAAGAATTGGATTCAGAACCTTTTCGCCAAATGCTTGCGGTGCAAAAGTCAGATTCAAATAAGGTCCCGCTGCTTGAGCCTTAATAAGATTGGAATCAAGTTCAATGTTAGCGGCCACTTCGCCAGAAATTTGCGGAGGACCTTTTTTCAACGTTTTTGCCAAAATAAAACAACCATAAGCCAGATCACCCAGTTCAGAGTTCGGAGGCTCAACAAGCGCCTTATAGATTTCGTCTTCAGATAAGGAATGCCCCATCTTTTGAATCGCAGCGGCGATTTTTTCTGTGGCTAAAAGGCGGATTGAATCGTGTTTAATCATATAAATTTCCAAACTAAAAAGACTGCGGCCCAAACGAGCGATATCGAAAGAATGAATATACTGATTTTTCGATGAAATTTAAGGTCTTTTTTAAGCTTTGCGACTTCCGCGTTTAAAGCCTGCTTTTCAACCGAAAAACCATCCAATTTGCGCGATAAAACTGACATTTCAGCCTGTCTTTCGGCTTTTTCCGATACCAATTCCTGCAAAGCCTTTTGATGAAGGACCTGAGGGCTTTGATTCATAAAATATTGCGGCGTCAAACCTGGGATTTTCTCGTTCAGAATGGAATACCACTGAAGCGCGCGCCAAACATGCGGAGGAGCCTCATCGCCTTGCTTTGTCCATCGAGTCCAACTGCTTGGATCGACCATCAGTAATTGGCTCATTTTACGTTGCGAAAGACCGAGTCCCAACCGAATCGATTCCAGATCCCCCATCTGACGACGAAGAACTGAAACCTGAGCCTCGTAGTGCATCCTCAATGAAGTCTTAGATCGGGGAGTGTCCTCCCCGCCCTCAATAGACCCCTCGTTTGAAACGTCTTTTTCATGGGGGTCTAAGACTAGACCCTGGGTCTCCATATCCATTTAAAGTCCCCCAGACTGTTGTGTTTCGCAATATTTGCGTTGTTAATCGCATTGAAATGCGTTGTGAAATACATGTATACTTTAAAATGTCCCACCAGGGAGTCAAGCTAAGTCTTTGAAACCACAAAAGAATCCGCCCTGGGTACCCCTATAGACCCCTTTTTCAATTCAGACTATAGCTTATAGCCATAAGCTATAGTGCTAAATATATGATAATACTGATTATTTTATACGGTTGTTTTTGTGTACGCCGCATCGACGCGTCTAGTCTAGTATCACTAAACAAATATTATTTACCTATCAACACTTTGGATGCAATGAGTTATGAGATATCGATTGCCAGACCCCATTTAACTTTTGAATGATGAATCATGGCTCCGGCACCTCGGTATCAACTCAACAAAAACAAATATCTCCTCGAACCCGAGGTTGAACGTTTGCGAAAAATTCTCACGGATTTTGAACTCAAAGATCCACGCAATTGTTTGATGTTTTGGGTGGGTTTGAAGACCGGCGCCAGGGCCCAGGAAATTCTTAATATTCAAAGGTCAGATCTGAACCCCTACGACGAAAGCATCTTTATCAGGGGTCTTAAGAACTCAAATGACCGGGAAATCCCGATCCATTCAGCTATTTTTGAACGACTTCACAGATTCGCCGAACAGCAGGGTGGTCATCAAGTATTCCCAATCACCTACCCCCGACTTTATCAAATCTGGGAGATGTACCGCCCGGTTCCTAAAAAGTTCCACTCTTTAAGGCATACTTTTGCGATTGAACTGTATCGAAAAACCAAGGATTTACGCCTGGTGCAGGTCGCTTTGGGACACAGAAACATCGCGAATACGATGGTCTATGCTGACTATGTTTACTCTCAACAAGAGCTTCGTAAGTTGATTCTCTAATACTGCGGACCGGCCATCACAATGGGAATTGGTGCTCCAATAAAAAAAAGCGCCGGTCGGGAGAACCAGCGCTTTAAGGAGTGCACAATTAGGAGGTTGGGGAATTGATTTTAAGTACTATTGATCCATTGAGCGGATTTCATTCGCAAGACGGTCGAATTGTTTGTCTTGAGCTGGTTGCGCTGCAGATTTTTCTTTAGCGAAACGCATGAAATCTTTGTTCGTTGGTGAATTATAAGAAGTGCCAGATGCTTCTACGATCACGATTTTCTCTCGAACTTCAGGCTTAGCAGCGATTTCGCGAGTTTCTTGAAGATTGCCGCGAACTGATTCGTGAAGCTGTTTTTGAGCTGCTGCATTTTCAGAGATCATTGAGCCGAAATCAGCAACTTTTGCGAAAGAAGTCATTGGGATCAAAGTCATCATTGCGATCATTACTTGCTTCTTCATAATTCACTCCTTGGTTATACCAATCACTATTGCATCGGCGGTGCCAGCTGGAACGGCCTTAAAACCGACTTGGCACAGTTGTGTGACCTTCCGCGCGCAGCGCCTGTAAAAGAAATGAACACGGCATCTTGCACTGGGTGGGTTTTCAGCCTAAAGTCCCAATATTAGACAGGAATTTCGTCTCAATATTGGACAGAACTGGACAGGAATTAATGATCAAAGCCCTCTTTCCTACGTTTGTTTACTATTCCCCACTTCAAGAGAAAGCCAAAATGGCAGTTCTTAACAAGGATCTGAAACAAGAGGCCTATAAAATCGCGGAAATCGATGAAGAGGGTCAGGCTTGGTCGCAAAAAAACTATAAGGGTGGTTACACATCTTATGGATCCATGTCTCAGCTTCATCAATTTTCCAGCACCTTTGGGGATCTGGAGAAAGCCATCAATAAACACGTTTATAAATTCGTGAAGCATCTGGAAATGGATATTAATCCCAAAGAACTTAAAATGAGTTCGTGCTGGGTGAATATCATGCCGACATCCGTAATCCACACCATGCACCTTCATCCGCTGTCTGTTATTAGCGGGACTTATTATTTACAAACACCGAAAAATTGTTCAGCAATCAAGTTTGAAGATCCACGCATGGATTCCTTCATGGCGTCTCCGCCACGCAAACATAATGCAAAGACACACAATCAGCGCTATCACTCCGTTGAACCTCAGGAAGGCAATCTGGTGTTGTTTGAAAGCTGGCTTCGTCATGAAGTGCCAGCAAACGACGCAGCCAAAGAACGCATCAGCATTAGTTTTAACTACGACTGGGTATAGAATGTCAGCGTTTGCAGGGATTCAGCTTCAAAATCTAAAGAAAAACTTCGGCCTGAAAGAGGTTTTGAAGAATTTCAATCTGCAGATTCCTGCTGGATCTTTTGTTTCGTTGGTCGGGCCTTCAGGCTGCGGAAAATCGACGGTGCTAAGATTGATCGCGGGCCTTGAATCCGCCACAGCCGGTAACGTTCAAAACTCCCAGGCAAATCATTTCGGTTTCGTATTTCAAGATGCGAATCTGCTGCCTTGGAAAACAGTTTTTGAAAACGTAGCCCTGCCATTTGAGATCAGTCCAGAACTTAAAGCAATTTCAAAAAATGAAATCAAATCCCGCGTTTTAGAAGCTTTAAGCAAAGTGAATCTTCAGGACAGCGAGAATCTATTTCCCCATCAATTGTCTGGCGGCATGAAAATGAGAGTCTCCATAGCCCGCGCATTGGTAACAAAGCCTCAGTTGCTTTTAATGGATGAACCCTTTGCCGCCTTGGATGAATTCACGCGCTATCAAATGCAAATTCAATTAAGAAACCTGTGGCAACAAGAAGGCATCACGGTTTTATTTGTGACACATTCATTGTCTGAAGCCGTTTTTATGTCTGAGCGAGTGGTTTTGATGAATACGGATGGTGGAGACATTGGTCTGGATCAAAAATTAGATCTACCGCAAGAGCGCAATGAAGAATTAAGAACTTCGCCAGGGTTCAATCAAATCATCCGCACACTGTCTGAAGGACTAAGACGATGAAACGGATGTTGCCAGCCCTTGGATTTTTTCTTTTAGTTACCTGCATTTTACAAGTTTTAGTAAAGCAAAACATCATTACCGAAAGCTTAGTTCCATCACCGGAAACAGTCGTAAAAACTTTGATAGAGATGAAACTTGATTATGTTACATCGTTTTTGCAGACTTTAAAAAATACTTTGGCCGGATGGATCTTGAGTATTTTCTTTGGAACCGCACTGGCTGTGATGTTTTCTCTATCTAGCTTTTTAAAACGCGCTATTTTGCCATTTGCCGTGTTTTTTCAGACCGTGCCGATCATTGCGGTGGCTCCGCTGTTGGTGATCTATTTCGGCTTTGGTGCGCCCACAGTGATTGCCTCAAGTTTTATCGTTTCGATCTTTCCAATCATCGCAAACACCTTGATGGGTCTTGAAAGTGTTCAATCTGCGCAACTGGACCTGTTTAAGATCTATCACGCAAATGCCTGGCAGATTTTATGGAAACTGAAACTCCCCACAGCTTATTCCTATATCTATTCAGGCTTAAAAATTTCCGCAGGTCTTTCCATTATCGGAGCGATCGCTGGGGAGTTTGTAGCTGGTGGCGGCTTGGGAGCGATGATTGATGCGGCCCGAACTCAACAACGAGTCGACATTGTCTTTGGGGCTTTGATTTTACTATCTTTGATGGGCTTAATGATGATCGGTGCGCTGACTTTAACTCACCGCTTGCTGCAAAAATACCGCCCGTATTCCACAGGAGATTTATGAAAACACTTCTTTTAACGACCCTTATTTTCTGGGGATCTGCGTCCTTGGCCACGGAACCAAAAAGCACAGCTGCGACGGACGTGACGCTCGCGTTGAATTGGAAGCCAGAACCGGAATTCGGCGGCTTTTATGAAGCTGCCACTCAAAGAATTTATATGAAGCATGGAATCAGCATTTCAATCCAGGAAGGTGGCTCTGGAACACCGACAGTGCAAATGCTGGCCAATGGAAAAGTTGATTTTGCAATTGTCAGTGCCGATGAAATCGTGATTTCCCAGGATCGCAATCCGAAAAACAAAGTCGTGGGTTTATTTGCGGTTTATCAAACGGCTCCCTACATCATCATGACTCACGCCGAGAATGATTTTAAATCTTTGAAAGACATTTACGGCCGTGAAGGGACGTTGGCGGTTCAGGCGGGCCTCCCCTATCATCAATATCTGGTCCAAAAGTTTGGAAAACCCAAAGCGACTGTCGTTCCGTATCTTGGGGGCGTTTCTAATTTCTTAAGCGACAAGAAATTTTCTCAGCAAGGATTTATCACCACGGAACCTTTGGCGGCAGAAAAAGGCGGCGCGAAAGTAAAAAGCTTCCTGGTTTCTGATGAAGGATTTAATCCTTACGTCGTCGTCCTTGCGGCCCGCGAAGAAACGATTAAGAAAAATCCGGAATTGGTGAAAAAGATGGTTGAAGCCACTCGCCAAGGTTGGGCGGCATATCTTAAGGATCCCGTTAAAACCAATCAGGTCATGGCTAAAATGAATAAAGCTTTGGATTTGGAGACTTTCAATAAAGCGGCTCAGATTCAGCAGCCTTTAATTGAGGTCAAAGGACAAGTTCTGGGCTCTATGACCGTAGAACGCTGGGAAACTCTGGTAAAACAGATGAAGGAACTAAAGCAGATTAAGTCCACTCCAGCTGCAAAAGACCTGTTCAGACCGTAAAAGGACTCCACTCTGCTCATTCTATTCTTGACCAAGCGCCCCATGTATTCTAGAAAGGAGCGCTTGCCGGAGTACTTATTATGAAAATCAATCTTGCTGAAATTCCTGAAGATGGCCGCACTTATGTTTGGACGAACCAAACAGGTGAAGTTAATGCCATTTTGGCCGATTTAATCGCTAAAGAAGCCTACACAGCCGAATTCACAATCCGTCCGTTGAACTCCAAAGACTTTGATATGACTGGCAAAATCGTCACAGATCAGCCTTGCCAGTGCTCTCGCTGCGGCAATGACATGAAGTTGCACATGACGGAGAAATTCCACGAAATCCTGATTCCTAAACAGGATCAGCCCCGTGGCGGCAAATACGCGAAAGTAAACCATGTGAGTGATATTCCAGAAGGTGAAACAGATTTCTGTGAATACGAAGGCCAACATTTCGATATGGGTGAATACCTGCATGAAGTGATTGCCCTAGGGACGCCATTTAACCCGGTATGCCCTAAAGAAGATAATCCTGAGTGCTCAATTTACACAAATCCTGAGCCAGAACACGGTTTTATCTATAATGAGGAAATGCCGGCAGAAAAGCAGGAAAGCCCGTTTGCCGCTTTAAAGAATTTAAAGCTTAATTAAAGACTTGATTTTTATTGTAGTTTATATAAATTACCGTACTTCTGATTCCATATTGTTAGATTTAAAAGAGGTTTGAAATGCCAACTCCTAAGAAGAAAACATCCCGTTCTAAACGTGATATGCGCCGCTCTCATGACGGTTTGTCTGCTCCAGCAGTAGCTGTTAACAAAAAAACTGGTGAGCTTGTTCGTCCACACCGTGCAACTAAAGGTGCTGACGGCGCTTTGTACTACAAAGGCAAACAAATCAGCGCAGCTAAGTAATAACTTAGAGTTAGGTTGATATCCATGGCAGGAATTTATCGATCTCGTGTAGCAGGGATTGGCTCTTATCTACCGGAAAAAATTCTTTCAAATTTCGATTTGGAGAAAATGGTAGAGACGTCCGATCAATGGATCGTTGAACGTACCGGGATCGAACGCCGCCATATCGCTGCCGAGGGTGAAGGCACATCTGACCTTTGCCTTCGTGCCGCACAAAGAGCTCTTGCAGACGCAAATCTTACCGCACAAGACATTGATATGATCATCGTCGGCACCGTTACTGGTGACCGTCAGATGCCTTCCACAGCTTGTTACGTACAAAGTAAACTAGGCTGCCGCAATATCGTGGCCTTTGACTTGAATGCCGCTTGCTCGGGTTTTCTTTATTCAGTTTCTATCGCTGACCAATTCATTCGCACAGGTATGTACAAAAACGTTCTGGTTCTTGGAGCCGAGGTTTTATCTCGCTTTGTGAACTTTAAAGACCGTGAAACATGCATCCTATTCGGTGACGGTGCTGGTGCTTGGGTTCTTTCCCGCGCAGCAGATGGTGATAAAAACGTCATCGCCTCTTCGCACCTGCATGCTGATGGTGATTTGGCTGAGCTTCTGACACTTCCAGGTGGCGGAAGTTTGATGCCGCAATCTCAATATGTTCTCGACAACAATTTGCACTACGTTACTATGAAGGGTCGCGAGATCTTTAAGAACGCGGTTCGCACGATGGCTCTTTGCTGTAAAGAGGCTTTGGAAGCGAATGAAATGTCTGCCGATCAGGTGGACTGGATCGTTCCGCACCAAGCGAACAAACGCATTGTTGAGGCTGTTGCAGATCAATTTAAATTCCCAATGGAGCGCGTGATCCTTTACTTGCACGAAACAGGTAATACATCTTCCGCTTCAATCCCGTTGGCCTTTGACTGGGCCGTTCAAAATGGAAAAATCAAACGTGGTCAAACGATCTTGCTTACTGCATTCGGTGCAGGCCTGACGTCTGGTTCCGTTCTCTTGAGGTACTAAAATTATGTTCACTCTGGTATTTCCCGGACAAGGCAGCCAACAACCTGGCATGGGCCGTTTTTTATTCGATAACTTCAAAATTGCTCAAGAAACTTTCGAAGAAGGTTCTGAAGCTCTAAAACAAGATATGAAGAAACTGTGCTTCGAAGGCACGGAAGCTGATCTTGCTTTGACTGAAAATACTCAACCGGCTTTGTTGTTGGTTTCCACAGCGACTCAAAGAGTTTTGCGCTCTGAGTTCGGCTTGAAAGTTCAATCTGCTGCAGGTCACTCGATTGGTGAGTATGCTGCATTGGTTGCCGCTGATGTGATTCGCTTTGAACAAGGTATGCAAGCCGTTCGTACTCGTGGACAAGCTATGCAGTCAGCTGTTCCAGTGGGACAAGGTGGCATGGTTGCCGTTCTTGGTCTTGAGCCAGAACAAGTTGAAACACTTTGCCAATGGACAGTTAAAAACTCTGGATTTGGTCCATTGTCTCCAGCGAACTTCAACTCCCCGGGCCAGATCGTTATTTCTGGTTCCATGAAGGCTATCAACTGGTTGAAAGATAATTTTAAACCGGAAGCTATCTGGGCGGAAGCTCCGAAACGCGCGAAATTGATTCCTTTGGTTGTGTCCGCACCATTCCACTGTGAAATGATGAAACCTGCCGAAGACACTATGCGTTTAGTTTTGACCGCGATGGAGTTCAAAACCGCAGCATTCCCAATCGTTCAAAACTTCCATGCGAAGTTCGAAACTGACGGCGCGATCCTTCGTGAAAATCTGATCCGCCAAGTTTCAGCTCCCGTGCGCTGGATGCAAAGCATGGATACTTTAAAGGCTTCTGGCCACTCTCAAGTGGTGGAATGCGGCGCTGGAAAAGTTATCCAAGGGTTGCTAAAGAAAATTGATGGCGAATTCTTTAAAGTAATGACCACAACAAGCATGGAAGATCTCAAAACTATTGAGGATTTTTTGAAAGCTACGAGTCATTGAAATTTCTTGAGCTTTATTTCGAGTTCAGACACAGTGGACTCGCATAAAAATCGGTGAGCTTTTACCCTAGTTTTTTAAGCTGCATCGATGGCACTTCGACACTTGTCGAAGCTGGAAGTTAAGGAAAGATTCATGAGCGGAAATTCACTTCAAGGTAAGAAAATCGTCGTCACTGGTGGCAGCCGTGGTATCGGTGCTGCTATCGTAAAACTTCTTGCTGATGAAGGCGCTCAAATCGCTTTCACTTACTCTTCTCGCGAAGAATCCGCACAACAAGTTGCTCACACTCTTAAAGGTGATGGTCACTTCTATATCAAGATGGACGTGGCTTCCGAACAGTCTGTCAATGAAGCGGTCGAACACATTCTTGAAAAATGGTCTGACGTTGATGGTGTTGTTAACAATGCTGGCATCACTAAAGATCAATTGTTGTTGCGTATGAAAGCAGAAGATTTTGATTCTGTTATTGCTACAAATCTGCGCGGCACTTTCTTGGTTACCAAGGCTTTCACTAAATCGATGATGAAAGCTCGCAAAGGTTCTATCGTTAATATCACTTCCGTGATCGGCCAAACAGGCAATGCAGGACAAGCTAACTATGCAGCTTCAAAAGCTGGTACAGTGGCGTTCGCAAAGTCTGTGGCGTTGGAACTTGCTTCCAGAAATGTGCGCGTGAACAACGTAGCACCTGGCTATATCGCTACTGAAATGACAGACGTTTTACCTGAAGAAGTAAAAGCGAAGATTTTAGAAAAAGTACCTTTGAACAAAATTGGCGAAGGCACTGACGTTGCTCAGGCGGTGAGATTCTTGTTGAGTGATGAATCAAAATACATCACTGGACAAACTCTAAGCGTGAACGGCGGAATGTTCATGGAATAAGTCACATTAGTGACGGCGGATGTAAGTATACTCACCTAAGGCTCGACTGAAGTGAGGTTATGAAATTGTTTTTGATAAATTTGAATAATACTTAATGGGATTAATGTACTAGGAGGATTAAATGGCATTGCATCCAAAAGTTAAAGACATCATCGTAGAACAACTTGGCGTAGATCCAGATAAAGTTAAGCCTGAGGCTTCTTTTATCGACGATCTTGGTGCAGACAGCTTGGATATCGTTGAGCTAGTAATGGCTATGGAAGAAGAATTCGATCTTGAAATTCCAGACGAAGACGCTGAAAAGCTTAAAACAGTTCAAGACGTTGCTTCTTACCTAGAAAAAAAAGGTAAAGCGTAGGTCTTTATGACATCCCGATTTGAACGCCCATCTATTTCACAAAGAAGAGTCGTTGTAACAGGCGTTGGTGCTGTTACTCCCCTTGGTAATACCATTGAGGAGAGCTGGTCTAATGCTAAAAAAGGTGTATCTGGCATCGCTCCGATCACTAAATTTGATACAACAGGCTTCGATGTGACTTTTGCCGGTGAAGTGAAAGGCTTTAATGCTGATCAATACATCGAGAAAAAAGAACAGAAAAAGATGGATGAGTTCATTCACTATTCAATCGCCGCCTCAAAAATGGCGATTGAAATGGCGAAATTGGAGCTTTCTGAAAAAGAGAAAGCGACAACGGGAGTGATCATTGGTGTTGGTATCGGCGGGCTTCAAAACCTGGAAGAGACTTCCATCAAAATGAAAGAGAAAGGACCAGGACGTGTGAGTCCTTTCTTTATCCCAAGCGTGATCACGAACTTGGCTGCAGGTCAGGTTTCGATCGCATTGGGTCTTAAAGGTCCAAATTATTCTGTTACATCGGCTTGTGCTTCAGGTGTTCACTCCATCGGAGATGCAGTTCGCTATATCCGTGACGGTGTTGCTGATGTGATGCTTGCGGGTGGCGCAGAAGCGACTATCTGCCGTTTGGCGGTGGGTGGTTTCGCTGCGATGAGAGCTCTTTCAACTCGCAACGATGCTCCAGAAAAAGCTAGCCGTCCTTGGGATAAAGACCGTGATGGTTTTGTTCTGGGTGAAGGTTCTGCGATGTTGTGTATTGAATCTTTAGAACACGCTGAAAAACGTGGTGCTAAAATTCTATGCGAGATCACAGGTTATGGCGTTTCTTCTGATGCTTACCACATGACTTCCCCAGCTCCTGAAGGTGCTGGTGGTTATGCGGCGATGGCGATGGCTTTGAAAGACTCCGGTCTGAAACCGACAGACATCCAATACATCAATGCACACGGAACTTCGACTCCGGTGGGTGATGGCTTGGAAACGGCTGCGATCAAACACCTTTTGGGTGATCACGCGAAAAACGTGATGGTATCCAGCACGAAATCTATGACGGGTCATGCGTTAGGCGCAGCTGGTGCGATTGAATCTGCTTTCTGTGTGATGGCGATTCGCGACCAGATTGCTCCGCCAACTTTGAACTTGGAAAACCCAAGTGAAGATTGCGACCTGGACTATGTACCTCACAAAGCACGTGAGGCGAAGATCGACAATGTTCTGAACAACAGCTTTGGCTTTGGCGGAACAAATGCTTGTATGATCTTCTCTAAATTTAAAAACTAATTAAAAGCCCTGGGAAATCAGGGCTTTTTACTTTGTACGACTTCAAGGAATTTATCATGATTATTTATATCGGCTGCGACCATGCTGGTTTGGATTTAAAACTTAAAGTGATGTCTGCATTTCCGGAAATTGAATGGAAAGATCAAGGCACATTCAATGGCGACTCTGTCGATTATCCTGATTACGCGGATAAGGTTTGCAAAGAACTGACAAAGGTCGAAATTCTGAATCAAAAATCTGGAATCACCGATCCCACGTTTGGGCCTGCCATGGGAGTTTTAGTTTGTGGTTCAGGACAAGGCATGGCCATTCGTGCAAATCGCTATCCTCATATTCGCGCAGCACTTTGCTGGAATGAAGATATCGCCCGCCTTTCCCGTGAACATAATAATGCGAACGTCATCGCCTTGAGCGCCCGTTTTACAGCACCCGATCTTGCCATCAAAATGGTGAAGGCATTCTTAAGCACAAAATTCGAGGGTGGGCGCCACCAAAAACGCGTGGACAAATTGGCGACCGACACTGGTTGTTGAGACTTTTAAATTCCCTCGGCTCAGTTAATAATTTCTCAGTGCGCTGGCAATGAGCCGGCACTTTTTACATCTGGAGTTTTCTATGAATTCGACGTCTCTAACTTTAAACCAAGTTGATCCCGAAGTATTTGCGGTGATTCAAAAAGAATCTGAACGTCAACAGTTCGGTCTTGAGATGATCGCTTCTGAAAACTACACATCAAAAGCTGTGATGGAAGCCCAAGGCTCCATCCTGACAAACAAATACGCTGAGGGTTACCCGGGCAAACGTTATTACGGCGGTTGTGTCAATGTCGACACGATTGAGTCACTTGCGATTGAACGTGCGAAAAAACTTTTCGGTATGAACTTTGCGAACGTACAACCACATTCGGGTTCACAAGCTAACATGGGTGTTTACCTGGCAGCGTGTAAAGCTGGCGACACAATCCTGGGGATGGATTTGTCTCATGGTGGTCATTTGACTCACGGATCTCCCGTGAATTTCTCTGGGATGCTTTTCAAAGCGGCTTCTTACAAATTGGATCCAGAAACAGGTCGTATCAATTACGATACAATTCGTTCCGTGGCTAAAGAAACAAAACCTCGCTTGATTATCGCGGGTTATTCAGCTTACCCACGTGTTTTGGATTTCGCTAAATTTAAAGAAATCGCCGTTGAAGTGGGCGCAGATCTTTTGGTGGATATGGCACACTTTGCAGGATTGGTTGCAACAGGCCACCACCCGTCTCCGGCTGAATACGCAGATTATGTAACCACGACGACTCACAAAACTTTGCGCGGACCTCGTGGCGGTATGATTCTGACGAACTCTGAAGAAAAAGCGAAGATCATGAACTCTCGCATCTTCCCAGGCATTCAAGGTGGTCCATTGGAACACGTGATTGCGGGTAAAGCTGTGGCATTCGGTGAAGCTTTGAAACCTGAATTCAAAGACTACAGCGGCAAAGTTATTCAGAATGCAAAAACACTGTCTGAAGAGCTTTTGTCCCAAGGTTTCAAACTTGTGACTGGCGGTACGGACAATCACTTGATGTTGATTGATCTTTCCGATCGTGAAATCACAGGTAAAGTTGCAGAGATTGCTTTGGATGAAGCTGGTATCACTGTGAATAAAAACACGGTACCGAATGAAAAGCGTTCTCCATTCGTGACAAGTGGCATTCGCATTGGAACACCTGCTTTGACAACACGTGGAATGGGCACTTCAGAAATGAAGAAGATCGGTCAATGGATTGCGCAGGTTTTGAACAATGCTGACAATGCAGATGTGAAAAACAAAGTGCACGCCGAGGTTAAAGAAATGTGTAAGCACTTTCCTATCTACTAACTCGACTTCTCCCTCGAGAGTATTGAATGAAGGCGTGCTTTCGAGTGCGCCTTTTCTGTTTCTGAAACTCTCATTTTTATACAGACTTTAAGCCTGAAAGATTACTCTAAAACTGTCATCGACTTCCGGGGTTATCCGCTCGAAATGATTGAAAAATAGGCAGTTAACAATTGATAATTTTGCGTCATTTTTTATGCCTTTTTTGGGCAAAAAATCCTTTGGATACGAGCCCTTGTACGTTATAGTCAAAACATGACACCAGGATGGAAACAGCTAGTTAACTTTGCAGGATGCATTATCGCGACAGGAACTTTGGGTTCTTGTACGACTTTTCATACACCCCTTTCCCGAGAAATCATGAACGGCTCCTCCCAATCACGTGGAGTGGCTTCAGATCAACCGATGACCATCGAACAACAGGATAAGTCGTTTGATTGGCCGGTGGATGCTGCCCGCATGACTCGTGGATTCTTACCTAATAAACGCCGCCCCCATTTGGGTATCGATTTAGCCGCACCTAAAGGAACGCCTATATTGGCTGCCCAAGGCGGCACAATCATCTATGCAGGTCGTGAGTTTAAAGGGTACGGAAAAATGGTTCTAATCGAGTCTGGCGACGGTTGGGCAACATTGTATGCTCACTTTGATAAGATCCTGGTTTCCGAAGGCCAAAAGGTTCGCAAAGGCGAAGTGATTGGGGCCATGGGAAGAACTGGACGCGCAACGGGAGTCCATCTGCACTTTGAAATTCGCAAAAACCGCGGACCGATCGATCCCCTGCCACTTCTTCCGGAAACAGCGGCGACCTCAACAGCACAACTTTAAAACTTAAAAGGCTCCCACAAGGAGCCTTTTTTATTTACGCCGCACCCCCGCTACCAAAAACCGGCAGGCACCTTTTCGTCTTTTCGTATAAAAAAAGGCAGCCGTTTTATGGGGCTGCCTTTTTAAGTTCAACTGTTTATCTAAGATTAGAATACGTTGATTGTCGCTGACATACCTACGTTTGTTTTATCAGCCGTGAAGTACTCAGGAGCGAACTGCATGTTCGGGTAAAGATAGATGTCACGAGTAACCGCGATACCGATACCAACTGATTGCGTGTACAAGCTTCTCAACCACTCTGAACCGTCATCAGATCTGAAGTGAGAGAAGATAAATGGACGGAATACAGTTCTGAACGAGAACATGTCGTTGAATGCATACTCAACGAATGGATAGAAGCCAAGAACCCAGTCCGTACGACCACCACCGTGAACATCAGTTCCGCGGTTTTGGATAGTATCAACGTTGTCAGCGCCTTCAGTGTAACCGTTGTAAGTTACGTCAAAGGCAACACCTGGTTGCCAGTTAGAGTTCGGGATTTCGAAAAGCAAAGTGTGACCAACGCTCAACGAACCCAATAGTTTCAATGTGTCTACATCGTAAGCGTCTGTCGCATAAGAAGCGCTAGAGCTGAATGCTTGTTGGATGCCCATCGCTCTGAATGAACGAGAGTAACCCAAAGATGGGGTTGCGATAGAGAACTGTCTGTTACCATTTTGGTTAGAAGTCTCTTCCCAGTTATTTTGGAATGGAGTGTACAAAGAAAGACCTGTAGAGAAATTCAATGCAGAGTTTTTATCCAAACGGTAGTTGATACCAACAGATCCTACCAGGTTAGTTGCTGGTTGCGTTCCAGCTTCGCCAGCATAGTTTGGACGTTCAGCACCAAATGGTTTTTCAAGGTTACCACCGTTGTAAGCCCATGAAGTTGATACGGACCAAATAGATTTAGAACCAGAATCCGCACGCATTTTCGCGTTCGTGATTTCGTTATCCAAGTCACCGTTTGTTTGCTCGTCCTTTTTTTGAACGTCAGTTACTTTAACTGTGCTTGTGTTAGCGCTTTGGTTTTTTTCTTCAGCGTGAGCAGAAACTGCCACAACCAAAGAACCTGCCAAAATAAGTGATGAAAGAATTTGTTTTTTCACCTGTGTGGTCCCCTTTTTTTGTTAGAACTTTGTTAATCGTTAATAGTTTTAAGTAAGTTTAGTTTCTTAATTCTTATTCAAGTCGCTTGCAGATGTTTGTCGTTTCACATTCACTACGATTTCATCTGCTCACTTCAAGTGGTCCCAAAATGGAGCCAACTTGGCTGTCATTTTTTATTAAGCAATGAAAGTGCCAGCACTTTGGTCCTATTTCAACACCAAATCCTGACAATAACCTAATATTTACGGGCAGTAGACGCACTGAAGCCTAAAAATTAAGCAGGTTCGATTTCACACTTGTTACTAAAACTAAGCTCATTTTGACTCCAGTAGCGGGTTATAAATTCTTCACGCGAAGCATTAAACAGAGAGCAAGTACTGTAATGCTACATGTTGAGCACGCGCGTTCTCGCCCGGATAATTCATCCAGGAAGTATTCTGAAGGGAGCTGTATGGTTGAGCGCGAGCTGTATGAAGAAACCGAATTTCTGCACGATGTGGGCGTTAATCTTAACGCTGCTCTCTTTATAATAGATAGATTGATTGAAGAAATTAAAGGCGAGGAAGGTCGACTGGAAACAGATTCGCAAACCGAAAAGCTGTTTCATCACCTGGCGACGTACTTAAATCAAATCGATCGCACGGTTAAAAACCGCCGCACTCATTTATCAGAACTTTTAGAATCTCAACGCCGGGCGGAACAGGAAGCGTACCGTAATTCACGATCGCCTTAGACAAAAAAGAAGGGCGCCGTCGGCGCCCTTAGCGAGGTCAATTTGCTCTTTCAATGGAGCGGATAAAAATCGTAATTCTTATCTCGACCTCGTCTTCGCTTACAGTTTCTCAAAGTTCAATCTCCCCCACAAGTCCAAAAGGAGTCTTGTTATATGTCGAACTTAGGCCTGGTTCTCTCTGGTGGAGGCGCACGAGGTGCGTATCAGGTCGGCGTATTGGCGGCTGTGGCAGAAATATGCAAAGAACTTTCAATCAACAATCCCTTTGATATTTACACGGGCGTCAGTGCGGGCGCGATCAATGTTTGCGCCTTAACAGCACATCCCGGAAGCTTCACGGAATCCTCCGAAACTTTGCAAAGAATTTGGGGAGGACTGAAAAGTCAGGATGTCTTTGTATCCGATCCCGTGTCCATGACAGGAGTGGCTTTGCATTGGATTATGGATTTAGCGAGCGGCGGTATGAAACCCACTCCCGGAAAATCACTTTTAAATACAAAACCATTACGCGAACTGATTGCCAAAAACTGTCCCTTTGAAAACATTCAAAAGAAAATTGATTCAGGCCTCATTCGTGGCGTGGGAATTTCTGCATTGGATTTTCATTCCTCATCAACAGTCACTTTCATTCAAGGTGTTACGGAGATACCATTATGGGAAAGAGTCAGAAGACAAGCAGCGAGATCAGAACTCAACGTGGATCACGTTATGGCCTCGGCCGCCATCCCGGTTTTATTCCCGCCGATTGCAGTGGGTTCCAACTATTTCGGGGATGGGTCGATTCGGAACTTCAGCCCTTGCGGTCCCGCCATTTACATGGGAGCCGAGCGCCTGCTTGCCATCGGTGTCAGACGCCGGGAGGAAATTTGCTTCAGACCTCGTCAAGTTGCGCCTACAGAGATGCCCAGTGTGGCACGTGTTGCGAGTGTTCTTCTTCACGCTCTTATGAGCGATGGGATCGAATTTGATATCGAAAGAATTGAGCGCATAAATCTGGCCTTATCAAAGCTGGGGCGCTCACAACGTAAATATCTGACGGTGAAACATATCGACGCCCTATGGATCTCCCCGTCCCGTGATTTTTCAGAGATCGCTTCTCAACATGCGCACGAGTTGCCGCGAATGATTCGCTATCTTTTGCGGGGTTTAGGTGGTCTGGAAGAATCAGCTGAGCTTTCGAGCTTTCTGTTGTTTGAAAAAGAATATGTGCAGACTTTAATGGAGATCGGCTATGAAGATGGGTTGCGTGCCAAAGATGAACTCACTCAGCTGCTCACAGGTCAAGCAATGAAAGACACTATGGCAGCCGAATTAAGGGAAAATTAAATCTCGACCTGGATTCCCACTTCGATGACCTGGTTGGGAGGAATACGGAAGAACGCTGTTGGACGTTGCGCATTTTTCGACATCACCGCAAACAGACGTTCACGCCAGTGAGACATATGAAGCTCGTCAACTTTCGCAGGCCCCTTCGTCGCAATAATCGTTTCACGGCCTAGTACGAACGTGGTCTCGTTCACATTAAAGTTGATGTTTTTATTACGGCAGGCTTCCAGGATGTGCTTCATCTTGGGCGTTTCCATAAAGCCGTAATAAGCCAGGATACGATAAAAATTTGGAACGATCTCTTGGATCGAAATGTTATCTTTCTTGGAAACAAAAGGAACCTCGCGCGTTTGGATCGTTAAGATCGCCACACGCTGATGCAGAACTTTATTGTGTTTTAGATTATGTAACAAAGGCGCCGGCACACCCCATGGATCACCCGACATGTAAATCGCTGTCCCTGGAACACGAATGGGCGGTTCACGCAAAAGCTTCAACATGAAATCTTCTGTTGGCATCGAACGCTCTTTTAAACGACGGAATAAAACCTGACGGCCTTTTTGCCATGTCGTCATCAACAGATAAATCACCGCACCAATCACCAAAGGCACCCAACCACCGTGTGGGATTTTGTGGAAGTTTGCTGCAAAGAAAGCCGCATCGATGATAAGGAAAACACCGAAAATCCCCGCTGCCTTAAAAAAACTCCAATTCCATTTTTGGCGAGCCACTTCGTAAGCAAGAATTGTCGTGATCACCATCGTTCCCGTAACTGCGATACCATAAGCAGCAGCCAGGTTGCTGGAAGTTTTAAATGTTAGCACCAACCACACAACACCCACGAACAACGCCCAATTGATCGCCGGGATGTAGATCTGCCCGATCTCTTGCGAAGACGTGTGCACGATGTTGATACGCGGACAGAAACCCAACTGAATCGCCTGACGAGTGATAGAGAATACGCCCGAAATCAAAGCTTGGGATGCAATCACCGCCGACGTCGTACTTAAACACACCAGAGGAATGACCGCCCATTTCGGCGCCAGCATGTAAAACGGATTTGAAATCGCATCAGAGTTCGTCAAAAGCAAAGCGCCCTGACCAAAGTAATTTAAAAGTAAAGCTGGCAAAGCAACAAAAAACCACGCCATGCGAATCGGTGTCTTACCGAAGTGCCCCATGTCGGCGTAAAGAGCTTCACCACCGGTTACAACCAGGACAACAGATCCCAAAACCAAGAAACCATGCACACCATTTCTAAAGAAAAACTCGATCGCGTGATGTGGCCACATCGCTTCAAGAATCGAGGGATTGTTCAGAAGACTATTTAGGCCCAGCACTCCCAAAGTTGTAAACCACAACAAAAGAATTGGTCCAAAGATGACACCGATTCTTCCGGTTCCATATCGCTGCATTAAGAACAAAGCATTGATGATAAAGATCGTGATCGGAATGATGTAGGGGTCAAATTGATCAGTGACGATCTTTAAACCTTCCATCGCAGACAAGACCGAGATCGCCGGCGTAATCACACCATCGCCATACAATAGTGCCGCACCGAAAAGTCCCAGGATTGTCATAACCCAACGACGATGGGTGATGTCTTTTGTATGTTGCGAACGGACTGCCAGCGCCATCAATGATAAGATACCGCCTTCACCTTTATTATCTGCGCGCATGACGTATGCCATGTACTTTACGCAAATCGTAGCGATCATTGTCCACACGATTAAAGAAAGAATGCCGACAACATTTTCCGGTGATACGGCAAGTCCGTACTCGCCACCAAAACATTCGCGCAAGGCGTACAAGGGGCTGGTTCCGATATCCCCAAAGACAATGCCCAAAGCAGCTAATGATAGCATTGCTAGATTGGTGTTCTTATGACCATGGTCTTGGTGTTCGATGTCGCAACTCCATTTTAATTTTGAATCCCAAGTGTATGGAATCGCGAAGCTCTTGTCAGCAGCTGGACCACATATTATAACGCAGCACTTCACATTACCTGATAGTCAGTTGCCATCTTTTTAGGCCTTGGGGGAAAATAAGGACTCAGGGAGTAAACTTATGTTTCGATCTGGTGATCTTAAAAACTCTGTTCTTCGTACCGTAGCCCACTCTAAATGGGCATTGGCAGTATTGATCTTGATTGGATTGGTATATTTTGAAACTCGATTGAGCGATAAAAGTGTGGCTGACAACCGCCAGCCCACTTCGTTGACGACTACTTCTTTGACGCAATAACTGAGTTTGCGTCGAGATTGAAGGCCGATAGAGCCGAAACAAAGTTTCGGAAGCCGGTCGCTTGCTTCACTAACAACTTTTTCAACCCCTCATCTTGAGGCTCCCCTTGCTCATTCAAAACTTTTGGAGCGTTGGTGATGAAGATGCGCTCTGGATAAATAAAGGCGTTTCTGTATCCAAACACCTGTTGCAAATGCTCAACGGGACGAAGCCCCCCAAACATCCAACCCAAGCCAATGAAACACACAGGACGATACTCAAATGTTTCAGGGAACTTCATGTGATCGATGAAGTACTTCAAAGCACCTGGCATAGATCCATTGTACTCAGGGCAAATCACAATCAAACCTTCCGACGCCACAAGCTTGTCCAGGTATGGCTGCAATCCCGAATGCTCTTTTCCATAGTGCGGACCGGTGTGGAGATGCTCTTTCACTTCGACCAGATCAATGATCTCGACTGTTTCCCCTTGGGCTTTGTAGATCCCTTGGATATAGTTGGCAAGCTTCAGAGTGTTGGAACCTGGGCGATCAGTGCCCGCGATAATGTACTTCATTCGTAAATCTCCTAGACAAAGTGATATACCTTTCGTTGTAATAAAGGCAATACAGTTTTCAGAAGGGTGTCTTCGCAATGTCGAAAATTTGGTTTATCTTAAACGAGGGACAAGTTACAGGACCGTTTGAACCAGAAGAAGTTGAATCACAAGTTGCATCCTTCAAAGAACCTCTGGTGTGGGGACGTGGCCAAGGCGAATGGGATACTCCTGCCAAATGGCGTACTAAGATCAAAGACCTCCCACCGACTGCGCCCGCCGGTGATCAAAACAAAGTCTGGATGACTCGCATCGAAGGCAAAATCAACAAAGAACCGATGAAGTACGCTGACATGATTGTCGCGCTAAAAAAGCTGACCGATCTTTCACAAGTCGACATCTCCACAGACGGCGGAAAAACCTGGAAAGAAGTTTACGCCCTTCAACAGGTCGTGGATGATTTGGGCATCAGCCGCAGATCGCACCCTCGCGTTCCGATCGTTGGCACTCTGGAATTTGAACCTAGTGAAATGGCACCGCCACTTAAATGCCGTGTGATTTCTATCAGTGAAGGCGGCTTGGGTATTAACGATGCTGAAGGTCTGCAGATTGGCCAAAAGTTTTTTGCGACTTTGACCAGTCCCAACCTTTATCAAACGATCACGACGACATGTGAAGTGGTTTACATGGGAAATGATGGTTACGCGGGACTGCGCTTCGTTGGTCTGCCTGAAGAATTTAAATCTTCGGTCATTGAATACGTGCGAAAGTTTGCGACAGTTTCCTAAAGTTCGCCCAACGTATCATTCACAGCTCTAAGTCCAGTTTCAAATTGGAGCCACCTTAGTCTTTTGACAAGTCTGGTCTGTATTCTTCATCGTGATATGCATGCTAGAACTATTATTCTCTCTTTTAGTGTCCCCTTCGAATGCGCCCGTGAATAACTACGCAACAGTCGTTCAGACTTTGCAACAGATCCAGGCTGCGAATCCATCAACAACAGAACTGATTGATCTGGGCCCAAATGATTCCGGGCAAAATATCATCGCCATTAAAATTGGCGATGGTCCAACAGCAGATCTTATTGTGGGAACTCACCATGGCAATGAATATGGTTCTACGGCCGTGGCAATGGGCGCGGCTGATGCCTTTGCGAAAAATCCAATCAAGGGTCATACGGTTTACATCGTTCCGGTTTTGAATATTCCCGGCTTTAACTCTCGCTCTCGTTATGAGCGCCTAAGTGGTATGGGTTCTGTTGACCAGAATCGTGACTACCCAGGACCTTGCATCCCGGGACAACCTTTTAAATCCAAGTCTACTAAAGCTTTAGCGAACTTTATTGATCAAAAAAACATCATCAGCTCTGCCACTCTTCACACTCACTGGCCTGCTGTTCTTTACCCATGGGGTTTTTCAACTCGCGATGTGATGACGAAAGACGATGCCACGTTCATTCAGTTAAGCAAAGATGCGGCTGTTGAAAGTGGTTATGATGTTGGAAACTCAAAAGACATGCTTTACGCAGCTGATGGTGCTTTTGAAGATTACGCGTACTGGAAACATGGCATCTGGTCATTATTGTTTGAAATGGGTGAAACTCACACACCATCCGAGGCGCAAATGGCACAAATGGTTTCCGTGAATGTTCCTGGTATTCGTCGCTTCTTTGAGAATGCACCTAAAGAACGCGCGAAAGATCACGCCTTTACTGGAAAATGTGATCGCAGCATCATGCAAAGAACTCACTTAGAGTAGTCGGCTTCATCGATCCACATAAATTCAGATTTAAACCCGATCCCACAAAGATCGGGTTTTTTATTTTCCAAAGCGCCTTCTTTACGGCCCAAACTTTGTATCAATCTGAGACCGCGCCTGACTTTCATTTTGACGATTTCAACGTCGCTTTTAGCAAAAAAACAGTCCTTTCCGAATCTTATGGAGCACCACCCAGTGACGACAATTTTTGTCACGAAGTGACGTTTTAGTCGTCTCTAATTGAGCCAAGTACCTGTTACCTGGATGTTTTTTTATGGCACTGGCCTTGCTCATAAGGCTTCGGGAAAACTTTTAACCCCGGAGGATATACATGGAATTTCTAATGTCACTTGGTCGCGGTTTCACTTCAGGAGATGCAATTTGGATGTGGACTATCTTGGCTGCTCAAATCGTTTCCGTTGCTATTATTGCTGAGCGCTCTGTAGCACTTTTCTTGAACCGTAAAGTAAATCAAAAGGATATCTCTAAAACGATCGCAGACGACATTAAAGCCGGCAAATTGGACCAGGCACTACGTCGCTCTATGCAGATCGGTTTGACTCAACCATTGGGCGTTGTGGCCTCTGCAGGCATCCAAGCCGCGATGGATTTGGGTGGCAAAGAAGAGATCCAACTTAAAATGGACGAAATCCTTCTTGAAGAATCCAGCCGTGTTGAAAAACGCATCGGCTTCCTGGCAATGTTCGCCAACGTCGCGACTTTGTTGGGTCTTTTGGGTACGATCACAGGTCTAATCCACTCTTTCGCCGGTATCGCAAATGCCAACCCAGCTGAAAAAGCAGCGATCTTGTCTCAAGGTATCTCTCTTGCGATGAATACAACAGCTTACGGTCTGGTAGTCGCAGTTCCAGCGTTGATAATGTACGCGGTTCTACAAAACAGAGCGACTCGTTTGACGGAAGATTTGAACAAAGCAGCTTTGAATTTGTTCATCCAACTTGGTTACCACTACGCTCCAGTTTCAGACAAAAAAGAAAAAGCACTTAAATAGTACGAACCAAGACATCTAACTGAGAGGGCTTTATGAGCGCATCAGGTAACGGTAACGACAAATTAAACTTCGAAATCAATATCCTGCCGATTCTGGATATCCTTTCTGTACTCATCTGCTTTTTGCTTTTGACTGCAGTATGGGTGCAAATCGGTACTCTTGATACGAAGCAAGCTATTGGTGACAACTCCACAACAGGAGCCGTAAACCCACCGTCCCTTTGGGTGACGATGGAGGCTGACGGCAGCATGCAACTATCTTTGCGTGACGTTCCGAAAGCGAAAACTTTGGAAGAGCGTATCGCAAGATCAACTGAAGGTGTGGATTTGCAACGTCTTGAAGCGCGTTTGCAAGCTTACAAGGCACAATGGCCTGATCTTAAAACAAGTGTGGTTCGTCCCGGCGCACAGACTAATTATGGTGATGTGATCCGCGTGATGGATAAATTGAAGCAGAACTCATTCGAAGGCGTGGGCTTGTCCCCACTAGGGTAATTATATGAGAACTTCATTTGTAAACGCTAACAAACAACGTTCTCCATTGATGGAAGCTCAAACGCTAAAACCAGGCGGCAAGAAGAAATCTTCGGGTGCTCGCGGCCTGGCGTTGGCGCTTCCGCTGACATCATTGATCGACGCTTTCTCTATCATCGTGATTTATCTTTTGATCGGTACGCAATCGAACGGTATCGAAGTCAAAAGCGGACAGATGAATCTGCCAATCGCAGAACACTCTCAAGGTGTTGATAAAGAAATGGCGATTTTGAGAATCGAAAAAGGCAACTACTTCATCAACGACGAACGCGTTGTCGGCAGCCAGTTGGGATCAAAATTGGAATCCTTGAAAAAGGACTCTAAAGAAGACGTAGAGCTTATGATCCAAGCCGACACCGAGATGAAATACGCTGACCTGGATCCAATCATCAAGGCTGGTTCTTTGGCAGGTATTGAAAAACTTAAATTTGCGGTGGTACCAAAACAATGAGAACACTAAAACGCCTCCTCATTATCAGTCCGATTCTGGCCGGTGCTCTGTTTACACAGATCGCTCGCGCAGAAAAGATGAACTCCGACACGCAAGATCTTGTCGTCGGCAAGATGGAGCGCGTTTTAAAGGCGATGGATGTTAAAGATCCATCATGGGTACCAACGCAGCAACGTTTGGCTGATACACTGGCGGAAAGAGCGCGTACCCGTTTCATGCAAGAAGTTGAAGCTAACTGTGACGGCTGTAAAGGCTCTAAAGCCGATCGTCAAAAAGCGATCGAGATCTATGAGAATATTTTAGCGAAAATTGAGCTGAATGAACATGGTCCGATCCTGTTCCAATTGGGTCACTTGTACGAAATGGCTGGTCAAAATGACAAGTCCATCGAACTTTTCCAAAGTATCGTAAAAGACGCTAAGAAAAAATCCATCTCTGCTGATATCGTTTCCCGTTCCCATGCAGAGCTGGGCGATTTGCTTTTCCAAAAAGGCAAATTCAAAGAGGCGAAAGCTCACTATGTCATCGCCCTTAAAGATAAAAAACTTCAAAACCGTGCTTTGGCGACTTACAACATGGCATGGAGTGATTTCAATGACGATAAACTAGCGTCAGCAATCTCCATTATGGAAGGCTTGCTTTCTAAGCCTGAACTGATCACTCGCGATACTGAAACAGGAGCTTCTTATGACCCTGTTTTCCATGCGGATATCGTGCGTGACCTTGGTACTTTCTATGCGCGCAGAAATATCTCTGTGAAAGAAATTGCCCGCTATGAAGTCCTTTCCCCTAAAGAAAAACGTAAAGAATTACTTTTAAACTTTGCTCAAGAAGCGGACCGTGTTGGTCAAAAACAAGCAGCCGCTGATATCTTAAGCCGTTATATGGATCAAGAAGGTTTGACAGATGCCGAGACTCTGGAAGCTTTCGTTCGTATGGCGAAAATCAACTATGACCGTGGTCAAACGGGCAAATCAACTCAAGACTTTGCTAAAGCTGCCAAGTCTTTCAAAAACACATGCAAAGACGCTTCGAAATGTGAAGAGTTGAAAAAAACGATGAAGACCTATGTAACGGAACTTCACCGCTCTAAAAAATTGAAACCTGACCAGGATCTTTTAAACTCTTACGTGATCTATTCAAACACATTCCCAGAAGACACTGAGATGACGACTCGTGGTGCTCAGGTTGCAATGGATATGGGGAAACCCGCTATTGCGGCTCAATTGTACCGCGCGATCAGCGACAACTCGGATTTGTCTGAAAAAGAACGTCAAAATGCTCTTTTGAATGAAGTGGCGGCTGGTGAAAAATCCAACGACGCTAACATTCAAAAAGCGGCTTACATCAACTTCCTTAAAAAAGGTAAAGATGAAGGCAAGTCCTTTGAAGTTCGTTACCAAATGGCTTACCTAAGCTATCAACAAAAACAATTGAAAGAAGCGGCAGTTGCTTTCAATGACTTGGCGACAGACAAAAAAGGCAATCCGGAACTTCGTAAGAAATCTGCAGACCTGGCGCTGGACAGCTTGGCGCAACTTAAAAATGACGAGCAAATCCAGGAATTGGCTGCTAATTATGCTGCCATCTTCCCTGCTCACAAGGCAGAGTTTGAATCCACAAGCCGTAAAGCTTTGATGAATCAAGCAGCGGCTTTAGCGAATAATCCAAATTCCAGCAAATCTGATATGCGCACGGTTTTGAAGCGCATTACGAACACAAACCTTTCTTCTGCTAAGTCTGAAGAAAAAGTTTTGTTCTATACAAATGAAAGCATCCTGGCGCAAAAACTGGGCGAAGAAGAAATCTATGTTCAGGCCCTGAACAAATTGATCGCTGCTGACGTTACCGTTGCAAAAAAAGAAGCTTACCTTGAGCAATTGACGGGTTATTACGAAAAGAAACTGGATTTCGCAAACGCTTATAAAACTGCTCTTCGCTTGAAAATGCCTAAAGTTTCTGAAAAAGACCGTGAGTTCCGTCTGGGCACATTGGCTGACCTGGCTAATATGAATCCACAACGTCACTACCGTGCAGCTTTGAAATTGGGCATCAAAGGCGATCGCGCTATGATCATGCGCACCCGCTTGGTGCTTATGTCTGGCAACCCGGCTTCAGAGCTGAAAGCTCAATCTTCAGAATTACGTCGCAGTCCTTCTCTTTTGAATGACACGGCTTTGCTGGTGTACGCTCGCAATGGTATGAGCGGCAGCCTTAAATCCGTATTGGACATGAAAGAGATCCGCAACCGTTCGGCGGCTCAATTCATTCAAAAACAGCCATTCTATAACAAAGCATTGAGCTTTAAAAATCAGATCGCGGCCCACATGATCGTGACGAAATCTGATAAACAAATGCAAAGAGATATCACGGAGCGTATGAAGCTTTTGGCTAAGGCCGATAACCTGCTTCAAGAGGCGAATCGTACTCGCGATATCACGGCTCAATTAATGGCACTTGAAATCGTGTCTATTGAAAATGACAGAATGGTTCGCGATTTGGTGAATTTGCCTATGCCTAAAGGTCTGACTCCACAGGAGCAGGCTCAATACGTGGGTATCTTGAAGGCCAAATCCAAACCCTACCTGATGAAGGCGAAATTCGCGGAACAACGCGAACAAGACCTTCTAAACAACTCTCAGGCCCTAGCGCAAATGGCTCAGGATTACAAAACAGCCCGTCCTGAAATCCAAAATATCCTGAAACGCGAGATGACTTTGATCACTCAATTGCAAGCGAGTGGCAAAATGAAGTCAGCTGTTTCCGATGCGCTAAATTCGTCACAGGCAACAGCGTCTGATTTGGCCTCCGCGCGCAAATCAGTGGCAGCTGAGCCCAACAACGCAGGTGAGATTGTAAAACTTAAAACTCTAGAGACAAAAATGGGCCATCCCCTTATGGCTTCGTACCTGGAAGCCCGTTTAAATCAATTACAGAGAGGAAAAAGCCTATGAAAACGCTCATTCTATTGGCGCCCTTCTTGCTTAGTATGATGGGTGCCCCCGGCGCCTTAGCAGCAAATAAAGCTAAGAAGGCCGAAGGGAACAAACCGCAACTAGGCACCTCCTTTAAGTTTGATGGAAGTGCTCTTCGCGGGAAATACCAAAGCTCTCTGAATACGAAAGCCACGGTAGAAAACGATAAATTATTGGAAGATCTTTTGGCTGGAAGAAAAGAATTTAACGACAGAATCCAAGACGATCTAAAAAGAAACTAGGACGTAACATGAACGCAGCAAAACTAATCATTCTAGAAAACATCGCGGGACAAAAAGTCCGCACGTTTGCGGTTGATTCAGAGTCCTTGAACATCGTGTACCTTAAGGATCAACGCCGCGTTGAAGCCTTGGCAGACTTGAAAGTTCTTAAAGACAATGACATCGACTACAACCTTCTTAAAAAGATCGATCTTTCTAAGTTGAGCTCTAAAGGTGAAACACTTGCGGGCTTGGGGCGCATTCGCCTGGCAAGTCACGATGACGTTACAAGCCCTCAATACTCGTTGCATGAAGAGCAAGATGAAGAGCAACTAAAGACAATGTTGACTCGCACGGCACTGACTCACTTGGTAGTTGTCGGCATCATCATGATGGGTACTTTCATTGCCGCTAAATACTTTACGAAAAAAGACGAAGCTCCTTTGGTAACTATCGTTATCCCTAAAGAAGCTCCTAAAGTTGTTGAAAACAAACCGGTTCCACACGTGAAGATGTCTGAAAAGAAAATCAAACCATCTAACAAAGTGTATAAACCAGTCGTTAAGAAACAACCTATCAAAGTTAAAAAATACACCGTGAACACCAACAAAGCGAAAAACGTACAACGCGTGGGTGCTTTGGCAGCTTTGGGTGGAACTCCGAAAGGCACTCGTGGTTACGAGGGTCTTGATAACAACTCTATGAAAGCTATCCGTTCTGCTGGTATCGGCAATGGCGGTGGCGGCGTCGGCTCTGCTGGTCGCGGTGGTGTTAAAGGTTACCTTCCCGGCAATGGCTTGATCGCTGGTTCTGCAGGTGAAGGTGGTCGCGCTGAAAGCGCTGGCGGTTACGGCACTCGTGGTGTTGGTGGCGGTCGTGCGGGTTACGGCAAGATGAATATGGTTGGTGGTACGGCTGCCTCTAGTCTTCCCCTTGATGCGGAAGCAACTGTTGAAGGCGGTTTGGATCGTGACCAAATCATCGCGGTTATCAACCGTAACAAAGGTCAAATCGTATATTGTTATGAAAAAGGTCTGCAAGCCCAGCCAGCTATCGGTGGTCGTGTGGCAGTTGACTTCGTGATCGGTCCAAATGGTCGTATCACAACAGCAAAAGTGGCTCAAAGTTCTCTGGGTTCGGCAATGGTTGAAAACTGCATGATCGCTAAAATGAAATCATGGCAGTTCCCGAAACCAGTTGGAAAAGTAAACGTAGATGTTCTTTACCCATTCGAATTAATGCGCGTTTCGGCTCGCTAAGAATTGAACGAGTATTAAAGAGGTTAATATGAAGACGGTAAAAAGTTTGATGATCGCAATCCCGGCAGCAATGGCCCTCACAGCATGTGATGGCTGGCAGAAGAGTCCTTCATCGGACCTTCAAGAAATGCGCGCTCAAGCAAAAACTATCACTGAGATGGGGCCTGATAAACCTCAGACAATCACTGAGACCGTCGTAGTGACGCAACCTTCTCCAGTGGAAGTAACTAAGACTGTTGTCGTTGAAAAACAAGTCGAAGTTAAAGTTAAAGAAACAGACATCACTCGTTCAATGATCCTTTTGACGGCTGATTCTGAAATGACTTTCTCTGAAGGCGTTTCTTCTTCATATAAAATCCGCGCTTCCCTTCCGGTTCCAGGCGCCGCTGTTACTTTGACAGCTTCGAACCTGCCTGAAGGTGCTTCATTGAAACCTTCTTCTGAAAAAGACGTTTACGTTCTGACTTGGAATCCTCCAATGTACACAGTGGACGCTGGTAAATCTTTGAAATCTATCCCTGTGAAATTCACAGCAACTGTTACCAATGCTGGGACATCTAAAAATGCCGAAGCGGTTAAAGGCATGATCAACGAACTGGATAAAACTTTGTTCGTGACTAAAAACCAAGTGGCTCCAAGTGCGTTGTCGGTTTCTGGTATCGCTGCTGAGGTTTCTGAAGATCAACTAACACCGTTCTCTGTAACAGTCACTGTTCCAGGTATCGATGGTAAATCTTCTCAAAAACCACGTATCGTAATCAGCTACGATGCAAACGCTATCACGGCAGGTAACGACTTTCTGGAACTTGATGGTTCTCGTTATGTGATCGCTGACCTTAACAAAAAAGACGCTGAATACCTTGGCGATTCTAAATGGAAAATCAACTTGATCTTCGATACTAAAAATATCGCAGTTCAACCGCAATTGGCTAAAGATGGCACTATTATGTTGCAAGCTAACGGCACACGCGTTCGTTTCAGCGTGAAAGCTTTCAGCCCGAATGGTCTTTCAACTGCTGAATCGGTTGTTCAAACTAAGATCGTTTACACAAAAACTATCTCCGCTCCCCGTTTCGACGTTTCCGGTCTTGGTAAACAAGGTTTGGAAGTTTCCCCGGGCGAAAAAGTAACTCTTCGTTTCTCAGCTTCATCAAGCAGCAAAAACGCAGTGGTAGCAGTTGAATCTAAAAACTCTGCCTTGCCAGGAAACCCACAAATTTCTTGTGAAGCTTCTGCTACTGGCAGCAACAAACAAGAATGTACTTTGACTTGGGAAGTTCCTTGCGATGCAACTTCAAAAACTTTGAAGGGTGCAATCGAAATGTCGGCAACGGGTTCATTGAATGGTCAAATCTCTAATGTGACTGAATATGCTTTGAAAACGGTCAAAGCAGCTAAAGACAAAAAACTTTGCGCTGCTCCTGCTACAGCAGCTGCTAAAGCTGCGGAGGCTAAATAGTTATGAAAAACTTTAAACTTCTTTCTGCAACTGTTTTGTTAATCGCGCTAAGCTCACAAAATGTTTTCGCAGCTCCGGCTAAAAAAGCTGTGAAAAAAGCAACCACAACATCTTCTCAACCGGCTCGTATTAACGACAATAGCGATGTCACTAGTGACATCGACTCTTTGGGTGGCAACGAACAGTTGATGAACATGGCGCAAAATATCAAATCTGAAAGCCGTTCTCGTATCGTTCAAGAGCGTATCGTTGACAGACGCAACCGCCTTGAAGTGGGTGTTAACTACGGAATGAACTTCGGTGGTGATGCTTACACGAAAACTCAAGCTATGGGCGCAACTCTTGATTTCCACATCACGCCTCGCTGGTCCATCGGTGCAAGATACTTTGACTACGGAAATTCTTTGTCTCCAGAAGGTAAACGTATTTTCGACCAAGCGAAAGCGAACTACCAAGCTGGTGGCCGCGCATATGCCGTGGACATCGACTACCCGGAAAGTTCTGTCATGGCAGTTTTAAACTGGTATCCAATCTATGGTAAAACAAGCTTTATGGATGTTGGTGTGACTCAGTTCGATATGTACTTACTTGGCGGTGGTGGTCAAATCACTTTGTCCAGCGGTTCAACTGCAGTTTATACAGCAGGTCTTGGTATCGGTGCCTGGATCACAAAACATCTGACTGCAAGAGCTGAAGTTCGTTACATGAATTACAACGACAAACCCGTAACAGGTGAACGTAACTTGAACGTTGTCACGGGTAACCTTGGTCTTGGATGGATGTTATGATTTCCAAAAAGGCTTTTGTATCTCAACTTCTAATGGTCACGGCTTTAAGTGTTGGTCACAATGCTTTGGCTGCTGAGCGTTTTTCAGTGAAGGACTGGGGGAATTCCCTAGAAACTTCTTTGTCTGAAAAAAGCGGCAAGACCACTTTGAATTTGTTGGACTTCAACAAACTTGAAGGCAAAGTGATTGGTTCTGCTTCGAACAGCAAAATCAAACAAACAATCCAAAAAGCCCGTGAGTTGTTCGCTGCAGGAAAATACTCTCAGTCTTTGGCTCTATACAATGAAGTTCCCCGTGGTTCAGACTACTGGTTCCAAATCGTAGAGGAAAAAGGTTGGGCTTACTTCCGTCAAAATGACTCCGAAAAAGCGTTAGCTCAATCTAAAACATTGTTGAGCCCGCAATTCGCGGAAGTAGTTAACTCTGAAGCTTACCTGCTTCAGTCCTTGGCTGAACTAAAAATCTGTGATTACAAATCTGTTTTCAAAACGACTCAGATGTTCAAAGAAAAACAACGCGATCGTATCGCTTCTGTTCAAGCTTTGACCAAAGAAGGTTTCAACGACGCGTTCCTAACAGTTTTGAAAAAAGTTGATAAGTTCCCATTGCAAGCAACTGAAGTGGGTGAATCGTTATTGAAACTTCCGGTTCTTTACTACAAAGACTTGGAACTTCAAAAACAGATGTTGCGCTTTAAATTAAGCCAAAAAGGTATGGAAGTTTTGGCAGCTAAAAACGTGCAACGTACTTTGCAAACTCAACTGGACCAAATCAACAAGGAAGCCTTCATTAAAATGAAAGTGCGACTTCAGGAATTGGCTAACAACGAGACCGCTGACAACAAACGCGTAATCGGCAAATTGAACCTGGTGGAGGTTGAAGCGATTCAACGCGTTCACACGGATCAAAAACTTGCGGATGCGGCTTACACGAAAAATGATTTCAAAGACACAAATGTGGACCAGTTGGTATTTAAAGACGACGGCCGCCCTTGGATCGACGAATTGGACAAGTACGACGTAGTTACGAAGTCTTGTGCTCAAAATGTTAGGAGAAAAATGTGAAACCACTTATAGCTCTTTGCATTTACGTTTCAGCATTTTTATTGCTATCGGCGTGCGCCCAGGAATCTGGAACCATCATCGCGCAAAAAACTCTGGAGCAACCAAAAGTTGAGCTTCCGGTTTACCCGGACGTTGTTCAACCGGAACAACCAGAAATTCCAGTTTATCCGACTGTGAAACAACCAGAAATCGTTTGGATCACAGAGGACGGCGGTCAAAGTCAGCTTGATTTCAACCCACGTGTTGACATCCTGTTTGTAACTGACAACTCGGACTCTATGAAATCGGCTCAAGCAAACTTGATCAAGAACTTGAATCGTTTTACAAATGGTATCACGAACAACAAGATGATTGACTATCATATCGGTGTTATCTCTACTTGGGACAGTTCCGAGCGTTTTGCGACAAAGAAAAAAGATACTTACCAAATTGGTGAGCTTCGCAATGTTAAAACAATTGCTGGCACTGAATCTAAAGAACGTTTCGTAACTAAAAAAGATTCAGCTGGTATTTTGGCGAACACATTGAAAATCGGTGTTGCTCCTTATGCGGAAGGTGGGCCTGAGGTTGAAGAGTTCTTCTCTCCCCTTGCGGCAGCGTTGGATAAAAGCGGCCACGCGGCAGTGAATGAAGGTTTCTTCCGTGACGATGCCCAGCTTGTGGTGATCTTCATGACGGATGCTGACGATTCTTCATCTCGCATCACTCCAGAACAAATGGCGCAAACTTTGATCGATTTCAAAGGTGGCCGCCAGGATAAAGTTTCTGTTTATGGTGTGTTGGTTAATGCCAAAGATCCAGATTCAGTTAAAGACTGGGATTTGCGCGTTCACCCTAAATACCACCCTGAGTGTTTTACTGGTCAAAAGAACAACGGTAAATGTACTGGCTTCGGTCCAGAGCGTTTGGAAGAAATGATTGTGGCTGCCAATAACGGTGCCGGCAATCCAAAACAAATCCGTGAACAGTATATCATGAGCATCACGTCCCCTATCTTCGGTACGGAGTTGGGTCGCATGGGCGACTCCATCACGGTTAAGACTTTGGAAAAACAAATTTTCCTAAGCCAAATCCCACGTGTGGATGACTCCGGCAAGCTGATGTTGCGTGTTCGTTATGGTACGGCTGATGTTTTGGCTCAAGGCAAGGGTCAGTTGATTCCGAACAAAGCGAACGGTGGTTGGACTTACAACCCAAGTTCAAACTCTGTGAAACTTTCTGGTAACGTAAAGTACGAATACAAAGAAGGCGCTAGATTCGCAGTGGACCTGGTTCCAGTTCCACTGGCGAACTAAAGATTCGATTTCATCACAGAAGGTTCTGTTAATTTCAGAACCTTCTGCAGACTTCCATCCGATTTCATTTGCTCCAGAACCGCATTGAATTCCTTTAGCAGATTCTGCCCCTCTTCATCATTACGAAAAGCAAAATAACAATCCTGATTTGATACCGGATTTTCACGGCTATAGTTGATACCTTGAACTTTACTTAACTCTAAGGCGCGAAGCCCTGACCGCTCTTCAACAATAAAGGCATCAATGGTGCCATCAGCTAAGCGGCGCATGTTGGCCACGTCATCATCGGCATAGATGAATTTAACTTTACTGTTTTCCTGAATCTCCGCCGGATAGTGATAACGGAACGTTAAGCCTACGTTTTTTCCGTAAAGCTCTTTGAAAGTCTTAAAAGGACGTTTTTCACGATAAAAAATAAAATTGGTACGAATATAAAAGGGTGTGGATTTCAACGCGTCTTTCGGTACGGAATTATCCATTCCAGGAAAGAACCCTTCGGCTTTTCCATTGGAAAAAGCCAGCTTTGCTTTATTGGAAGTCAGAACATCGACCTTGAACTTACTTTTAGAGCGAGAGGCAATTTCATTAGCGAGCTTTAGAAACGATCCTTTGTCTTTGCTTTCCACAAATAAAGGAATAGGAAAAGTCACCAGGCGTGCCACCTTGGCTTCCACAGAACCAGCAATACAAAATAAGGGAAGAACCAAATATTTGAATTTCATGCTTAGATAGCTTGCATGGACTCACGGTCATTTAGCAAACAATTTATGTTTACTGATCAACAATTGGCAACTCCTTCACTCCCAATGTCGAACCACGTTTAGAAAAAAATCCGGGACGTTCAGTTACGACGAATCCTTGCATTCGCAGAGCCCGCTTCATATTGCTTTTGCACGCATATGTTGTAAGGACACTTTGCTCAGCAGCAGATTCCAACAGCAGACGATTTAAGAATTCCTCGCCCCATAAGTGCGGATGAGTTTTAGAACTGAAAGCATCATAGAAAAAACCGTGATAGCGCGAAACGAATTTTATGTCTTCATGAAGAGAACCATGAATATCCGTGAGATTTACGAAATGCTGCCTCAAGAAAGACTTTAACTCTCTGTTTGCAATGTCGGTCCCTTTCAAAACGTGCATCAAAGCATCATCATAAACAGCGGCAACTTCTGGCAAAAGACTTAAATATTGATCATGCAGCCACAAGTAAAAGAACTCACGCAGCTCAGGAATGCTTTCGTAACTGGTGATAAGGCCCACGGATTTTTTTTGTTTAAGGGCCTCGCGGGCAATATTCATCTCGATGTAGCCCAACCCCAGTCCCACCACCATAAAATGAGGATTATCGACTTTCTTTAAAACATCGGCCGCTACATTTCCGTAAAGATGGGTAGTTTCAGTGCTTGCACCACCGGAGTGATGCATGGACTCGCCATAGGGTTTTGCGGGATCTAAGGATTCTAATAGACGCAAAGTGGGGCTTTGATCCTTGGTAATTTCGATCTCAAACCCTAGATCACCCCATGATTTCAGTGGTTTTGGCTCAATCATTGACTTCCCGCAAAATAAAACCCATAAACGCCCTATGGAAAAAGGCTGGTTGGGACTTCCCTATCACACTATCAGTGAGCACTACAATCATCTCTTTGGCGAGAAGGTCTATAAGATCCCCGTCACCGTGGTTGATAATTGTCCAAACCGGATGGGGTTAAAGGGCATGCAAACCTGTGTGTTTTGTGACGTGTGGGGATCTGCTGCAAATGCGGAAGCCATGACCATGGAACTTCGCGAACAGATCGAAAAATATCATGCCCACATCGCTGATCGTTACAATGCCAAGGCTTTTTTGATTTACTTTCAAGCCTATACCAACACTTTCACCAAAGTGTCGGCTCTTCGTAATAACTTTGATATCGCGCTTTCTTATCCCTGGGTGAAGGGCTTTACCTTGGGAACTCGTCCAGATTGCCTTTCTAAGTCCGTGATGGATCTGTGGAACGAGTATCATGAGAAGTCCTTTGTGGCGGTCGAGATGGGCGTGCAAAGCTTCTTTAATGATGAATTGGAATTCATGCGCCGGGGTCACTCCGCAGAAGCAGCTGTCGAAGCCATCCATAAGATTGCGGATAACACCAAAGTGGACCTAGGCATTCATTTGATCTTTGGAAGCCCGGGTGAAACGGATGAGCGCATTATTAAGACGGCAGAGATCGTAAACACTCTGCCTATTACCAATGTGAAACTTCATAATCTGCATGTTCTTAAAAACACTCCTCTGGAAGGGATGTACCGCGCCGGGGAGTTTTCTCCGATTGATCAGGTCACCTATACTCGCCGAGTGGAACTATTCCTGCAGCACTTATCACCGCGCTTTGCTTTGCACCGTTTGGCGGCATATTCGTCTCGTTGGGATGAGTTGGTGGCGCCGGATTGGACGAAAAATAAAATGGGCACACACCAGGCGATCATCGATCACTTGCGCGCCAATGGATCCTATCAATCTCAATATTTTCACGCGAATTCTGAGTTGGAACTTTCCGCTCAAGCAGTTTTGCTAAAAAAATCTCGCCGCGTGGACGCATCTCCGTGCTGAATTTCTGCACAATTTAAGTTTCTGTAAGATCACGACAGGTAAATTTCAGGCTGAGGAACGAAAAATCGAGCATTTAGCGCTAGACCTTGGTTTTACCCTCGGGGAACAGGAGTCACCTGCACTCTTTTTTCGCAGGACAGACGTGTCAATCGCTAGGATATATCTGCTTAAATGATGAGCAACGTCACAAAAAAATCAGCGTTATTTCAAAAAATACTCTTGCAACTTTCCGGAAAGAATTACACAGTTGGAATTGAGATCGATACCCGCCTTATTGACGAGGCACCCGGGACCAACCCCTAGATATAGGGGTTCACACAGGGAGGTACTAGACGTTTTTGATGAAGCAAAACTTATGTTTCAGCGACTTCAAAACTTAAAGCTAATGGATTAGCGCTCAGTCTCAACCAATCTACATCATTATATTTAACGGCGGCGGATTTTGCGAGGGGCAGAATACGACGGCGGGATTTTTTTGCCCAAAAGGAACTGGGCAGAGGGGATTTGCACCATGTTGGAAACAACAGCTCACATCATGAGAGTTAAAAAGAGAGATGGAACTCTTGAACCAGTCGACGTAACGAAGATCGTTGAACGTGTGACTCGTAACTGCCAAGGCTTGACTCAAGTCGACCCACTTCGCGTTGCTACAAAAGCAATCAGCGGTCTTTATGATGGCGCAACAACAAATGAGTTGGATAATCTTTGTATCCAAACGGCTTCTTTGTTGATCGGTGAAGAACCAGAATACTCTCGTTTGGCGGCCCGTCTTTTGGGTATCTATATTGATGAAGAAGTTCGCTCTCAAAAAATCCAGTCTTTCGCTGACTCTGTAAACTATGGTTTCCAAGCCGGTTTGTTGTCTGAGGCGACTAAAAACTTCGTAGAAGCAAATAAAGCAGCTCTTTGCGCGGCTATCGAACCTTACCGCACAGACCGTTTTGAATACTTTGGCTTGAGAACTGTCTACGATCGTTATTTGCTAAAAAATCCAACTTCACGTCAGGTGTTTGAAACACCTCAATACTTCTTTATGCGTGTGGCTTGTGGCTTGGCTCAAACGGTTGATGAAGCTATCGAGTTCTATCGCTTGATCTCTTCTCATGACTACATGGCTTCTACGCCGACATTGTTCAATTCTGGTACTTTGCGCCCTCAAATGTCTTCTTGCTATCTTTTGGATTCTCCAACAGATGACTTGGAAGCTATCTACAAAAAGTACACAGACATCGCTTTGCTATCTAAATTTGCTGGCGGCATCGGTGTTGCTTACTCTCGCATCCGTTCCCGTGGTTCTTTGATCAAAGGAACAAACGGTCACTCTAACGGCATCATTCCTTGGTTGAAAACTATGGACTCTTCTGTGTCTGCAGTTAACCAAGGTGGTAAACGTAAAGGTGCTGCATGTGTGTACTTGGAAACTTGGCATGCTGATATCGAGGAGTTCCTTGAACTTCGCGATAACACCGGTGACGAAGCTAAACGTACTCACAATTTGAACTTGGCAAACTGGGTTCCAGATTTGTTCATGAAACGCGTTGAAGCGGACGGCATGTGGTCTTTGTTTGACCCACGCGTAGTGCCTCATTTCGTAGACATTTACGGCCCAGAATTCGAAGCGGCTTACGAACAAGCTGAAGCGGAGAAAAAATATTCCAAGCAAATCAAAGCTCGCGACCTTTACTCTCGCATGATGAAAACTCTTGCACAGACTGGTAACGGCTGGATGACATTTAAAGACGCTTCCAACATGAAAGCCAACCAAACTGGTGAAGCTGGCAATGTGATCCATCTTTCAAATCTTTGCACAGAGATCCTTGAAGTGACTTCAAACTCTGAAACAGCGGTTTGTAACCTGGGCTCTGTGAACCTTGGCAGACACGTAGAAAACGGTCAGTTTAACTTCGACAAACTGGCGAAATCTGTTCGCACAGCTGTAAAGTACTTGGACCGCGTTGTTGATATTAACTTCTACCCTATTTCAACAGCTCAGGATTCCAATCACAAATGGCGTCCAGTTGGTTTGGGTGTGATGGGCCTTCAAGATGCTTTCTTCCAATTGAAGTTGCCTTTTGATTCCCAAGCAGCTCGTGATTTGTCAGCGAAAATCCAAGAAGAGATCTACTACAATGCTCTTTTAACTTCTTGTGAATTGGCTGAAAAATACGGACCTCACGGTGCATACGAACAAACAAAAGCTGCTAAAGGCTTGTTGCAATACGACCTTTGGAATGTGACGCCATCTCAACCAGAGCGCTTCACAGCTTTGAAAGCGAAAATCAAACAACACGGCTTGCGTAACTCTTTGATGATCGCGATTGCGCCAACAGCAACTATCGCTTCTATCGTAGGTTGCTACGAAGCGATCGAGCCTCAAGTATCCAACTTGTTCAAACGTGAAACACTTTCTGGTGAGTTCATGCAGATCAATAAATACTTGGTGCAAGATCTTAAAGCGATCGGCCTTTGGACTGAAGACATGCGTAATGAAATCAAATTGAACGATGGTTCAATTGATGAAATCGCGATGATCCCACCTCAGATCAAAGAACTTTACCGTACTGTTTGGGAAATCCCAATGAAGTCATTGATCGAAATGGCTGCAGACCGTGGCGCTTACATCGACCAAGCTCAATCTTTGAACTTGTTCATGGAAAGCCCGACTATCGGTAAAGTTTCTTCTATGTACATGTATGCATGGAAAAAAGGTGTGAAAACGACTTATTACTTGCGCTCTCGTCCAGCGACTAAAATCGCAAAAACGACTGTGAAGTCTTCTAACAACGGTATGGGTATGACAACAGCTGCTGCAAACACTATGGATGCGGCTCCTCAAGCTCCTGCTCAAGATGACGCTCCTAAGAAAACTTACACAGATTCAGAAGTGATTGCTTGTTCTTTGGAAAATCCAGAGGCTTGCGAAGCTTGTCAATAATCCAGCGAAAGCTGGTCAGAGCTGAAGGTCCGAGGGGGACTTTCAGCTCAAAAAAGAGCGCCGGTGCCTTTCGCCGGAAAAACTTTTAGGGACTTTTTATGATTTTAGATCCAGGCTTTAACTTAACTCTTCGTCCGATGAAATACCCAACTATGTACGAAATGTACAAAAACGGTATCAAGAACACTTGGACAGTGGATGAAATTGATTTCTCTACAGACCTTGTGGACCTTCATTCAAAAATGACAGCAGCTGAAAGACATTTGATCTCTCGCCTGGTGGCATTCTTTGCGACGGGTGACTCTATCGTCGGAAACAATCTTGTATTGAATCTTTACAAGCACGTGAACGCGCCGGAAGGCCGTATGTACTTGTCTCGTCAGCTTTACGAAGAAGCTTTGCACGTTCAGTTCTATCTGACTTTGCTGGATACTTACATCCCAAATCCAGATGAGCGCGCGGAAGCTTTCGCTGCGATCGACAATATTCCTTCTATCAAAAAGAAAGCAGATTTCTGCTTTAAATGGATCGATTCAATCAACGAATTGGATCAATTGAACACGAAAGAAGACCGCCGTCGCTTCTTGATGAACTTGATCTGCTTCGCAACTTGCGTGGAAGGTCTATTCTTCTATGCAGCTTTCGCTTACGTTTATTTCTTGCGTTCAAAAGGTTTGCTGCAAGGTCTTGCATCTGGCACAAACTGGGTTTTCCGCGACGAATCCATGCACATGGCTTTCGCTATCGAAGTTATCAAGACAGCACGCAAAGAAGAACCAGATCTTTTCAACTCTCAAATGGAAGATATGGTCACACAAATGCTTGAAGACGCTATCGAGTGTGAGATGGACTTTGCAAACGATGTATTGCAATTGGGTGTTGCCGGTCTTTCTCCAAAAGACATGCGCCAATATCTTGAATACTGCGCTGACCAACGCCTTGAAAGCTTGAACATCGCTCCACGCTACAACGTGAAAAATCCATTTGGCTTCATGGAACTTCAAGACATGCAAGAACTTGCAAACTTCTTTGAAAGACGTGTTTCTGCTTACCAAACTGGTATCAGTGGCTCGGTAGCCTTCGATGAGGCGTTCTAATTTACTTTGGGTTTTACTATTCATAGTCTGCATGGGGGTGGGTTTCCTGCACGGGTACCTGCCCCAAGGCATTTCTAGGGACTATGTCTTACGTCCCACCAAAGTTCGCATCCTGGTAACGGATGAATCTCTTTTTCCAAAAAGTATTCAGGAAGAACTGGAAAACGATCTTCGCATTAAATTCGAAGTCACAGTCACTCGCGACTGGAATTCCATTCAAGCAAAAGTGATCGCATCCCCTTCGCAAGACATTTTGCTTTTGCCATCCTACTGGGCGCACACGATGAACAGACAGAATCTTTTGTTTGTGACATCAGAAAATGCTTTGTCGCTAAAGATTGCACCGGACTTTCTGGATCCCGTTATCACAAAGCGCAGTCTTTATTTTTATCCTCTTTACTGGATGAAGACGGGCTTTAAAACTTCCGGCAACAACAGCTTTGAGGAATTTCTTAAAGACAAAAAAGCCACGACATTGTTTTTATTGAACGACGAAGACTTGTTGCTTAATCACTTCCAGATTTGGCAGGACAAAGGCTGGCTCGCTTTAGTTCAACAAAAAAAGATTCTCACTTTGCCACTGGATCAGTTGGTCTTGAATGATAAAGCCGAAGGCGCAAGAGAACTTCCCTTGAATGAATCAAATCCCGATCTAACAGTTCAGGATGACCTGAGTGCCCTTTTGGTGTGGGGAGCAGCTATCCCAGCCGCCTCTGATAAAAAAGAGCTGGCAATCGAGATTCTGACCGCCTTAACGGCAAACTCCATTCAGGAACAAAACCTGATGAAGACACCGTTTAACAGCACTCTTCATGAATTAACCACGCCGGTACTTCCACCACAAAGAAGAGCTACGCATATTCGTGAATTGAAATTAAAAGGCACAATCTTGATTGGCACTAAGAATTTGGAAGCACCCAAAAAATTAAGAGATGAGTTTAATCTGATCTTATAACTGTATAGCGAGTCACAGCATTCCCACTCGTAGAAGGCGTGCTGTTCGCATCATATCCCGTCAACGTCAAAACAATCGCATTCGTACCGTTTCTTAAAGCGGAACCTTTAAGAACAATATTGAAGCGGCCATTGCGGCAAGTTCCGTAACCCGTCGCTGTAGAACCGGACATATCGTAAACCGCCGAAGCTGTTGCTGCCGCCCCATTCACTGTCACCGTGATTCGGTGAGTGGGAAAAGTCGAAGCATAACAAGCACCACTCATCTCCACATAGCGTGCTGCCACGATAGAACCCAAGCTGTAAGCGTCAGCTACAAGCTGCAGTTCAGTCGAAGAAGGATCAGTATTCAATGTATGTGAATTTGGATTCGAAGGATCATCCGTCAAAAGAGAATTATCTGACGTCGGTGCACAAGACACCAGAAGCGCCATCATCGCGAAACTGGTCGCGAATTTAGATAAATCGGATTTCATAGAAAGTCCCCCGTTCCTTTAGAATAAACGAGGGAGCGACCAGAACTGAATCAATTTTTAGAAAAGTCCAGTTTTGAGACAATTTTCTGCTCGAGAGCAATGGGACTTAGGAATAAGAAGTATGTGGAAAGCATTATAGTCGCAAACGGCATAAGGCCCATAAAGATCCCGATTCCCAAGTGCATTCCCACTCCTATAAGCAACCAGATATGGCGGCTCTTATTCCAGATCACCATGGGCGGGAAATAGACTTCAAAAATGATCGTCATATACCCCAACACTGGAATCACCCACGGGATCTGCCGTAAGAAACTAAAATCCACCGTCGTCATTTGGGGATTTGCTAGCACCGACCATAAAGCAGTTCCATCCCACCAACTATAACCTTTTAGTTTTTCCCAGCCGGTATAGGCATAGATCGCCATGATTTGAACCTGCATCATGCGAATCATCATGCTGGAAACCATGTCCGAAGGCCTAAAGGTTTTCTTTTTACGAATCAGATTCAGAACACTCAATCGTTCGCAGGAGTTCGTAAAGATCAGATAAAATAAGAATAGCGAACCAATCACATCGGCACCAAAGTGCGCGGGATAATTACGATTCAAAAATCCAATATTTATAATCCACGCGAGCGCCGTAAAAACCCGCCCACCAATACCCAGAGTTAACAGTGCAAACAAAAGCACAACCAGAATATTGATTTGCAGATTCATGGAATCAGGCCAAAAGTTCCAAGAAAACATCGGTCTGCCAAACTCTGGCAGAATCAAAAGAGCTTTTTCTTTCGGGAGCCAACTCGCATCCGTGAAATACCACAGATTATAAAATCTCATGATACTCATATATAAAAAAGTCCCGCACAAAGTGATGCGAAGAAATGCCAGCCCTAATAAGTTCTGTGGAGCAAACCAGAATTCATCCCACAATGCCCAAGCTTTTTTAATTTGAAATTGAAAATGCTTCACAGCAACTCCTCATCACCAGGACTGTTGCAACGAACAGAAGCCTTGGCTGCGCGACGCTCTTGAGACATATCCAACAAATTCACTTCGCTTTTTGAAACCGCTTCATCCAACAATGGCAAAGTTTCGATGACATGCTCCATGTCTATACTTTCTGCTTCGGGAAACTGCTTGCACAACCAGGGGCCAAAGACCTGGCGCAGACGACGAGGATCCATCACCATATATCGCATCACAGCCCATTCTCTTTTCCGACTAAGACTGGGCATCGTTTTTTCTGATTCTGCAAAAGGAAATGCTGTGATCAACGGTTCGCGATAGGCTCCATTTTGGGCCATCGGATAATTCACAACGACTTTAAGATACATGGGATGTGCTGGGTCCGGAGAAAAGAAATTCCATCCAGCATTGAGGCCGACCTGATTAGCATAGGGGCCGAAAAACTTAGAAGCGACACGCCCAAAGTAAGAACTTACGTTGGGCATGACCATAATTGCACAGATATTATAAACGATCCAAATACTTGCCAGGATCTTAAGTAACGGCTTCACCTTCGCCATCAATCTCGTCCGCCTCTCCATAGAACGGTAGTTCGTCCTCATCAGATGACTCCCCTTCTTCGTTATCAGCGTATACTTGATCGTCAGAAGCCATCTCCATGTCTTCATCATTGTCGAAAGCTTCTTCGGCTGCAGTCAATTCATTTTCCAGCTCAGCATCAGCAGACATTTCCTCAGAACCTGCTGCATCGGTTTCAGCAACTGTTTCTGTCGCTCCACCCTCAGTAGATTCTTCGGAATCAGCTGATTTACCCGCTTTCAATGCTGCCATTTTAGCGGCACTTTCTGCGGCTTTGATTTGCACCAAAGTCGTTCCAGCGGCCAAAGCATCATCATATTTTTTCAACCAATTTGCATCACGCGTTGGCACTGGTTCATCCATCGCCAAAGCTTCACGGATGTTTTGGGCGCGCTCAAGATCGCGTTTTTCAGCCTGACGGCGTTTTTCTTCTTCAAAGAAAGTCGAAGAAGTCGTGATTTCTTCAAGCTGGTTCGAAATTTTCATCAATTCATCTTCACCAGATGAGTAGCTTACGTGTTCAACATCAGTTGCTACCAATGAATCTGTGATAGATGCCAATGTCGGTTTTTCTTCCGCCATTTGCTCATCCATACCGTCCGGCAACAATTCGTCGATTTGTGACAATGTCGGAAGCTCTTTCAAAGATCTTAGGCCAAAAATTTCCAAGAACTTGCGAGTCGTACCGTATTGCATAGGACGACCTGGAAGATCTGATTTACCTTCAAAGGAAACCAGGTTTTTTTCCATCAACGCACGCAACAAGTGACCAGACTCTACGCCACGGATTTCATCCACATCGGATTTCACGCAGGGCTGTTTGTAAGCCACGATAGAAAGAGTTTCCAAAGCTGGCCCCGAAAGCTTGAATTGACGAGCTTTCAAAGTACGTTTTAGGAAATCCATATTGTCAATTTTGGTGCGCAGCTGGTAGCCACCTGGAACTTCTTCCAAAGTAACACCACGACGGCCGCCCGCGTATTCCACAGCCAATTGATCTAAAGCTCTGCGGATTTTATCGCCTTTGATGTTTGTACCTTTAAATAGGAGCTTGATCGAAGCCAAAGAAACTGGACGATCAGAAGCAAACAAGATGCTTTCTACGATACTTTCCAAGCGCTCTTCGTCTACGAATTCAACTTCTTCGATATCTGCAGATTCAAAACCATCAAGTTCTGTACCCTCAACAGAAACATCATCAGCCCCTTCAGAAGCTTCCATTTCAGCCGCTTCGTCATCAGTTGCTTCCGGCAGGAAACCTTCAGATTCTTCCTCTTCTTGAAGGAAGATAGAAGTGTCTGCTTCGATACCATCAAGCTCATTCAATTCATCAGAGCCTTCTTCTGCAGAAGTTTCTTCTGTTTCTTCAGCAGTCATTTCAAAAGTGACTTCCTCGGTTTCAACTTCCGTCGCCACAGCAACTTCGTTTTCCATCACTTCTGTGTCTAAAACTTCTTTATTCTTTTTGGAGTTCTTTTTCTTCTTAGACATTTCTACGCCTCAGCTTCAGTCTTAGGATCAGTATCAATAAATTCTTCAAAAACTAGATCAGATTCAGCAACAACATCTTCAGATGTGGCAACCATTTCAGCAGCCACGACAGCTATTGCATCCGCCGGTTCAAAAGTCGCAACTTCAAGTTGTTCTTCAACTTCTGTTTCAACAAATGAATCAGAAGTCGCCTCAACGACAGTTTCAAAAGGTGCTTCCACTTGTGTTTCGGCGATCGCTTCAAGCTGAAGTTCAACTTCAGACTCAATGCCTGCTTCTGTTTCAATAACAGATTCCGCCATCATTTCAACTTGAGGCTCTGCCGGAAGTTCTTCTTCAACTTGTTCGTCGCTGAATAGCTCGCCTTCAGCGGCCAGGATTTCTTCGTCAGAAGCTGCTTCCGCGCCCTCTTCTTTTTCCAAGAAGTCCAGCTCAGCATCCATACCAGCGATCTCCGCTGTTAGGTCAGACATACCTGCTGTGAAATCCATTGGAGTCTCGACAAAGCTCATTTGAGCTTGCTGTTCAGCCGGAGCCTCATCAGCACTGTCGTCCATAAGATCTGCTGTTGGATCTGCTTTTTTAGCGTCAGCCATCATTTGTTCAGCAATGCGGTCGGCACCCATAGAGTCGTACTCTTCCACACGGGACAGAACGTCTGTTTCGATTGGTTTTTTAGTATCAACCCAGATGTCTGAATAAACTTCTGATTGGTAAAGACCTACGAAGCCCATTTTACCAAGCTCAAGCAAAGACAGGAACGTGATTAAAGCCTGACGAGCGCGATCTTCTGTCGCATTCACCAATTCCATCATCGTGATTTTACGACCTACGATAAGATAGTCTTTCAACTCCAGTACGCGGCTGGAGATGGATTGAGCTTTTGCTTTAACTTCATGGACTTTCTTTTTAACAGAACGCAAAACTTTACGATAAGAAGAGATCAACGCAAACAGGGCGTTGTCTTCAAGAATGATTTCGTCTTCTTTTTCATCCAGTTTTTCACGGGAGCCACGCAACCAAACATCACGACCCACCAAAGGACGATCATAAAGAAGCTTCGCGGCCTCTTGGTATTTTTGGTATTCCAAAAGTTTTTGAACCAACTCTTTACGTGGATCTTCCTGCTCGATCACTTCGCCATTCTCATTATATTGAGGCAGAAGCATGCGGGATTTGATTTGGATCAAAGTTGAAGCCATGGCGATGAACTCACCTGCTACTTCCAGATCCAATTCTTTCATCAAACGAATATAATCAAGGTATTGCTTTGTGATCTCATGGATTTTGATATCCATAATATCCATCTCTTCCTTACGGATGAGATATAGCAACAAGCCCAATGGTCCTTCAAACTTGGGCAATTGAACTGTAATACTCATGAAAGCGGTCCCCTCTAAAACGTTCTGAATGAATGGAATTTCTGTTTAAGAAATTCCGAACCCAGCCAGAGCTAACGTAAGTAAACTTTGTGCACTCCAAAACACAGGGATTGCCAAAATACGCAATGCACCTGTCAAAACCAATCCCATCAATACCATGCTGGTGATTTGTTCATTCTGTTCCAATTTGTAATTCAATTGGGCCGGCAAGAATCTTGCGAGCACTTTTCCGCCATCCAATGGATGCAGCGGGATCATATTGAAAAACGCCAGGAACAAGTTTGTCATCAAAAATGCTTTTAAAATCTCGAACACCGGTTTGAAATAAATCGATGCGGAAAAAAACTTCGCCAGGAAGCCTATAAGGAACGCTGCAACAATCGCCAACAGAATATTCGAAAGCGGACCAGCAAGAGCAATCCAGAACATATCCACACGGGGATTTTTTAAATTCCGGGAGTTCACTGGGACTGGCTTGGCCCAACCGAAGAAAATCGGAGTTGCCAGAACGATAGACACCAATGGCAAAATAAATGTACCGATCATATCCATATGAACCAAAGGGTTCATAGAAAGACGGCCCATTTGTTCCGCAGTATTGTCACCACGCAGACGCGCAACCCAACCGTGTGCGAATTCGTGAAAGCACAGTGCGAAAAGAAAAGGGATAAAATAAATGCCAATCTTGGCGCCGATTTCTGCAATATCCATATATTTACCTTCAGAGATTAGACGGCAAACCTAGACCCTTGTCTAGTGTGAGACGTCATTTGCACATAATAAGTGCAATCATCATAACACAGTCCGTTAAGAGAAAAGCTCCTGTCCTTCCAACCTCTTGAATAAAAATCGCGATCTGGATATGGTCTTCCGACTTGTTAATTAACGTATGAGGGAGAAACCATGTCTGACGTAACTAATGCACGTCCAGCTTTGACAACACTATCTGAAGATGAAGTAGCTTTCCGTGATGCTGTAAGAGCATTCGCAGAATCTGAAATCAAACCCCATGTGACACACATGGACGAAAAAGCTGAGATGAACAAAGACATTCTTAAAAAGCTTTTCGAAATGGGTTTGATGGGTATCGAAACTCCGGAAAAATACGGCGGCGCTGGTTCCACTTTCACAATGGCTTGCTTGGCCGTTGAAGAAATCGGTCGCGTAGACGGTTCTGTCTCTGTCCTTGTTGACGTACAAAACACTCTAACTACAAACGCATTCCTTAAATGGGGTACTGAAGCGCAAAAAGAAAAATACTTGGGCGCCATGGCTTCTAAATGGGTTGGCGCTTACGCTTTGTCTGAATCATCTTCTGGTTCAGATGCGTTCGCCTTGAAACTTAAAGCAGAAGACAAAGGTGATAAATGGGTTTTGAACGGTTCAAAACTTTGGATCACAAACGGTAACGAAGCGGACGTATTCATCTGCTTCGCAAATATCGATATGGCTAAAGGCTATAAAGGTATCACAGCGTTCATCGTTGAGAAATCTTTCAAAGGCTTCAAAGTTGGTAAAAAAGAAGACAAACTAGGTATCCGCGCTTCTTCAACTTGCGAACTGTTGTTTGAAAACTGCGAAGTACCAAAAGAAAACGTACTGGGCGAAGTTGGCAAAGGCTATAAAATCGCTATCGAAACATTGAATGAAGGTCGCATCGGTATCGGCGCGCAAATGATCGGTATCGCTCAAGGCGCTTACGAAGCGGCGTTGGGTTATGTTAAAGGTCGTGAGCAATTCGGCAAACCAATCGCTCATTTCCAAGGTGTTCAATTCCAACTGGCAGAAATGCGTACAGAGTTGGAAGCCGCTCGTTTGATGGTTTACAATGCCGCTCGTTTAAAAGACGCGGGTCTTGATTTCATCGAATCAGCAGCGATGGCTAAACTTTACTCTTCTCGCGCAGCTGAAAAGATCACTTCCAAAGCGATCGATTTGTTCGGCGGCAACGGATTCACTAAAGAATACCCTGTTGAAAAGTTCTGGAGAGATGCAAAAATTGGTCAAATCTATGAAGGTACGACTAACATGCAGCTTCAAACGATCGCTAAAATGGAATTGGACAAATAGTTCGGCGGGAGCCGAGAAAGCTGCAGCGCCGGCAGGCGCGAAAGCTGGACTTCGTCTCACCATTGATTCAAAATGGTCAGATGAAACGTTTTCTTCCGGCCCTTTTACTTTTAGTTTCTATCTACGCTCAAGGTGCTGATTCAAAGTCAGCACCTTTTGTTTTTCGTCTGCATCTTTCTGGCGAGCCCACACAAATGGATCCGAATCGCCAAAAGACTTCAGCCTCCAGTTATCTTTTAGCGAATCTTTTCCGCAATATTTATATCTATGATAACGAAAAGGGACTGGTTCCTGATCTGGGTTCGTGTACTCGCGAAAAATCACAAGCTCTGGTCTGTAAGTTAAAGAAAGACCTTCAGTGGAGTGATGGCTCTCGACTGACTTCTGCGGATTTTCTGCGTACTTACAAGAAAATGTTAAATCCAAAAGTCGCAGCCCCGCGTGCAGATTTACTGTTTAAAGTTAAAAACGCCGAAGACATTTATAATGGCCTTAAAGAGGTCGACACCTTAGGCATCACCACCCCCGACCCGGTGACTTTGCGCTTTGAGTTTCAAGGCAAAGCCCCGGACTTTGAATACAATCTGACAAGTTTTTTACTCGCCCCCACCAAAGAAGACGTGAAAGTTTACTCGGGCCCTTACAAATTGAAAGAGTGGTTGCAAGGTCAACGAATCACCCTGGAACCTAATTTCAATTATCAAGGCGGCCACCCACAGCGTCCATTCGTGGAGTTTCTTTTCATCGAAGAAGACACTGTCGCTTTACAGTTGTACGAAAAGAACCAGCTACAATTACTGCGCAGACTGCCCACTTTGTTTATTCCAAAATCGAAAAACCGCCCGGACTTCCACTGGATTTCAGCGATTCGTTTTGACTATTTGGGCTTCGGACCTGAGCTACAGAAAAGCGACGAGCTTCGTAAAGCTTTGACTTACTCTCTCAACTATCCGGAATTGCAAAAGCTTTTTTCTTCAAAAGGCCGCCCGGGCTGTGCTGGACTTCCTGATTCTTGGTTTCCAGAAAAAGCCCCCTGCTATGATTTCGATCTTAAAAAAGTTCCAAAAGTTAAAACCGACAAAACTTTCACATTGATGTTTTCATCTTTAGGTGGCGAAGATCATAAGCGTGCGACGGAATGGATGCAGGCCCAGTGGCAAAAGAATGCAAACCTTCGCTTGCACCTGGAAATGAAAGAGAACAAAGTTTTCATCAATGAGCTGCAAACCAATCCCCCGGCAATGTTCAGAAAAGGCATTGCTCCGGACCGACCGACTTGTCTGGCAGCACTTGAAAATTTTGCCAGCGATAGCCCTGAAAATTACATTCAGCTGAAAAGTCCCGAATATGACAAAATCCTCGAGCAATTGGGGAACTCCGTGAAAACTGCTGAACAGAAAAAATTATGTCTCACAGGGGTCAGATATTTAATGGATCGGAACCTGATCATTCCCTTGGGCGCTTTTGATTTTGCTATGTTGATCAAGCCGGAATTTGTTGGATGGAAATTCAATCAAATGAATCAGCTGGACTTGTCGCAGTTACATCCAAGACCTTAAACTGTATCCATATGACATTGTTACCCCAATCCGTGGATATCTTGAAAGATCAGATCGTTTTTAATGAGGGCGATGCCGGAGATTGCGCTTACATCATCGAAAAAGGTCGCGTACTTATTTATCTCTCCAAAGATCAGGAAGAAATTCCTATTTCTATTTTGGGCGAAGGCGAAATTTTTGGTGAGATGTCACTGATCGATAATCAAGATCGTTCCGCTTCTGTACGCGCCTTAGAAGATGTCAGACTTAGCATTGTTACCAAGCAGCAGCTTTTAGAACGCGTTTCCATGGCGGATACAGTTGTGCAGCTTTTGATGCGTGTCTTGCTAAAAAGACTTCGTCGCAATACAAATATGAATTTGGGTGGCAACCTTAAGATCGCCGACATGCAAATTGAAAGCATGATGGGGACCGACGATGGTGCAGCGGATGCCTTACAAAAAATCAAATTGGAAAATGAAATCTTTCAAGCATTCCAAAACAAAGAGTTCGAACTTTTTTATCAACCGATCGTCGAACTTAAAACGCGTAAAATAAAAGGCTGCGAAGCTTTGCTTCGCTGGAAAAGCCCGACCCGTGGCTTGATCTCCCCGAATGTTTTCATCGACGTGATTGAAAACTCCTCTATGGTTATTCCTATCGGCCATTGGATTATCAATGCTGCCTTGAAAGAATTAAAAGTCATTCAGGATCATTTGAAATCAAAAAATAAAAACAAAGAAGCCGATGAATTCATGATGAGCATCAACATCTCGGGTCGTCAGTTTACTCATTCAGATTTCCTGGAAAATCTGGAAGACCTGCGCGAGAAACAAGGCTTGGACACTAAAAACATCAAACTTGAAGTTACAGAGCGTGTGATGATGGATGGGGTTTTAGCCCTAGAGACTTTGCACAAATGCCGTCAGCACGGTTACGCCATTTCTATTGATGATTTCGGTACGGGCTTTTCAAGCTTGCAATATCTGACGCAGATGCCGATCACCTATCTTAAAATTGATCGATCTTTCGTGATGAAGGTTCTAAGCGATCCGAAATCCAAAGCCGTTGTCAGTGGGATTATCTTTCTGGCACGCGAAATGGATTTTGAAATTATCGCTGAAGGTATCGAACATCAGGATGAAGCCCTGGTTCTGGAAACTTTGGGTGCGCAATGGGGCCAAGGGTATTTGTTCTCGAAACCCGTTGATCATTTTGCTTTCATGCAACTTATCTAAATACAGCCTGACAAAAATTCACTAAAGGAGAGCTTTTCCGAAGCTCTTCATAAATGATCTTCTCTATACGGAATGGCGAATAGCCTTTTTGATCCTGAACAGCTTTCCTTAATAAATAAATCGAAGAACCCACCATGTACCTTTGAAACGCTGTTTCGAGCACTGGCGACCAGGCAGCAGGACGCCCCCTTGGCACAAGGGTGTTCTCACGCATTTTTTGCAAACTTTCTAAATCAAAGATCCACTGACTGTCTTGAATTTTTAAAAGCTCTTTCGTTGGAAGATTTAATTTTTCGCGAAGCTTGAAATCAATTCTCGCGCCATCTAGGTCGCGATAAAAAACGCGCCCCGTAAAGCTTCCCTTAGAATCAATCTCCAACAAAGTGTTTTGTTGATGCGCTTCAAGGACCACACCATATTGAGCGGCAAAGGCATAGCTTTTTACAAGTGCAGGAATTAACTGTCTTTCAACGAGATCAATAGTTGAAATCCCCTGAGCCTTGGCATCGACTTCCAACAATGAAGATCCCTGATTTTTTGCGACATAAGACAAAATCGGAACCAAGGTGGTTTTCCCCACCACGATGTGCTGGGGAATTTTTCTAACCAAGAATCCAAAAGGGCTGTTGGGAGTTTTATCAAAAACACCAATGGGCTCAGGCAAGACTCCAAAACCATTTTCTTTCTGAGAGGATTCAGGAATATTTGCAAGCAACGAACTAATGGCCGTCGCTCGCTGCATCTGCATTGGATACACGGTACGAATCGCACCATTAACCTTATCTGACAAAGAGACCTTGACCATCATATCGTCCACAAAAAATGTTCTGGGTGACGTTGTTGGTTTCGCCGCAACTTTCGTAAGCTTTCCATGAGAGATGAGCTCTTTAAAAAGTTCCAATGATGACGGGTGAATAAAGAACTTCACTTTGCCGTCAGCGGTTTTTAACTCCTTCGGAATTTCCATTATTCCGTCTGGTACAAAATCGACAAATCGTGGTTCAACTTCCAAAAGATAAAGCGTCTCAGTCTGATACGCCTTCAATTCGGCGGGATCGGGAAGCTTGTGATAAAGTTTTTCGTTAGACTGTAGATCATTGCGCTGGACTTCCCATTTTTGCCAACGCTCAAGGTCAGCAAAGCCGGGTAATGCAATTAAAAGCACAGTGATGAATGAAATCCACTTCATACCTGGTAACTTAGCAAGATATTCGCCAGGGACTCTTGATGTCTCATTCTGGGAACACACAAGCCCATGGACCAGTTATTCGAACTTTCTTCTAGGCAGACTCAAGTCGATAAGACCAACGCCGATAAGCTCTATGTCTTAAGACATTTAACCAGCTTAAGATTTACAACTGGGGGTCATAACAATGGCTGACAAAAAGTTTGAAAAGCAAATTCCAAATAACGTAGTAACTCTTGCTTCCGAAAAATGCTGTGGCGAAGGCTGCAAAAAGAAAGCTGATAAAGCTGGTTTCTGCGGTGAGCATTTCATGTGGTTCAAAGAAGGTTTGATCACGAAAGAGGGTTTGAAAGCTGCTGACTTCGACAAGAAGTATTATCAGTTCATCTCTCGTAAAGCCGCTTAGTTCTATTTTAAAACCTCTGATCTCCGTCGGAGGGTTTATAATCATTAGTATTTCGAATTCCAAATCCGTTAAAAGCCGGGAATCCCATCCCGGCTTTTTTATTTACACCTGGTTCCCTATTCCGTCACCTGCCCCATTTCATTTTCATCTGATTCCACCAAATCCAATCTGATCGACTGCGACGTCAACCAACTGGTCCTGCCTTTGCACATTTCAAGGGTATGAAATCATTCGTATTCGCACTGCTATATTTGTCTCAATTTGGAACACTGAGCACTGCTGCGGCCGCAGGGCCTCCGTTGTGTTCAATGATCTTTGCTGACGCTCCCTGGGGGCAATTACGCCGCGATTTCCAGCACAACATTCACTATACGAAAGAGATTCCTCAAGACACAGCCATTAAAAACCAATGCAATCTTGGCACTTGTCATTTGCATTCCTGGCTGGGCGCTATGGAGAAAACCTATACTCTGCGTACAGGCGAAGTCATGACGCTTTCAAATCAATTCATGAGTGCGCACCAACTTTTAGCGCGCTCGATTATGCAGCTTAAAACCGGGGAAGAAAATGTCGCAAAGGTGGAGCTGGGCGCAGGTCCTTTGAATTCCCGAGACAGCATTCTGGTATACGGGGTGATCCCTGAAGGCCTTTGGACTCCCAAAACCGAATTTTATAAAAACCCACAAGCGCAAATTTTAAAAGAGTACACCGAGAACATCATCGCTCGCACCAAAGCTTTGGCTGCTAAAGTTGAGGACACTGCCCAGAAAAAAGCCATCGTTGAAAATGGCGCTGAACAACTGCGCAAACTGCACCGCGATTTTGTTGGGGATCTTCCAAAGACCTTCCAATGGGAAGGCCGCCAGTGGACTCCTCAAGAATTTGCCTATAAGAAGTTTTCATTTTTTCTGGGGCCACAGACTCAGATGATCATCCAAGCAAACCGCAAAGCCATGCCTTATGCCGAAAGAGTCGGAAAAGATTCACGCGTCTATACGGATATGGATTCAGTGGAAACAATGGCCGCCAATCTCATTGACCGCGGAAGCATGGTTTACCTTTCCTATGAACACCATCATGAGTATGTGGACAAGCCGACAGGAATTATGTCGATTCGAGCTTTCTATACGCCTGATTTCGCAAAACCTCTGACTCGCCAACTCCGAGAGCAATTTGACAAAAATGGAGGTGGTCATGCGGTGCAGATTATTGGATATGAGCGTCACCCACAAACGGGTCACATTATTAAATGGAAGATCAAGAACAGCTGGGGCGATAAAAGTGGCGATGAGGGTTATTATCACATGTATGATGATTACTTCAGAGCTTTTGCCAAGGGCATCACTTATCAGGAGATTGATCCTGCGATAACTCTAAAAATGCCCGTAAAAGGCAACTAGGATGGCCGTCCCGAAAATGAAGTATTTTAATCCGATGGAAGCAGCTTCGCGCAATGACATGACTTCCTATCGGCCAGGACCTTTGCTAGCATGAGTCTTTCTTTGAGACAGAGGTATTTTAGATGAAAAAAGCGGTCGTAATCACAGGAGCTTCCAGCGGGATCGGTGCTGCCACAGCCATTCATTTTGGCAAGCAAGGGTATTTCGTCTATTTGATGGGTCGTAACAAAGACCGCCTGGCGGAAGTGGCCGTTCAATGTCGCAGTGGAGCCTCCTTGATGAGCTGCGATCTGACGGACCTTAGCGCCCTTAATAAACGTATTGGCGAGATCACCTCGACCACGATTCACAAAGTCGAAGTCTTGGTTAATAACGCTGGCATCTTTGATGTGCACTCAACAGAGCAAGGCACGGATGAGTTGTGGCAAAAAGAATTTGAAGTGAACTTGATGAGCGCTGTGCGCCTGACTCGCGCATTCTTCCCCTACTTTAAGCAACACGGTGGGGGATCTATCGTGAACGTCTCCTCATCCCTTGGTTTAAAACCCACAGCAGCGACATCGGCTTATTCTGCAATGAAAGCGGCGATGATCAATCTGACTCAAAGTAACTCCCTCGAAGGCGGTGCTTTTAATATTCGCGTAAACTGTGTGGCACCAGGAATTGTTGATACCCCTATTCATCAGTTCCATTCCTTGGAAGAAACAAAACGTAACGCCGCTATTGAACAAATGAATCCAATGCAACCTCTGGGGCGAATTGGAACAGCAGAAGAGATTGCTAAATCCATTTTCTTCCTGGGCAGCAATGAACATTCCAGCTGGACTACGGGTGCGGTCCTTGCGGTTGATGGTGGAATTACCAACACATGATTCTAACTTTAAAAAGCTCTTTTTCGAGCGCCCATCTTTATCACCAGCCACTATGGAGTTCAGAGGAAAACCTTAAGAACTTTGGCAGATGTTTCACTGAACACGGGCATGGTCACAACTATACACTTGAAGTAGGTTTTCATCTGACCGAAGACGAGCTTCAAGTAAAGCTTGAAGAGTATAAACAGCTTTTACAGAGTCTGACTTCAGTACTTGATCACGAACATTTGAATTTCGTGATTCCAGAATTTAAAACTAAAATCCCAACCACAGAGAATATCGCCCTGTATTTTATGGAAAAGCTGAAACAGCATTTGCCACAAAGCCAGATCGCCCATATTCGTCTGTACGAAATGAATGACCTTTGGACGGAGATCCAGCCATGAGTGAAGAAAAAGAAAAAGTACGTCTGTCCAAACTGATGGCTGAAAGAGGCATTTGTTCTCGTCGTGAAGCGGATGACTACATCTCCCGCGGCCTGGTCATGGTCAACGGTCAAGTCGTCGATCAATTGGGAACCAAGGTGGATCCTAATGTTAAAATCACTCTGGAAGCTCAAGCCTTAAAACAGCAGAAAAATCTGGTGACGATTCTTTTGAATAAACCAGTGGGATACGTTTCCGCACAACCAGAACCACAATATATTCCTGCGATTCGCCTGATCACCGATCAAAACCAGTTCGGCGAATCCAAGCTGCGCTTAAAGCCAGAGCACTTGAAAGGCATAGCCGTTGCGGGCCGCCTGGATATCGACTCTCAAGGGCTTTTACTGTTCACTCAAGACGGCCGTATCGCTAAGAAAATCATCAATGAAGAAACCAAGCTCGAAAAAGAGTATATCGTGCGCGTGCAGGGAAATTTGCCTGACGATAAATTGAAACTTTTGCGCCATGGTCTTTCTTTGGATGGTAAAGAGCTTAAACCAGCCATCGTCGAATGGATCAATGACGATCAGCTCCGGTTCATTCTGAAAGAGGGAAAAAAACGTCAAATCCGTCGTATGTGTGAGGCCGTGGGCTTAAAAGTTACGGGCTTAAAACGCGTTCGCATTGGGAACATCCGCCTGGGTAAACTTCCCGAGGGGAAATGGCGCTTTCTTGAAGCAGACGAGAGCCTTGATTAGGGCTAAAAAAGGGTGCCCTTTATGGGCATCGTAGACAGTTAAAACTCGGTCAATTCCACTATATACCCCACCGCCCTAGCATCTGGCTTGCATCATGTTTCCTCGTGGAGCACCCACAATAGGATGTAAGCTGGAATATGAAAACACTTCGTTTCATCAAGTATATTTTAGGACTCGGTATTGCGGGACTTTTTGTCTCTAACACTGCTTATGCAAAAACATTCTGTAGCATGACTTTGAATTCGAGCGACGAGATCAACACCTTTGCTTTAGCCCTTTCGAAACAGGGCTTCGACTTTGTAGAATTAGTTCCACAAAACAAAGATCCGCGCTGGTTTCAACAGGCCTGCGCGAGTGGTATTAAATGCGATGTTCTTCTGATCTCTGGCCATTTTGGTGGACTGTTTTTTGGCGAAGGCACATCCCAAACTATCGATATCGCGCAGATGGAAAAAGCCAGCTGTGATAATTCCTGCCCTGGCATTTTAAAGAACCCTAAAGAAGTTTTTTTGATGGGTTGCAATACCCTGGCAAGCCAAGCACGTGATCACCGTACAATCGATCAGTATCTGAATGTTTTATTGAACGACGGTATTCCTTTGGACTTTGCCGAGCAAGTTGTGGCTTCTCGTTATTCACAACAAGGATTCAGCCTTGAAAAGCGTTTTGCTTCGATCTTCCCGGACACTCCAAAGCTTTACGGCTTTTTCTCAACAGGTCCTTTGGGAAAAGACGCAGCTCCTATTTTAAATCGATATTTGAAAAACGTGGGTAACTACAACACTCACCTTGATACGATGTCTAATGCGCCAAACTCAGCGCTTTTAAATGCTTTTAAAGGTCAAGCTTTCCGTGAAACAATTCCTCAGAAGGCGGTTCCGCCAGAGGCTCGTGGACTTTACTGCGCACTTCGCTCGAATGATAAATCCGTGCAAAGTGCTGCTTTAACTCAAATCGCTCAGGAAAACAAAGTCACAACATATTTTGATTCCTTGGCAAGTCAGTTGTCTTATGGCGACAGCATCGCGGGTCAAATCGATCAGGCAACCAAGCAGATCATCAGCAAGTCTTTAGCAAAAATTAAAGCTAACAACGGTCAGCTAGTAACAATTCAACATGATGTGATGCAGGTGGCATCAAGCCTTGGCCTGATGGATCCAGTCACGCGTGATTTCCAAGTGCGTATGCTTTTAGATCAAGCCTATGATCAAAACATGAACTACGCAAAAGTCCGTCAAATCTGCGGCATCATCCGGGACGAGCCAGGATTTCAAAATATGACCTTCACCCGTCTGCAGGAACTTTCCAAGCGTTCGCCGTACTTCATGCTAACCCTAAGCTGTTATTCCGAAATCAACAGTGATACACGTGATTTCCTATTTAGTAAAATCGCATCGCCTGACAAGGAACATGAGAGAACGATCGCACTTTGGGTAATGAAACCTTTCTGGAATGAAGGCGATATGGATTTCTTGTCCATGGTATTAAAAACCGCTGATCCCTTACTGCGCACGCGCCTGTTTATCAGCGCGAAAAAGGTTTTAGCGCAGTATCGCTACTCACTTCTAAATGCCCCAGGCTTGCCTGCTTGTGTATTTAACGCTGAATCCAGAACGGATTACTCTTTGGGTAAGGAGTGGAGCTGCTTAAGCGAAAATCAGGCTCATCTCTCTCCAGATATCTGTGACTATTTTGCGGAACGCAATCCTGATCCAGAAAATGCGGATGATATGCGCTGGTACTGCTGGAGTAATAACAAACAAAGATTCTTAAACTCGCGCCCAGAATGTTATTTGCTGGCAGAAACCTTTAAGATCCGGGGCAACCAGATGAAGAACATCTGGAACTGCTCAAATCGCGATATTTACGGGTATTAGTACACCATGAACTGGCTGACGGAAACGGAAATGACTTTTCCTTTTTCCAATTTAACATGAATAACGGATGTGACATCAAACTTCACTCCGTTGATCTTTTTCTTATCCTCGAAATAATAAAGAATAAAGGCCTTGGCTTGCTTACTGGGCTCGCCAAGTTTTTTTACCACTTCTTTTTCTGACATCCCTAAAGTCAGGCCTGCGATCTTGGTTTTTTTAAAGCGTTTATCAACCGTTTCGCAGTCTTTCTTATGCTTATATTTGGAAGACTTTTGATATAAACCAATCGTCAGAATCTGATTGGACTCCCCGCCCATGTCTCCGGAGGAAAATTCCAGTGCGGTTTTGTCTGATCCAATCAGGCAAACCAACAAAACCAGATCCTCGCCTTCGCCGAACTCTTTGATTTTGGTTTTATATTTTTTTGCAACCGCATCCAGCGAAGAACTTTGGATGGTGTAACCACTGACGGTCAGCTGCTCTTTTTTAGGCTGACCTTTTTTAACCAGAACATCTTCGACGACGACTTTTTCGTCAATTTGCAGAGTCGCACGCTCCTGCTCCTTTGCGCTCACCGAAAGACTTAAAAATGTCATAATGAGCAAAGAAACCAGGGTTTTCACATATTCTCCGATTGAGAAATTGTACCGGGGTCTAGATACAAACACAAATCAGATATATCAAAATGAACCGATCGGCTTATAGTAGATCAGATCTTCGGGATTCACATATTTTGAAGCTATTTTTAGCAAGGTTCCATCGGCGCGGATCTGGCGAATGATCTCTCGGATCTTAGCTCGTTCAGCGTCAGTTAAACGTCTGCGAGCCAGATAGAAACCCGCATGATAAAGCCCACCCTTAGGATCTGGAATCGCACGGAACTGCTCCATCTTCTTTTCACGGGTGATAAAGTAATAGGTAAATGCCGGGGAGCTAAAAGTCGCTTGAATTCGACCTTCTAATAATGCGTTAAAGACACTTGTGGGGCCCGGAAACTCACGCAGGCGATGCCTCACCTCAAGCTCTGCTCTTTCCTGAGGTTGAATAAATAAGAAACCACCCGTGACATTGCCGAATACAATTTTTGGATTTTTCAACAAAGAAGCAACGTTGTCCTTTTCACTAAAATCTTTCTTATTCACAACCAAAGAACGCGGAAAACTGTACATCTCCACAAAGTCGGCCACCTTATCCATTTCCTTGTCTTGAGTCGACAAGGCATAGATATCAGACTTATTGCGCAGGAAATTTTCTTTGATCTTTAAATAGGGAGTAATCTGCTCGGTAGATTTACAACCCAAGCGACGAACAATCTCCAACAAGAGTTCATAAGCTGTGCCATTTTTCTTGTTATTCTTATCAACGAAAAATCCGGGAGCATCATCTTGAAAGGACAGTACATAGCGTTTCTCACAACTGCCCCCCACGGGAGTAAATCCATCCTGAGCCTGGGAGATTAAAGGCGTCAACACAACTAAAAGCAACGCGAATAACCTACTCAATGTGACTAATATCCTTTAGCGTAATGGGTTCATAGTATAGATAATCCGCTGGCGTCACATACTTCTTTTCAATATTCAAAAGAGTGCCATCTTGACGAACATTGCTGATAATCGCACGAATGCGCTCACGCTCTTCCTTTGAAAGTCTTTTTATCGAAAGATAAAATCCTAGGGATTGCCACTCGCCTTTTTCATCGGGAATAATTTTAAATTGATCCAATTTATTCTGACGTTTTAAATAATACGCAGTGAATGCCGGAGAACTGAAGGTCGCCTGAACCCGCCCCTCGGATAAAGCATTGAAAACTTCTTGAGGACCTGGAACTTCGCGCAGCCGACGCTCTTTGAACAATTGTTCTTTTTCAGACTCTTTAATAAAAAAGAGTCCACCGATAATTCCAGCAAAAATAATTTTAGGATTTTTTAAAATACTTTCGATTGAATCATTCACACCAAAGGAATCTTTGCGCACTACCAAAGAACGAGGCACGCGGTACATCTCCACAAACTCGCCGAAATTTTCCATCTTAGGCGACTTTGTAGTCAATCCAGTGATATCCACTCTGTGCCTGACAAAACCTTCCAGAATGGCAGAATAGGATCCCGGTTCTTCACTCACCTTACATCCCAAACGTCGACCGACTTCCATCAAAATATCATAGGAAGAGCCTTCTTTGATTCCTTTTTCGTTTTTATAAAAACCCGGGGCTGCATCCAAGAACGCCAAGACATAACGCTTTTCACAGGAGGAAGGCTCACGCAATTTGACTTGCGCATGCACAGGAAATGACAAGGCGAATGAAATCAAAAGACTCAACATAAGTACAAGACTATCTGGCCCTGTTCCGCTCTGTCAAAATGTGTTAAAGATCGGGCCAGGCCAAAGACATGAGTTGAGTGGGTTTATAGAATTTTAAATCAAGAGGGTCATTGTATTTGCGCTGAATTTTTTGAAGCGTACCGTCCTCACGAATTTTACTGATTAACTTTTTAAGACGTTCCCTTTCTTTCTCTGAAAGACGTTTGTGAGACAAATAAAACCCAACAGAAGTCCAGCTCCCTGAATCATCGGAAAGTACTTCAAAATTTTCACGTTGCTTGGAACGACTCAGATAATAGTGAGTATAGATCGGGACTGTTAACGTCGCCTGCACCCGACCGGCAATCAAAGCACTAAAAATATCTGCTGGAGTCGGTACCTCTCGCAGACGGGAGCTTTGACGAAGGCGCTGAATCTCTTCATTGGTAAAAAAGTATCGGCCCGATATCAAACCACCAAAGGACACACTGTGATCATTCAAAACTGCCTCAAAGGACGGGTTTGCTTTAAGCACTTTTTTGTTCACAACCAAAGAACGGGGAAACTTAAGCATCTCCACAAACTCCCCGTATTTGTCCATGGTTGCATCCGGAACAGCAAATCCAAAAACATCGGAACGATTGTGAATGAAGTTTTCACGAGCCGCAGAATAGGATGCTGGCTCCTCAGTGTACTTACATCCCACTCGTCGCATCAGCTCAACTACGACTTCATAGGCAGAACCGCTTTTTATTCCTTTTTCGACTATATAAGCTGGGGGAGTCCCTAGAAAAGTAACAACGTAACGTCGCTCACAACTGGGCGTGGAACGCGCAAAGAACTTTTGCGCCTGAGCTGTTGATGAAAGCAAGAAAATCGCAAACCACAACTTCAACATGACCGTATGATAGAAAGGCTTCAGAAAAAAGTCATGGATTCAAAAGGAACTTTGTCTATAACCAGTTTTTGGAAAAGTCGATTAGCGCTGAGATAATGAGGAAAGCGGATTGATAAAGTCCAGGCGAAGATTCTCATAGTACTGAATTTCTTCATCTGTGAAACCGGCCTTTCCGCGCAGGATGCGGTTGATCGGCTCTACACGTTTTGGCAGACGATAGCGAAGTTCATCCATGCGTTTTGGGAAGTCTTCGTTCGGATTGATTTTATTTTGCAGGCAAATCTCACGGTACCAACGAGATCCAAAATCCACGTGCCCGATTTCTTCGAAATTAATTTGCTTCACGATTTTTTGAATCGTCTCTTTTCCAGAAGTTCCTTCCAAGCGACGAATCAAAGTGTCGCCCGCATCCAGCCCACTACCTTCCAAATAACGGTGCACAATCAAAATACGATCAAGCAACGTGTCTTCAGGAGCGACGGCATACCAAAGAGCCGCATGCACAGGCCAGTCTCCCCATTTGAATCCCAGGGATTCAATCGCTTCCAAACACATGCGCAGATGTTGAGCTTCAGATACTGTGACGGCGACCAGCTCTTCTTTGAAGCCTTCAGGAGCATCCGGGAATTCAGACAGAGTCCTCACCCCTAATTCCATCGCTTGAAGTTCAATGCTGGCCAAATCATGAAGCATGCGAGCCTGCCCCTCGATCGTTGAGAATCCTTTTTTCGGCGGGTGATATTTTGGATGCAGCAAGTCAATATCACGGTTTGGGTCTTTGGGAGCCAAATGAGGGGTTTTAAGCTTAAAAGCTTCCTCACAAGACTTCTCAATTTCATTAATTTTGGCCCAAACATCGGCAATTTCGAACGTCAACATAGGAAGCGTTTTACATGCAGCTCCCTCGCTTGCCAAATACTTCGTGATTTGGTGAAATTCCTCTCATGGGAAAATCATGGAAAACCGCAGGTAAAGTAGAGAAAGCCCAACAAAAGGGTCAAATATTCACAAAACTAGCGCGCGAGATTCAAGTCGCTGCGAAAGTTGGAGGCCCTGATCCGGCAGCGAATGCCCGTCTTCGTTTGGCGATTGATGCCGCTAAAAAAGTATCATGCCCGAACGATACGATTGATCGTGCGATCAAAAAAGGTGCTGGTCTTTTGGATGACGGTAAAGTTATCGAAGAGTTGATGTACGAAGGCTACGGCCCTCACGGTGTTGGTGTTATCGTAGAATGCCAAACAGACAACAAACACAGAACTGCTCCAGACATGCGCCACGCTTTCAAATCTCACGACGGCAATATGGGTGAAACAGGATCTGTGGCTTGGATGTTTGAGCACGTAGGTCTTTTGGAAGGTGTTAAAGCCGGGACTTTTGATCCAGACGAAGAAGCCATCGAAGCTGGTGCCAACGAAGTCGGCCCTGGTGAAGACGAAGGCTCCTACGAATTCTATACAGGCGCTACAGAGTTAGACGCTGTTCGTGACGCTTTGATCAAACGTGGCTGGAAAGTGACGAAATCAGAGTTGTCTTACAAAGCTAAAAACATCACGGAGCTTTCTGACGAACAAAGAAAAGACGTCGAAGAGTTCTTAAACTACCTAGACGACATGGACGACACTCACCGCGTTCACGCAACAATCTAAAGGCACGGACACACTTTCTCCATTCATAAATTAAAAAAAAGGCAGAATAATCAAATTCTGCCTTTTTTTATTCTACAGGCGATATTATGGAGAAAGTGTGTCCGTACCTTTTACAATCAAATTCTGCCTTTTTTTTTATTCTACAGGCGATATTATGGAGAAAGTGTGTCCGTACCTTTTACAGAAATAGTTAGTTTGAAAAACGAAATTCCTATTATGATACATCGGCTTTCAATTTATTTTGAAAGCGTATTCTGCAGTCGAGGAATTAACATTTTTTAATTCGAAACTCATCTCGGATTAATCCTTGTGCAGTAGCATTTTATTAACAAAGTTTTTAGGAGGATTTATGAAATCTCTAGTTATGGCTCTTGTTCTTATGGGTTCTGTTTCTGCATTCGCAAACGAAGGTCACGGCGGCAAAGATCATCCGTGCCAAAAAGTTAAAGCCGCTTGTGAAGCTGCGGGGTTTAAAAAAGGCGAACACGCGAATAAAAAAGGTCTTTGGAAAGACTGCGTAGATCCAGTGATGGAAGGCAAATCAGTAGCTGGCGTAACTGTCAGTGCCGCAGATGTTTCTGCCTGCAAAATCAAAAAAGAAGAACACAAAAAATAGTTCTCTCTTAAATTTGAAATAAAAAAGGCTGGATTCTCTCCAGCCTTTTTTATTTTTTCATCTTAAGCATGTAATCGAAAGCCGTCGCATAAAGCTTAATCTGCTTTAACATCGAGTGCAGACCATTGGCGCGGCTTGGGGAAAGATTTCCCTCAAAACCCAGAGCTCTTAAAAACTCTGGTGGCGTCATCAAGACTTCATTAGGAGTTGATCCTGAATAGACCTTCAACAACAGCGCTACAAGGCCTTTAACGATCAAAGCGTCGCTATCACCCACCAACAACATCTTGCCATCATCAGTAACCGAAGCATGCAACCACACTTGAGATTGGCAGCCCTTGACGATGTTTTGCTCGGTCTTTAAAGCTTCTGGCATTTCCGGCAGGGATTTACCCATCTCGATGATTTTTTTATAGCGATCTTCCCAATCCGTGAAAGCGGAAAAATCAGCGATAACTTGAGCCTGGCGTTCCTGGATAGTCGACATTATTCAATCACTTTCAATTCTGGGATGATTTCAAACAAGGTCTCTTCTAAAGACTGCCCCTGCTCCCCTAACATTTCGTGGAAGGCTTTTTTATCCAAGTTCGACACGATCTCAAAGCATTTTTTGTAAAAACCCTCGATATCGTCATGATAACCATTCCAAAGTTCTTTGAATTTCGCCTCAGGCATGCTCCAGGATTTTTTCTCAGCCGCCGTACCATCGGTACGATTGTGATAGTCCAAAAGAGTCATGGTCTGACGTGGCGAGAAATCCATCATCACCAGGGCTTCTTCTAAAAGTGCCAACTCCACATACCAAAGATAGTTATTCAGATGCTCCCAGAAATCGATTCCACGATCACCGTAAGAGCTTTTACAGAAGAACGTCGTGCAAACCACACCGCGGTTTCTCCACACGTTGCAGTTCGATTTTTCTTTATTGTAGTATGGGCATAACCAGTCTTCACGCTGACCGAAATCGCCTTCTTCCCGGTTATTAAAAGCGACTTGGTATTTTACCGGAGCCACCATCCCAATCGGCAAAGAGTATTCACGATTTGCGATTTTAGCGCGAAAGATGCGGTGAGCTTCAGTGGCATTTGGATCGCTCAACAAGGCGCCCACCATGAAGTTTGGAATAAACGGATGAAAAGTACAGCACTTCAGATCCTCGCGATAATGGATCGGACCCTTTTCGCGAGGGCGAGACATCGCGCAAGTATCACAAGTGGCCTTTTTTTCCTGAGGTTCAAAATTCAGGATCTCGCGAGGGAGAAGGTTTTGGTAAACTTGCGGAAGCTGGTACTTTAAAATCATTAATTATTGCAGCGTTTTTCGATCTTCGCTTTGAGATTATTCAGCAAAGGATAGTCTGAAGTTTCCTGATCCCAGGACCAGACAAAATCGCGGCATTCCACAAAATATGGGAAGGCCATGATGCCTCGCTTTGGTTTCCCCTTTTCTGCCACAATTCGAGGTACCAAGTAATCAACTAAAAGTTGGACGGAACTATTTTTCAAAAATCCTCGTCTCTTAAGCTCCAGGGCGACTTCCACGGGAGTCACGAAATACATCTGCCCCAGGTAAAGCGAAGAACCCTCACCACCGAATTTAGGGGTGTTATAGGCATCACGAATGAATTGATGAAAACGGATGTGTGGGTAACCCTCAGCGATGGTGTTATAGACCTTAGCATCAACTTCACCATTATCCCCCAGCAAGATCACATCGGTGGGATGGGTTTTATCGATAATTTGCACCAGGGTTCTAACCTTGTGCTCGTCCTTTGAATAAACAGTGCGAGGGAAATAGACCCCTGACGGGAATCCACCGCGCTCCAGGGCCGCTGTGTGCGTATTACCCATCAACCATTCTGGGGCACGGGAGACGTAAAACATACGAGCGCCCGTATCCTGAACGACGGCATTTAAGAGCTCACTCATCCCCATAAACAGGCTGTCTTTATCAAAAACGTATTTTGCGGAATCAGAAAGATCCTGCACATATTGCGGGCGAATCGTATCGTCGATATCACTTACCACGATCGTTTGCGCCGATGCCGCAAAACTAACAAACAACAAAACCAAGGATACTAAAAACCTTTTCATGAATCCCCCATGGACCCTGTCCAATCCCTCGACAGGGGTTGCACCATTCACGTCACCCGTCTCACAAGTAAACAGGCCCCTTGAACGGTTCAAATTGAGACCGATTAGATCAGCAATTTCATGGGGTTACAAAGGTCTTTTTGAGGTCCCTGCAAGATTCTTTGGCACACCCCGTGCTTTACCTAACAGTATCAGGTCACTTCAAAACTGAAGGACTTTAACCAAGGGGTTTTTATGAAAGCACTTTTGACTATCTTCGTACTCGCTTATTCTTGCAGTTCCTTTGCCTGGATCTCCAAAGATGCGGTTCAAAAGGAATATACGTTCAAATATAAGCTTTCTGGCCAATCTTTTGAGGTTAAAAAGCAAGCTGCTAGCTATGAAGACGCTTTCCAAGTTGCTGCTCAACAGTGCTTCAACCACTATAAAGGCGCTGGCAAAGTTTCTGAAGAACGCGGTTTGGACATTATCGACGTTTGCGCCAACCCACGCTCTTAATTCAACGCATCGAGGCAGGATTTCCTATTCCCCCGTACGAGGTCCTGCATTATACTGGCTCCTGTATTTATTGAAGGAGCAGCCTACATGGGTATCATGAAATCCGTACTTGAATTCCTAACTGGTAAAGACCCAGATATCTTCGACGAAAAGGGCAATGTGTCCCATAAGCTCCCTAAGAAAAAATGGGAAGCTTGGCACAACCGCACAAAAACTGATCCTCAATACAACTGGCGCAACCACACCGGGATCACAGGTGCTCCGAAGAAAAAATCAAATTAGTCACTTAAGACACCCACCCTCAAAGTGGGTGTTTTTCTTTTCCCATCTTGCAGGCCTCACCTATGACTCAATCTCACGCATCAAAAAAACTTTCTTCCACCACTGTTTGGATCATGGCAATCGCCACAGGTCTTAGTGTTGCCAATCTTTACTACAACCAACCGCTCCTGGCAGAGTTGCAAAAAGAATTCGGCGTCACAGTGAAAGAGGTCGGCATCATACCAACACTGACCCAAGTAGGCTATGCCTTGGGGATGTTATTCCTGGTTCCGATGGGCGACATGTTTGAAAGAAGAAAACTGATCGTCGTCACATCCCTAGCGGTGACTGCGGCATTGATCATGGCAGCGACTGCGCACAGTTTGTGGATCATGGTCATTGCAAGTTTGTTGATCGGTCTTTTCACGATGGTGCCTCAGTTGATCATTCCCTTTGCCGCACACTTGGCGAGCAATGAAAATCGCGGCAAGGTCATCGGCATTATCATGAGTGGACTGCTGATCGGAATATTATGTTCGCGCACGATCGCTGGATTCCTGGGAGATCTTTTCGGTTGGAGAACAGTATTTTATTCCGCCGCAGGATTGATGATTGTTTTGGCGAGCTGTCTTTGGTTTATCCTGCCCGCAAGCGAAGTGACTTATAAAGGATCTTACTTAGGATTAATTAAATCCATCGGTACATTAGTAAAAGAGGAACCCATCCTGCGCGAATCCGCAGTGGTAGGTGCGATGATCTTTGGTGTTTTCAGTTCTATCTGGGCCACTTTGATTTTCCTGTTATCTTCCCCACATTTTAACATGGGCGCAAAAGAAGTGGGTCTATTCGGACTATTGGGGGCCGCTGGTGCAATGGCAGCCCCAGTCGTCGGCAGAGTCGCGGATAAAAAGGGCCCGCGCACCGGTGTGGCGATTGGCTTAACTGTTTTAGCTTTGTCTGTTCTGATTCTGTGGGGATCTGGCGCGAGCCTGATTGGCTTGATCATTGGTATTTTCATTCTGGATTTCGGAATTCAGGCTGCACATATTTCAAATCAAACGCGTGTTTTTGCCTTACGCGAAGATGCTCGCAGTCGCTTGAACACAGTCTATATGTTTTCCTATTTCATGGGTGGCGCCCTGGGCTCCCTGGTGGCTTCGTTCGCTTGGAACACGGCTCAATGGAATGGCGTCTGCATGGTTCTGTCTGTTGGGACTGTTATCGCGGTGCTTGCGTTCTGGCTGGGTCGAAATGCAAAACCAGCCACGCACGGTTAAACTAGGCTATTGCCAGAAACTGCACACCTAACACCTGCCCACCATCGGGAGTCGATGACTCCCAACGCAACTGACATTCGACTGTGACCCATTCTTCATTAGCAAGTTGATATAAAACCGAGACATAGTCTTTTGCTTCAAATAATCTTTGCGGCAGATAGAGCCTTGCCCCTTGGGTAGCAAAATCCAAAAAGCGACCCTTCTTTTGAAGTAAATTCACCTGACTGACCCAGTTGGTCGTTTTCACCAGTACGGGCGCCGTCATTTGCATTCTTGGGGACGACCTTAAAAACACGGGATCTCCATGCAGGAACTTGCTGGTTAAATACGGCGCCGTTAAAGCTTCCGCTTCCAGAATCAGCATTAGGTTCAAATGGCGTGCAAACTTTTGATAAACGCTGGCATCGATACTTTTTGCAAAGACGATCAACTTCATTTGATGATTTCTGTACGCTGCTGAGACATCCTTCATCAAAGAAATAAAGGCATCCACGTGGCGCGATGTACAACGGTCGAACTCTGCCACTACAACCACCCGTTTGTTTCGAACTAACTGTGTTTTAAGGCTTTCCAGACTATGACATTGGCGAATATTAGAACCACGGAAGGAATTCCCAAAATGAGACAGTGTTTTAGCCGAGACCAAAGATAAAACTGTGCGCTGAATTTGGGTAATTTTCTGCATTTAAATCTTCAGTGCAAAAATGGAACACAGGTTTTAAGAGTGCTATTGCTTAAAATGTGTAGAGCATTTTAGACAGTCGTCGATAAATCTCTGAACATGGCTAACTTTAGAAGTCATTTGTTCTTGAAACTAATCCGCGCAAAGTCAGCGCGGATTTTATTAGGCAGGATTGATTTTAAAATGACTATTCAATGATTGGACCAATTGTTGTGGGTCCCCTTCAGCTTTAATCATAAAAATATCGTCCACTTGTCGGCCCCAGGTATGCACTCGGGCTGATTTGATGCTGACATTTAAATCACTCAAAGCCTTGGCTGCTGCCGCAAGCAAACCTGCTTGGTCGGGACCACGGAAACTGATCACCCATTCTTTATCGTGGGCACTCATCAATTGAATTTGATCAAATTGGACTTGAGGAATCTCTTTTTCTTTTAATTGCGAACTCTTTAACAACTGCTCAAGAGTTTTCAAATTTTTTTGCGTGGAAACTTGGAACCAGTCATAAACTCCCACCTTCGGTAGAGTATGAATGGAGGCATGGCGAATACCTAAACCTAAGGAATAGAACTGGCCTACATAATCTGCCAGGATCCCTTTGCGATCGCGCTTTTGATGCATTCGCACCCACGTATCGCCCTGTTTGGTTTGCATGATTTTTGGAGGCAGGGATTCGCTAGAGTCTTCCGCCTTTTTCAAATCTTCAACCAAGTCATTCATTGACAGACTATCAACTAAGACAGGACCTAGCTCCTCATAAATCTCTTCCGAAATATGCAGATGTTTTTTGGCTTTCAAGGTTCTGAACGTGAAATAGTCTTGAGCTTTTTTACTTTCAAGATTTTCTACCAATTCAGCCAGTAAGCGCCCCTTCCACTCATTCCAAGCTTCGGGGTTGGTTGCGCGAATGTCGACAGCGGTAAAGATCGCCAGTCGTTTCAATGCATCACCCTCAACACCCTTGTCGCGCAGCTCTTGCCATACGCGGGGATCTTTGGAATTTTTACGGAAAGCGGCTTGTGAAAGCTCCAAATGGTTTTTCACCATCCAGTTCACGTCGTCGGTGAATTTCTTTTTAAAGCCAAAAGATTTAAAGTCACGGGTAACGATCGCAGTCCCGGCTTCCGAGTGATCTCCGCTATCTATACCCTTGGCCAAATCGTGATACATGCAAGTCCATGAAAGCACTTGCCAGTCATAGGGATTCAAGGATTTCGCTACTGACTGCAAGGGACCCAGTTCTTTCGGTTTTGCAAAGACACGTTTGATCTCGCGGCACGCTTGCATGATATGCGAATCCGCCGTGTAGCGATGATATTGATCATGCTGAACGTATCCCACTAAGCGCGTGATTTCCGGCACCAGCTTATCAATCAAACGAGACCTGAAAATACTATAAAGGAATTCATCCTTGGCTTTAACACTCAAGACTTGATCCAGTTCCTGACCACGAAGTTTGCCAAGCTTTTTGATTTCTTTGGCTGGTAAAAGATGATCCAGCTCTTCACGAACTTTCTTTTGCATCAAAACACTGGAGTTTTTTTCTAAAGCAGAAAACAGATCACTTGGTTTATAAAACTCGGAGCGTTCAATTTTCTTAAGAACTTCTTCTGGAGCATCTGCTACTGCGATAATCCAATCGGAATAGAAATTTACCCGTGACAATCCACGCTGCAGGCTGCGCATGAAATCTTTATGGGATTTAAATCCCATCCATTTTCCTAAATCAAATTGAGCGGAACTGGACAGGATATCACTGTGACCTTCCAGATGAAGCTTCTGACGAAGGCTTAACAGGTAATCACGATAATAATTTAAAACATTCAGCGCATGCCCCGGGTTTGTGAAACGCTCGGCGAACATTTCATAAATCTGCAGACCTTGCTCAAGATCACGCAAACCACCTGGGCCGTATTTCAAATTAGGCTCAAGATAATTGGTGATGGAATCAAAGCGATTTTCCCGGGCTTTGCGTTCTTCCTTTACCGCTTTCAGCAAAGTCTTACGCCACATGTTCTTTTTCGACCAGATGCGCTTTTGCTGTTCAAAAAGCTTACGTGCACCTTCCGGAGTCAATGGCTTTGCCTTCAAAAGAGCCAAAACATCAAACGCTTCAACTCCTTCCGTCCAATCTTCGGGATTAGCTGGCATACGATAGCGAAGCTTTAAACCTTTTTCTTGAAGCTGATTTGTGAACTCACGGACTTTGTCTTCATCGCCACAGAACAAAATATCGATATCAGATTTTGGACTAAGTTCACCGCGGGCCCAAGAGCCCAACATAATCGGATGCGTATCTCGCCACAAAGGATTATTTTTAAGTGATTCCTCAAGCTTAGCACCAAGCCATAAGGAAAAGCTCTGACTGGAAAAACAAAACACCTGACGGACATCTCCATCAGGTGTCATTAGTGGTGGATTTAGAATTTCTTGAGACTGAATAAGCTGCTCACTGGAGAGATACGTCTTAGCTGCCATAGTTAAAATGATCAGCCAATTTACCCTCTATTGCAAGCTGGTGTTTTCAGCGATGGCTTTCCATTTAGCAACCTGACCCATGACCTCCAGAGGACTTGATTGCAACAGTGGGTACTTTTGCAATTCATCCATCAAAGATTTCACGCTTTCAGGGATCACTGGAACTTCAACCGCAGGAGCCGTTGCCATTTCCATAGGAGAGTCTTCCACGTGGTCCAGAAGGGACAACTGACTACTGGCTTGAACACGTTTTGATTCAATCTCACGCAACAAGCTTTTCGCACGCTTTGTCACTGATGGCGGAAGCCCCGCAAGCTCGGCCACCTGAACCCCGTAGGATTTCAAAGCTGGACCTTTCACCAACGTGTGAAGGAAACGGATCTCACCATTTCTTTCAGCCACGGTCATATGTGAATTTGTGATCTGACCGTAACTTTGATCCAAAGTCGTCAGTTCATGATAGTGAGTTGCAAAGAACGTTAATGCTTTCACTTCGCTTAACAAGTGCTCCAGAATCGATTGTGCCAGACACATGCCATCGAACGTGCTTGTACCACGCCCCACTTCATCCAGGATGACCAATGAGTTTTTAGTCGCGTTTTTAAGCATCGCCGATGTTTCTGTCATCTCAACCATGAAAGTTGAAAGGCCTTCGGATAATTGGTCACTTGCACCAATACGGGTGAAGATCGCATCAAAGATCGGAAGTTTCGCTTCATCCGCAGGAACGAAGGAACCCATTTGGGCCATAATCGCATTCAACGCCACTTGACGCATCAAAGTCGATTTACCGGCCATATTCGGGCCTGTCAGCAACAAACAAGAGTGCGGGTGAAGTTCAATGTCATTCGCAACGAAGTTGGTTTTAACAGTTTGCTCAACCACCGGATGGCGGCTGGCTTTTAATTGCAAAGAATTGTTCTCAGTAAATTTTGGACGAGCGTACTTTTCTTCAAGGCTTAACCAAGCAAGACTTGAGATCACGTCCATTTCACTGCACTCATGAGCCAGCGTTAGCAACGCTGGACACTGAGTCAGGATCTCTTTGCGAAGCATATCAAAGAATTCAAATTCAAGATCGGCACGTTTTGTATTCGCTGATAGTACTTTTCTTTCAAGCTCTACCAACTCATCTGTGCAATAGCGCTCGGCATTCGTCAAAGTCTGCTTACGTTGATAGTTTGCTGGTGCTTTGTCTTTATGAGAGTTTGTGATTTCGATATAGTAACCGAAAACGTTGTTATAGCGGATTTTCAGACTGGAGATTCCAGTTTTTTCTTTTTCATCCGCTTCCATTTTGGCCACAAGTGCTTGTGCATTCGTGGAAAGATCAATCAACTCGTCCAGTTCAGAAGAAACGCCCTGACGGATCAAGTAACCTTGTTTTGTCGCCAAAGGCGGATCTTCAACCAAAGTTCTTTCGATTTTATACGCCAACTCACGAAGGCTTTCAAAATTGGCTGTTGAACCACTTGCTTGAACAAATACTTCCAACGCACTGACACCGGCATGAACGCTGCCGGCTAATGCCAACAAATCACGGCCGTTACATTGAGGTTGAGAGATTTTACCCAAACGACGTTCGATATCACCCATCTGACCCAAAATTTGACGAGCACGTTTTAATTCCAAAACATGACTGCGCCAGAACTCCACCGAGTCCAAACGGCTTTCGATAGCTTTCACATCACGGAGTGGGAAGCTTAACCACTGACGAAGCATACGGCTGCCCGCAGAAGTCTGCGTGCGGTTGATGGCATGGAACAAACTGCCCAAGCCTTCACCTTTGTATGTCGAGAACACTTCCAAATGTCTTAGTGTCGTGCTGGAAATTTCCAGACGGTGCTCAAGATCTCTTTCCACAAACGGAGAAAGAGTTTTCAAAGCTTCCTCACCTGACAACTGCAAAACGTAACTTAGAAGTCTAGCAGCTGAAGCAGGAGCAGCATTTTTAAGAAGATCGCTGCCCGCATCCATCATTTCTTCATGATGACTGATCAAGATATTATCCAGACCCGCTAGCAAAGCTTCGTGTTCCTTTGCGATTACGATTTCTGCCACTGGCAAAATCTGAACGAAACGCAAAAGCTCATGAGAGTTTTTAGATTTAAAGAAGAACGCTTCGCCCGTTGTTGAATCCAGAAAGCTGATCGAAGTTTGATCAATGCTTACCAGATAGTGTGGCTTTGTTCCGTCCAAAGTATCAGAGTCATAAACCATACCCGGAGTCAGAACGCGGGTGACTCCACGTTTTACAATCCCTTTGGCAGCTTTTGGATCTTCAAGTTGATCACAGATCGCTACTTTGAAACCATGAGCCAAAAGTTTATTAATCGGCCCCGCCACAGAATGGTGAGGCATTCCGCACATCGGAGTTTCGTCCTGAGATTTTTTATTTCTTTGAGTAAGTGCGATCCCTAAAACGGGCGCCGCTTTAACCGCATCATCAAAGAACATTTCAAAAAAGTCCCCCATACGGAAAAGAAGGATCTTATCTTGATGGACAGATTTAATGTCCCAGTACTGCTTCATTAGTGGAGTAAGATTAGCTGACATAGGCTGAAAAAAGTACCCCAGCTTCACCCCACGTTTCACTCACAAAACACCATTAACGCACCGCCCTCCCAAAAAGGTGCCTGCCGGTTTTTGGAGAAGCGTCGCATCCGAAAACCAAATATAGCGATTGCCCTTGCCGATCTCAAATTCGCCTTAGGATGACTCAAAACCTGCACCTAGATTGAGCATGGCCAGATCATCCGAAATTGTATCCACCGAACTTCCGATCCATATTTCAGCTCGCTGTAAAAATCGGGAGTTTTTCCCCATTCCGATCGAAGAAGTCTGGGAAATCATGGAAGACTACTTATTTTTTATAGCTCACGCCTTCAATATAGAAATTCTATCTTTCGTTCTAATGAACAATCATTTCCATCTTATCGTTCGAAATCCGGATGGAAATCTAAGCGCCGCCATGAACTATTTTATGGGAGAAACCAGTCGCCGGATTAACGAAAAGGCAAAGATAATCAATCAACTTTACGGAAGCCGTTACCACAGGACGGTAATCGACTCTGAACACTACCTGATGCACGCTTACAAATACGTTTACAGAAATCCGATTGAAGCTGGATTATCCAGGCGAGCAGAGGACTATCCCTATTCGACTCTCTCTCGCTCTTTGGGAAACGGACGTTTCAATTTTCCATTTTCTCCGGATCAAATACTCTTCAATTCGATAAACCTAACGCTTCAATGGATTAACCAAAATCCCACAAATGAGAACAAACAGCAGATAAAAAAAGCATTAAAGAGAAAACGTTTCGAACTCCCAAAGGCCATGCGCAATAATAGAAAAAAGCCCAGCCTTGCGACTGAGCTCTATTGATTTAACGCAGTATTGCTACCAAAAACCGGCAGGCACCTTTTTAGAAGCCGTCTGTGTTTCCTACTTTTCTTGTGTCGTCGTCAAAAGGAATTAGTTCGGATGCTTTGGCTTCTCCTGAATTTGATTGAGCCTTAGGCGCGGGCTTGAATTTCACCACATTAGTTGCTGTTTTTTTAGTCACGGCCACTCCCGGCTTACCTTTTGCGGCGACCTTCTTTTTCTCAGCGACAACCGGCTGCCCTTCATTGACAGCCTCTTCTCCATGACCACCCATCACCACATTCGATAAAGTCACAACGACACTGTACATTTGTTTTGATTGCGCAGCCATTTCTTCAGATGTTGCTGCGATCTCTTCCGAGGAAGCCGCATTCGCCTGGGAGCTTTGATCCAACTGATTCATGGCTTTACTGATTTGCTGAATACCCGTCGTCTGCTCCGAGCTTGCCGCTGAGATTTCGTTATTCAGATCAGAAACTTTCTTGATCGAAGTCACGATGTTCTTAAGAACCTCACCCGCTTTATCCGCGATTTTAGATCCGCCTTCCACCTGGTCCACAGAATTCTTAATCAAACCATTGATGTCTTTCGCTGCCACCGCAGATCTTTGTGCCAGACTGCGAACGGCCTCAGCCACAACTGCGAAACCTCGACCTTGCTCCCCTGCACGTGCAGCTTCCACTGCCGCATTCAAGGCCAACAAGTTGGTTTGAAAAGCGATATCATCAATAACATTGATAATCTCTTCGATCTTTTTTGAAGACTGAGAAATGCCGTGCATGGATGTAACCAGCTTTTGCATTTCCTGCTCCCCGTCTTCCGCAGCCGAACGAGAAGCTTGCGACAAATTAGCCGCCTGTTTCGCATTGTCAGAATTCATGGATACCATTGAAGACATTTCTTCCAGGGCCGCCACTGTTTCTTCCAATGAGGCTGCTGAAGTCGTTGAAGATTGCGATAAGCTTTGACCCGCTTCCGTCAACTGAGTGATAGCCATATTCACCTGATTGCATGAATCAGAAAGCTGCCCCACAACTTCAGATACGTTTTTACTTAGACGAGAAGCAATTACTATCAGCGCAAAGAAAACTCCTAAACTACAAGCCAGTCCAATTCCCACCAGCAACTTAAAAACAAGGGACCTCTCTGCTTCTTGCGCCAAGTTGTTCTTTTTCACAGCCTCATTATACATGGCCATGATTTTTCCGGTCGTTCCTTTAATTTGTACGGATTCCTGCTGGTACGCACCCTCCGCAGCCGCGGCACGAACTTTTTCATAATTTTCAGGCGTGGGAGTTTTCAGAGTTTGAATGAACTCCTCCACGTGAGCCACGTAGCTTGCGTGGTTATTTTTCATTGGCGTATAAATTTCTCTTTCGCCTTCCAGATCAGGAGCGGCTTCATAAGTCGCGACAGCATCCTTATATTCCTTCAAAGCCTGATCTAACTTTTCTATATATGTATTACGACGCTTTTCAAAATTTAAATTTGCAATCGCACCCCAAAGATACTGACCGATACGAGCACGCCCGCCTTCGATCTGCCCCAAGGCATCAACATTAGGAATGATCTGTGTGTAGGAGCTCCCTAACATTCCACCGATGGAAGTCAGCCCACTAAAAGCCACATATCCCAGAACCGCAAAACCCACCAACGGCAATAAGGCCGCCACCAAAAGCTTGGCCTTAATGCCTTTAAACCACGAACCTAAATTCATAATTCCCACCTTAATTATAAAAAAGCCGCACTACCTATCGGGATAAAAGACCAGGGAGTAAAATGTGAGTACAACGCGTCTCAATTTGGAGCATCGACTCTGCCCGTCATGCCTAATTACCGGGATTTCGGAACATTTTCTCATTTCACTTTCTGTAAGATGTTGACGACTCCCCGACATAAAACTATTTAGTACCGCATGTTGAGTGAAATGAGTTCCAACATCAATCTTGCCAAACTGAACTATCAGCGCGGCCACTACCAGGAAGCTTGCGATAATTCCGAACGAATCTGCGCTGATGCAGAGGCCATCGGTGATTTACAAAGCTGGTTGTTTGGCGTTCGCTTTTTAATTCAGGCAAGTTCTGAATTGGGAAAGCTCGAAAACTTTCACAAACATTTCAGTAAACTTCTTGTGTACGAGAAAGAAAACCCCTCGGCTGAGATTTACGGCAAAGTCCTTCACAATATTGGTTTATGGAAAATGGCTTTGGGTGAAAACACTCAAGCGAAAGACTATTTCCAAAAGGCTTTGCATGAGTGCACACAGGCTCAGGATCTAGAAACCGTCTCAAGGCTTTTGCAAGAGCTTGCCATCGTTACGATGAAAGAAAATCCTATCGAGGCCTTAAAGTATCTCGATAAGGCTTTACTTTTAACTCAAGAACTAAAACTGGAAGAAATTCATACCAGTTGCCTGGTGGTAAAAAGCCACGTTTTCTTGGACGAAAAGCGCGCCGATGATGCCTTAGATGCGATCTGGAAGGCTTATGAAAAAGCCCAACAAAACTCTCTGCACTATTTGATCGTTTACATCCTAGTGCAAATGGCGGCGGTTTACGAAGCTCAGGGTAAACGCAATGAAGCTGCGATTTATCGTTCCTTAGCAATGAAGGGCATGGGCAGCGAAGGATCCACAAGACTTCGCACCGTAAAAGCCCAATTGGCGAAAGAAAATCACGTCTCTTCAGAAGCTGATCTGATTATCGATTCCACAAACTTCAAAGTGAAAACAACCAGCAAGGGTTCTGTTGATTTTAAAAATCAACATATCCTATTTGATCTTTTAAAACTGTTTGCCCAAAACCAGGGAATTCGTTTTACAAAATCCCAGCTTATCGAAAAAGTCTGGGGCTACCCTTATGATCCAGCCGTCCACGACAACTTAATTTACGTATCAATCAAACGCCTGCGCAATTTATTAGAGCCTGATGCAAACTCCGCAAGCTTCGTTTTGCGCGACCGCAAAGGCTATTACTTGCCGCCTAATATCACTGTGCGAATTATCGCTCTCTAGTCCGCCCCGCGTACCCTCGTCCAGAACACGATTCTTAAATCCAATAATAAAGACGCAAAACTGGGCCTCATCTCCAATATATTGATTTAAAGCTTAAATAAAGTCGGCACCGTTCCTGCTCTATCCCTAATCAACTAAGCCAATCACGGCATAAAGGAGATACCATGAACAAATTCGAAATTTTTGAAAACATTATCGCTGAAAGAAACAAATCTGGAACTGGCGTTCGCGCAGTTCTGGAAAAATCCAGCATCCCCGCAGAAGTTCAAGAAATCATGAACTCTCGCAAAGCGAAAAAGAAAAACTAGTTTTTCTTTTAAAGGGAGAGGCCCCCCTCCTCTCCCTTTTTTAATTTCTAACACTGAGCAAATCTATGAACTCATCTTTTCTACAAAACACTTCGGTAAATGAATTTCAAACTCCCTGGAATCATTTTGTAATTGACAACTTTCTTCCCCAGAAACAATTCAAAAAAATCCAAAAGCATCTTTGCTCGGTAGTTGACGGTTATCAGAAAAGAGAAAACGATTCATTCGATTTAAATTTTATGTTCGTCCCCGACCTTAACCTCGCCAAACTATTCTTGGGCGACGATTTCAAATCTTTCCTGGAAGAAACAGTTCAGGAAAAACTCGAATTGTACGAAGAAGGCCTCGTTCAATTAAGAATGATGACTCCCGACTCCCCTGCAATGCCACCTCATATCGACGACCAGGAAGATGGACGATCTCTCGTTTGCATCTATTATCTGTCTCCCGACTGGAACTCTGACAAAGGTGGCGAATTATGGCTTCATCAAGACACCGTCAAAACTAAAAGAAAAGAATCAAAAGTAATTCAACCTTTGGAAAACAGAATGGTGCTGTTTTTCGCAGATGATACAAACTGGCACAGCGTCACCAAAGTCAAAAACTGGAATCGCTATTCCATCATTTCAGAATGGATTGTTCAGGAGGCTCGATAATGTTTTCCCCCTCAGTATTGAAGTATGTCGACAAGGTTTCCCAGATAAAACTTATTGGAGTTACGACTTGCCAACAATTGGTGGCTGTCACAAGTACTTTCGCTTTAATGAAGGCGGGCCTTGCTTTAGGTGATCAGAATTCTATGAGCCTGTGGCTAGGACTCGCCCTTGTCTGCCATGTCGTTGTCCCATTTTTTGGCTTGATTCAACGTCCTCTGGAAACCGCTCTGGGATTTTCAGCCTACAAAAGATTTCTGGAAGAAAATCTTTTAAGCAAAGCTAAAAGACCCGGTATTTGGCAGGAGAAGCATCAAAAAGAACTGTTCACTTCGTCCATTGGTTCCGAGGCGGAAAACTATTTGGCCGTGATCATCTTTTTAGGTCTGGATCTTTTTACTTTCATCCTTTCCATCAGTCTGGGGGTTTTAGTCATTGGCCTGACATTGGATACTTCATTTATTCCAGCGTATATTGCGTCTGGCTTGTTTTCGTTTTTCGCATTCAAATACTTTCAGAAAATCGCAAAGTCAGCGGCCGAGTCCGAGCAACAATCCCGAAGCAAGTTCGAAAGCTACCTATTTAAAGCCTGGGAAAATATCTTCTTCAAAAACTCTGAAGTGGTTGCCAACTACATCAAAAACTTTAATTCCCATCTAAATGATGCTAAGGAAAAATCTCGTCACTCTTCCTTGATGAGCGAGACCATGGTGGCGGCTTTAACGTTTATCGCAAGCCTTCCAGTTATTGTTGCCGTCTTCGTGGTTATCAGCCGACATAACGGGGATGTTAAAGTGATGGCGGCCCTTTTGGCTGCGATTCCTCGACAGTTAAACATGCTGGCTACTTTTAGAACAATCTTCCAAACTATTTCTTCTCTGGTTTCTTTCGAAGCGAAGCTCAAAACTATGAAGGGCAATGCGGTCCTTTCGGAACCTGTTCTTTCTTCGCGTATTTCTATTAAAAACATCACAGTGCAAAATGATGCTTTCGCTTCGCTGGAAGATTTGTCAAAGTCTGTATCTTTATCCAAACCTTCCAGAATTCAAATTAGAGGATCCAACGGCGCGGGAAAATCGACTTTGATGCTGCACCTTAACGAATCACTTGAATCCTCATTTTACATTCCAGCACATCCACAGTTTGAGTTTGAAGATGCAGAGGAAGGCTCAACGGGACAAAAAATGCTAAGACATATCGAATATGCCGCTTCATTAGATAATAAACATCTTTTACTGGACGAATGGGATGCGAACTTGGATCAAGAAAATATTTTGAAGATCAATGAACTATTGAACAGGATCAGCAAAGACAAAGTGATCATTGAAGTTCGTCACCGATAATAAAAAAGCCCGGGTTCGCCGGGCTTTTTCTCTTCTACTCTAGAGCTTTCATGAGTTTTGTATAGATGCCATCAAATCCACCGTTCGACATGATCAGGATCACGTCGCCGCGTTTTGCGCGAGCTTTAAGAGCTGCTACGATTTGATCGGCCCCATCGAAATCTTCCGCTGTTACGCCAGAGGATTTAAGGTCCGTGATCAACTCATGAGATGAGAAGCGGTTTTCCGCATCGATTTTCGATTGATCAAAGGCTTTGGCCAACATCACTTCGTGGGAGCCCTTGAATGCTTCTACGTAGTCTTTTTGAAAGACTTTACGACGGGATGTCGCACTTCTTGGTTCAAAGACCGAAAACACTTTACGGCCTGGGTATTTCTTTTGAATACCTTTTACCGTCTCACGCACCGCTGTTGGATGGTGGGCGAAGTCTTCGATCACCAGGATGCCATTGGGCTCACCCAGGATCTCTTGGCGGCGCTTAACGCCCTCAAAGGATTCCATGGCGATTTGAATTCTGTTTTCAGAGAAACCCAGGATTTTAGACATTGCCACAACGGCGGTCGCATTCAGAATGTTGTAATCTCCTGTGATCTGCATGTTGTATGGCCCCATGATTTCACCTTTGTGGTGAACTTCGAAACCAACACCTTTTTCATTCTGGAAAAGAACTTTCGCTCGGAAGTCTGCATCGGCTTTAAAGCCGTATGTGAAGTTATTCTTGGCCTTGCAAAGCTTACGAAGCTCCATCACATTCGCATCTTCAGCGCACGCAAGCAAAGTTCCATCGACTGGAATCAAATTCATGAGTTTTGCGAACGAGTCTTTGACCGCTTGAAGATCTTTATAGATATCCGCGTGATCGAACTCTACCGAAGTCAAAACAACGTGTTTTGGTTTATAGTGAACAAACTTTGGAACCTTATCAAAGAAAGCCGTGTCGTATTCGTCACCTTCGATAACGAACAGATTGCCTTCCGGATTTTTAAAGCTTTGCGAGAAGTTTTTAGGAATACCACCGATTAAGAAACCTGGTTTCTTTCCCGCATTTTCCGCAACCCAAGACATCATCGAAGTTGTTGTCGTTTTTCCGTGAGTTCCAGAAATTACAATGCTTTCGCGATTTTCGATAATAAACTCGCCCATTGCTTTTGGCAAAGATGTGTACGGAATACCCAGCTTCACCAATTCTTGTGCTTCTTCGTTATTTGCGGAAATAACATTCCCGACGATCACGAAATCCGGTTTTGGATGCAGGTTTTCAGCTTTGTAGCCTTTTTGAATATTGATGCCTAAGCTTTCCAGCTGTGTGGACATCGGTGGGTATGGGTTCATATCGCTGCCGGTGATTTTGTAACCGCGATCTTTCAAAAGACCTGCCAAAGACGCCATCGCTGTCCCGCAGATCCCCATCAAGTGAATATGACTACCAGGTTTTAAATCCATTTATGCTCCCTGTTTTAAGCCCTCGGCTTAAACTCCGCTTCTGCGATAATTTTCAACAATCCAATTGTGAATCTCGGAACGCAATTTTGCAAAGGCCTTGTTTTCGGAACCATACAAAACTCGATTCGAAAGAATATTCACACTCATGTCCATCTTAGGATCGTACCAAATGGACGTTCCTGTGAACCCCGTATGGCCAATAGAATCCAATGAGAAATAGCTGCCACAGCTTGCAGATCCCGGTGTCGGCATCATATAGCCCATAGCCCAGTCGCCTTTTCCTTCTGGCAACGCGCGCTTAGCAAACAGCTGCGCCGTCTTTTGGCGGATGCTGTATCTTGCGATTCCCAAAAGCTGGGAACGCAGATGAAGCGAGTACCAACCCAAATCATCGATACTTCCGAAAAGACCCGCATGAGTGGAAACACCACCGAAAGACCACGCATTTAAGTCGTGAACTTCGCCTTGCACCAGCTTTTTACGTACTGGACATTCTTCTGTTGGTGCAAATAAAGAGATCTTGGTGCTTGTCGTGTTGTTGGCGTGGAACTCCAAAGTCGTTCCTGCATAGAATTTATTTTTAGTATCGGTCCAAACATCCAAAAGTGGTTTTTCGAAAATCACTTCCAGAATATAACCCAATACCAGGAATCCGACGTCTGAATAAACCGCCGTTTCGCTCTTCTCAAGCTTTAAGCCCTTGATGATATCGCGCAACTGATCACGACGTTTTTCCATCGACAAATTCATATTGATTTCTTGATAAAACGGAAGCCACCAAGGCAGACCTGAGCTGTGAGTCAATAGCTCGGTGATTTTCGTTTCTGTCGAAGGAAACCAAGGCAGGAATTGAGAAACTTTGGTTTCAAAATTCCATTTACCCAATTCATAGGCATACATCATCGCTTGCTGAGTGAAGATGACTTTCGTCACACTCGCAAAATCATAGTAAGCGTAGGTATTACCGACAGCAACGTCACAAATAATACGACCGCCTTGATAAGCACGAACCATCACGCCAGGCGTGGTGTCGCGGATGCGATCTTCCAATTGCAAAATCAGATTCTTTTCTAGAACTGAAAATTTCATTACGCTTTACCTCCCGTATCGATACTGAGCAGCACCTTGCCGTTCTTTTGAGTCAGAACGCATGAAGTGTTTAAAGGGACTGGTCGTTGAATAATATCGTGGCCCGCCTCCAATCCCTGGAAAACAGGAATATCTAAGTCTGCGGCCCAACGTTTAAATACTAGCTTATGTTTTGTCTCTTCTGATCCGGGCTCATTTCCACCAATGAAATCCCCCAGAATCAACCCATGACATTGCTTAAAGACGCCAGCCTGGCGCATATGCTCCAGCATTTTATCAATGCGGTAACCACGCTCGCCGGTGTCCTCCAGGAACAAGAAGGACTTCTTGGCTTCGATCTGCCACGGAGTTCCCAAAGTTGTTTGCAGAACTGCGAGGTTACCACCAACAATCTTGGATTTTTGAAGTGTTATGTTACGTGCCTGATCATTCAGAGGTTTGAGCTTTTTAAACTCTACAGCCTTTTCTTGACCGAACAGGACATTGTGCAATTCCTTTTCGTGTTTGGCTGAAACCAGGCCTCGACCCAAACGATCCAAAAGCGGCGCGTGCAATGTGCTCCAACCCCATTCCTGAGTCAAGAATGTGTGCAGGGAGGTAATATCACTGATACCAATCAAAAGTTTTGGCTCTTTCGGTTTTTTTAATTTTGCGAGCATTGGCAACAAGCGGTTGCTGCCGTAACCACCACGCATACACCAAATCACACGAGAATCCTTAGATTCAATTGCAGCCTTCAAAAAACCAAAGCGCGCTTCATCTTCGTTGGCGTGCAGAAAATGCGGTTTAATCAGATTTCTGGGAATGCGTGGCTGCAAATTCCACTTCAAAAGAAATGCGTGCGCCCCCTCCACTTCGTGGGGCTGTGATGGGTAACCAGGAGCTACAACATCGATAATATCGCCTTCTTTAAAATAATTCCAGCGTGTCATCTAAACTTTCACTCTCTTGATGATATCTTTGATCGACTTTTTATGTTTTTTACCTGCAAAGATCTCTTCAATCTCTTTTGGTTTCAAAAGTTCGCGGGCTTCATCGCTGCCCATCAATTTGTCTTTCAAATGCTCGCCGTATCCAAGTGTGTGACAAAGTCTTTGTACCAAAGCATAAGCATCCTCACGACGCATGCCTTTGGCCACCAAGGCAAGCAACACATGAGAACTGAACAACTGCCCTTGCGAGCTTTCGATATTGTCTAGCATGCGTTTTTTATTTACTTCCAAACCATCCAGCAAAATGCTCATGCGATGAATAGCATAATCCGCTACGATGAAAGCATCCGGGAAAATCACGCGCTCAACCGAAGAATGACTGATATCGCGTTCGTGCCACAAAGCCACGTCTTCCATGGCTGCCACTGCGTAACCGCGCAGCAGACGAGAAAGGCCCGTTATATTTTCCGCACTGATTGGATTTTTCTTATGAGGCATCGCTGAAGAGCCCTTTTGACCCTTCGTGAATCCTTCCGTTACCTCACCCACGTCACTGCGTTGCAAATGGCGAAGCTCCACTGCCAGACGCTCAAGACCTGTTCCGATCATCGCCAGCGACAACATCATTTCCGCATGACGATCGCGAGGGATGACTTGAGTGGCAATCGGCTCTGGCTTCAATCCCAGTTTGCGTGCGACCATCGCTTCAACTTTAGGTGATTGGCTGGAGAAAGTTCCCACGGCACCACTCAGTTTACAGATGTTCATATTTTCCAAAGCATCTTTCACACGTTTTTTATTACGGCGAAGCTCAGTTAGAAAACCTGCCATTTTGAAACCGAATGTTGTCGGCTCTGCAAACATTCCGTGTGTGCGCCCCGCACACATGGTTTCCGCGTGCTTGCTGACCAATGTTTGCAAAGACTTTTCCATGCGCAGGATCGAACCCATCAAAACTTGACCGGCTTCGCGCACTTGCAAGCTGAAGGCCGTATCTAAAACATCAGAAGATGTCATACCGAAGTGAATGTACTTACCATGAGGGCCCACATTTTCAGCCACGTTGCTGACAAAGGCGATCACATCATGCTTGGTTTCTTTTTCAATTTCAGAGATGCGTTTCACACTGAAGCGAGCTTTTTGCGCGATCGCTTTTGCGGCAACCTTAGGAATCAAGCCCAATTGTGCTTGAACCTGTGCCACCGTGATTTCAACTTGCATCATCTTGCCAAATCGTTGATCTGCATCCCAAATAAGGCCCATCTCAGGGCGCGTGTAACGTTCGATCACTGACCGGCTTCCTTTCGTTTCTCTTTTTGCTCTTTAAGAAGTTTTTCTTTCCACCAGTTTTGAATATGCATTTGCGAGATCTCATTACGCGCAAACATCGCTGTCCACGAAAAATGAGGCCACACTTCAGGGCCATCCAGATGAAGATTTCCATAAGCCACTCTGCCACGACGGGAAGAGTGTTTTGCTGAAAACACCGGGAAGCGCGGAGCTCCCAGTTGGGCGTAAGTATAATAGTATTCTTGCGGGAAGCTTAATACTTCCGGCTGCGCCAATGACATCCGACGAAGTAAAATATCCTTCATACGTGTGCTACGGCTGGTGAGGTATTCCTTATTGAAACGTTGAACAGTTGGGATGCGCATCCATACATCGAACTGCTCTGCTGAAGAAGTTCTTTGCAGGACCATCATGTTTTCATGAGTCCACGGCGAACTGACGTCATCCAATAGCACTGTGTGCAACGGAAGGGCGTCTCTTTCTGTACAAGCTTGCAAAGACACGCGGTAACGAACCCAACACCATTCGGATTCCAACGGGCCTTCGTTGAACAGATATTTTCCCAGACGTTCATTCAAGAAATAAGTTTCTTCACTGGAAAGAGTCCAAACAAGTTGTTCCAACTTCAAAAGACCTTGGTTTTCACCGGCAATCTCAAGACCCGTCACTGTTTTTCCAGCACCGAAGGAAGCATCCACGATTTTTTGGGGCTTGATCACTTCGACACCCTTGTCACGCAACCACGCAAAAGATTTTTCCAAACCATCGCGAGTTGCCTGACGAACCAGAAATGAAGAAAAGATCGGCAGCGCCTCGCCTTCAGTGGCTGCGAGTGCATTTGGTTTAAATGTTGTCCCCGCCCACTGGTGAGCGAAATGCAAAAGCCAGCTTTGTTCAAAATCGAACGAAGTCACATTACGACTGACTGCACGCTGTAATTTATCAGGAGCATTAGAAAGCAAAACGTCTTTCACTTGTGGAGCTAACTGCGAATTATCAACTTTGAATTTCGTCAAAGGACCTTTGCACTCTAGCGGTCCTTCTGGGAGCCACATCGTGAAACCGTTGTGCAACTCTTCGAAAGAATCATCGGAGTACAGACGCTCCATTTGAGATTCAGAAATTCTTTCGTTACGGAAAAAACCAAAAGGACCTTCGAGGTCTTCGGACGGCCACACACCAAGTTTAGAAGACACATCAAGGACAGTCGTCTTGATTCCTTCGCGCGAAAGCGCGGCAGCCAACCAATGACCACGGCCGAATGCAGACACTATAACTATCGGACTGCGCAGTTCCATCTACCACTCCAAAACTTAGCTAAATTATTCAAATTAATTAGAAATTCATCCTCCGCCCAAGTCAAAGATTCGCACCGCGACATTGGGTAAAACTGCCTCTGAAAATTGCTCTGGGTGGCGGTCGAGGACCTGTGGGGACTGGAGATTCCGTGACACGCCATCCAGACTCACCGTCGCCGGCTTTGCCGGTTCGCGCATCCTGCGCCGACGGAGGTCACTGCATCCCCAGTCCCCACAGGTCCACGCCCTACGAAGTGCTGTTTTAAGTGGCAGTTTTCCCAAGTTGGGTGCTTCATTGGAGTTGTTTTTACCTTGGGTTCGGCGGATGATTTTCTCGTGAACTCGAAAATCTCACTGACTTGGAGATGTTATGTTTCGTTCTTTTGTTTTTGTTTTAACTTCGTTGTGTCTATCTTCGTTCGTTTTTGCTTCAGTTAGCTTTGCTGCAGAGAAAACGGCGGCTGCGGAATCGACTTCTTCTGAGAGGAAGATTGCTAGTTTTTATGAGCTCTCGGCTAATGATATTTCGGGGAAGAAGGTTCATTTTTCTACTTATCGCGGGAAGGTTGTGTTGGTTGTTAATACGGCTTCTCAGTGTGGATTTACTCCGCAGCTGAAGGATCTTGAGATGCTTTATAAGAAGTATGCGGATCGTGGGTTTGTGGTTTTGGCTTTTCCTTCCAATGATTTTAAGCAGGAGAAGGGTGACAATACTGAAGTGCAGTCTTTTGCTAAAAAAGAGTATGGATGTACGTTTCCATTTTTTGATAAGGCGCCTGTTACGGGGAAAGATAAGCAGCCGGTTTATCAGTTTCTGACCGAGCAAAAACCTGGCTTGATTTTTAAGGATGTTAGTTGGAATTTTGAAAAGTTTTTGGTGAATCGTAAGGGACAAGTGATTGAACGCTGGACCTCGATCACTAAACCTTCCTCTGATAAAGTAGTTGAGGCTATCGAAAAAGCACTTAACGAACCCCTCTAGTGGAGTTACAGTGTTTCAATCTGAGACACTGTCTCACTGAACGAGCGGATTTGACAAATTTCCCTGAAGTTTTTGACAGTTTCACTCGATAATACACTTAGGGGGAACTGTGAAAACCACCGGAAATATTCTACATTCTGGCCTTCTGGCTTTGTTGTTGGCTGCGGGAATACTTTTGTCGCCGCAAGCTCACGCACAAAGCTCAGATCAAAAACATTATCTTATCGCACAATCCGATCCAGATGAAGCCTTTGACCCCTTCTCTGATTATTCTGAATTTGATGAAGACTCTGACGAAGAGGCTGACGTAAACTTCTTCCGTAACGGTCGCTTCTTCACTGTGGGTCTTGCCGGTGGCTACACTGGTTTCACTGGAAACTTTGCTGATCAGTATTCTGCAGCACCGTCATTCGGTTTGTTTCTAAGTTATTTCTTCGATCTTCGCCTGGCTCTGACATTGGGTTTCCAGACCGGTGACCATGCGGTGAAGTTCTCAACTTTGAATGCCGGAAATGTGACGAATTACACGGGTAACGTGTCTCTGACTTCGATCAATTTCGACTTGAAGTATTACTTAAACACGCAAAACGTAACGCGCGGCTTGGCAGACCTCAATCCCTACATCTTAGGTGGTCTGGGTCAGTTTTATCGTACGTACACGATCTCTGGTATCGACTCTTATTCTCGTGATTCAACGATGGGTTTTGATATCGGTGCCGGCGTGGAAATTCCCTTGATGCGTAAGAAAGCCTACCTGGGCTTACAAGCCGCTTATCACTATGTGAATTTCTCGGACGAAAACAAATCCTATGTGAACGGAACTGATAAACTGGAAAAGAATCTTTCCGGTGACTTCTATGACTTTACATTCATCCTAGGGATGAACTTTTAACAGTCATCCTAGGGATGAACTTTTAATAGACGTTCTGGAATAACGCCACAACCTGCAGTAGGAATCCAATCAAGATCACTGCAGGTGCGACCCACTTCAAAACCACAATCCAATGCGAATACATAGAATAGCTGACGAACTTCTCGCGATCGATGAAGCTGGTCTCTTTTTCTTTTTCCGAGGTGCCTTTATAGAAGGCCCACAAAATTCCCAGTGCCACCAAAGGCAAAAGCCAATTGATCAACAAAGAATCCAAAGATTCAATCAAAGAACGGCCATTAATACGCACAGTTTTAAGCACAGAGCTTGAAAGGGCTGGCAAGATAGCCAACGACAAAGCCGCAGCTCCGGAAAGCCACGTGGCCTTCTGACGCTCCATCTTTTTATTACGATCCACCAGATTCGAAACAACAACTTCCAGCAATCCGATACTGGCATTCAGTGCCGCTAAGTAAAGGCAGACGAAGAACGCCAGACCAAACAAAGCCCCGCCTGGAATTCCCAAAAGGTATCGCGGCAAAACCTCGAACATCAAAGCCGGATCTGTTAAAGGCACGTTAGAAGCTTGAAACGCCACCGGGAAAATCATCACCACGGCCAAGAGCGAAATCAAAGTATCGACCAAGGCCACACGAAAACCTGCTGTTGGTACGTGGTCTTCTTCACGAAGATAGGAACCAAACGTCACCATAGTTCCAAACCCCACAGACAGCGTAAAGAACACATGCCCCAAAGCATGCCCCAAAGACGACAATGTCAGTTTGGAAAAATCAGGATAGAAAAGGAAACGCATAACTTCCGGTGTTGATGGCAACGAGAATGATTTAAACAGCAAGATCGCGACCAGCGCCGCAAACAGTGGCATCATATAACTGATCCACTTTTCCAATCCCTCTTGAACACCTTTTAAGACGACGACAACAGTAATCAGGATATGCGCACTTGCAAGCATCACCTGCAACCAACCATTCGACATCAGGGCTGCAAGATTGGTTTTATTAGCAGCGCCCTCAACATCCAGGAACAGAGAAATAAAGAACTGGGTCATGAAATGCAGAACCCAGCCACTGATCACGGCATAGTAAGAAAACACGACAACAGTCACTAAAACGGCCAGATGCCCCACCCAACGAAGTGGAAGCTTGGTTTTCTGGCCCATCATATCTGTGGCAACGATGACCGAGCGACGGGTGTTTTTACCCAACATCAACTCGGCAATCAAAAGCGGAGCACCCACGGCCAGAGCAAGAAAAACGTAAAGCAGGATAAAGGCCCCGCCTCCATTTTCACCCACCACGTAGGGAAAGCGCCAGAGATTACCCAGACCGCAGGCAGAGCCCACGGCCAATAGGTAAAATCCAAAACGTGTTCTCCACGAGCCGCGTTTAAGCATTATTCCTCGATGTTCGCGCCACGGCGAGATTTCATACAAAAGATACGGATCGGCAAACCATGAAGGTCCCATTTTTCCTTGATATGTTTAATCAAGAAACGACGGTACGAATTCGTCACGCCATCCGGATGATTCGCAAACGCGATAAACGCCGGAGGACGTTGGTATGTCTGAGTCACGTAATAGAACTTCACATTTGTCGTTCCCCAAACCGGAGCTGGAGTTTTACGGATCGTCTCAAAGAAGAAATCATTCATTTCGCGAGTCGGGATACGGAAGTTGATCTGTTCAGAGACTTTTTCAATCATCTCGAACAAGTCATCAATGCCTTGGCCTGATTTCGCACTCGTAAATACGATATTTACGTCAGTGAAAAAGTGGAATACGCGCTCACATTGCTCACGGAATGTTTTGCGGTATTCAGGAATCTCAGCACCCCCAATATCTGATTTATTGGCAACGACGATCACGCCTTTATGGTCTTCCAAAATGGATTGCATAATACGCGCGTCTTGATCCGTGGGACCTTGCGTTCCATCCACCATCAACAAGATCAAATCTGCACGACGGATCGACTCTTGGGATTTAAACGCCGAGATGATCTCAAGATCTTCTTCACGACGACGGGACTTACGCAAACCCGCTGTGTCCACCAAAGTATAATTCTTGTTGTTATAAACAAACGGAGAATCGACAGCATCAATCGTCGTCCCTGCGATATCGGAAACCATCATACGGTTCACACCCAGGATACGATTACAGATAGAGCTCTTACCCACGTTAGGTTTACCCACGATCGCGATTTTCATCCCTTTATCGTAAGTGAATTCCTGAACCGGAATTTGCTCGACAACCCATTCCAGAATCTGACCGATACCACGACGTTGTTCGAAAGCTGCAGAAATGATATCCACACCGAACTCATAGAAATCGGTTTTAGCCATTTCTTCATCCTGAGTGCTGTCGACTTTATTAATAACCAAAAGGAACGGTTTACCCGTTTGTTTTGCAACACGGATAATATCACGGTCTTCAGGAATCAAACCGGCACGACCATCCATCACCGCGATAATATAATCAACAGAGTGAAGGAATTCAGAAACCTGCTCTTTGATCAATTTGGAAAAAATATCACCGGCTTCAGTGATACCGCCCGTATCGATCAAATCAAATTGCTTACCCCAGATATCCACGGGTTCAATCATGATGTCGCGAGTAACGCCAGCCTGATTTTTAACCACGGCCTTACGGGTTTCAGTGATAATATTAAAAAGAGTCGATTTACCGACGTTGGGACGACCAATGATCGCCACCTTAGGAGCGAACTCAGTCCTCTGATTCTGTGACATAACCCAACTCCTTCATAATACGTTTATTATCAAACCACTCTGGTTTCGATTGAACTTTCAAATCCAAAAAGACTTTTCCGTCGACCAGCTTTTCAATCTCTTTACGCGCTTCCATTCCGATTTGTTTGATAACGGAAGCACCTTTGCCAATCACGATCGCTTTTTGGCTCTCACGACCAACCAAAATCTCAGCATAGATTTTTGGCATAACCCCAGTTTCATCAAATTTTATGATACGCACAGCGATTTGGTACGGAACTTCATGATGAAGGTTTTCAAAACACTTCTCACGGATGATTTCGCAAACCATGTCACGAACATTTTCGTTAGTGAAAAGTTCAGTGTCGTAAAGCGGAGCCGGAGATTCTGGCAAAATAGCCAGGCACTCAAGCAAAATCGCTTCGCGCTCTTCTTGGTCGTTTGCATATGTTTTGGCAGAAACAGAAAGTGCCTTACCGCCTTTTTCTTCGATCATTTTTTTGATGATCAAAACGCGGTGAGCTTTATCTTCGATATCTGTTTTAGTAACGATACCAATCCACGGTTTTCTTGAAGAAGCCACCAGATTGATAATTCGTTCGGCATCATCAGACTTTGCTTCATCAACACTCACAACCGCCACCAAAGCGTCGGAGTTTCTGATAACTTCATCAGCTTCTTTTGCCAGGAATGCATTCAAACCTTTATCAGCTTTGATCAAACCTGGAGCATCCACGAACACAACCTGGCCCGCATCTGAAGTCCACATACCCAGAATACGACGGCGTGTTGTCTGCGGTTTTGCGGAGACGATGGACACCTTTTCATCGACAAGGAAGTTCATCAATGTGCTCTTCCCGGCATTTGGCTGCCCAATTAATCCTAAAAATCCTGCCTTATAACTCATAACTAATTCGTCTCCTTAAACTTTGCATCTAAAGCGCTTTTCGCCGCATCTTGTTCGGCATTTTTTTTACTGCGTCCGCGCCCCTTGGACCAGATTTCTTCTTTCACTTTCACACACACTACAAACTGACGATCATGAGGAGGACCCTCCTCGGCAAGAACCTCGTACTTCGGCGTTTCTTTCATCGCCTTTTGCACAAGCTCTTGCAGTCTTGTTTTGTAGTCGCGCTCGAAGTCTTCATTCGCGCAGGTCTTATCACAAAGTGGTAAGAACTCTTTGCGTACGAAAGCTTGAGCAGCGGCAAAGCCGCCATCCAAATACATCGCCCCAATGACTGCTTCCAATGACGAAGCCAAGAGACGTGGTTTTAAGGCACCACCTGTAAGTGCTTCACCTTTTCCCAATTGAAGGATTTTGTTCAGCTCCATATCACGAGCCAGTTCAAACAAAATCTCTTCATTTACGATCGAGGCACGCTTTTTAGATAAGCCACCTTCATTATCTTGCGGATACTTTTCATACAAAAACTCACCCACAACCAAATCCAGAACAGCATCACCCAAGAACTCAAGCTTTTCATTATGCTCAGTGTGGTTCTTAAGCTCATTCGCGTAACTCTTATGAGTTAAAGCGCGCGCCAAAAGCGCCATGTTTTTAAATTTATATCCCAGGCGTTGCTCTAGGGAATTCATGACAGAACCTCCCCGATCAAATGACCTTCCATATGATTTTTATTGGAATGATCATAACCTGTGATTTTCACTTCAACCTCTTGCCCCGCCCAGTGAGTCAGGAACGCTTCTGCGCCCGCGATATCCACAGGCCAGTAGTCATGGCTTAAACCCTGACCACCTTTAGCCGCGTTTTTCAAAACCAGAACTTTCTTAATTGTTCCGACTTGAAGGTTCGCCTGCTCCGTATAGCGAGCGATGCTTAGATCACGAAGCCTCGCCCCGCGCTCAGCACGCACATGCGGATAAACGGAAACATCCATTGCTGCCGCACGAGTCCCCTGACGTTCGCTATATGGGAAAACATGGAGCTTCGTCCACGGAAGTTCCGCCAGACAGTTATACGTGTCTTCAAACTGCTCTGCTGTTTCTGTTGGGAAACCCGTGATCACATCCATACCCACAAAAGAGTTTGGAACACGTTTTTCAATAGCCAACAAAGATTTACGAACATCGTCTTGAGTGTATTTGCGCTTCATATGGTGAAGCACGTCGGTGTTCGCACTTTGAATGCTCATATGGAAATGAGGGCAAAGACGGGAATCAGAATAAAGATCCAAAAGTCTTTCAGAAACTTCCACCGGCTCCAAAGAAGACAGACGGAAACGAGGCATTTTAGTTCTGACCAAAAGATTTTCAATCAGATCTTCCATCACCATCTGTTTGCCATTCACTTCGTCTTCATAGTCACCGATATGAACACCGGTCAATACGACCTCACGGGAACCTTCCGCATAAAGATCATTGATACGCTGAACCAGGTTCGCAATAGAGATCGAACGTGATTTACCGCGAGCATAAGGAATAATGCAGTAAGTGCAGAAGCTGTTACAGCCATCTTGAATTTTTAAGAACGTGCGAGTGTGGTGTTTTTCAATACCACCGCCCATTTCCAAATCTTCTTTTTTAAAGATATTGGATTTAAAGACCTTCTCGGTCAGCTCCCCACGGAAATGCTTATTCAACAAATCCGGCAAATTACCTTTGTGGGAATTTGCCACGATCAGATCTGCACCCGGAAGTGACGAGAATGAACCCGTATCCACCTGAGCTGCACAGCCTGTCACCACGATCGTACAGAAAGGATCTTTCACTTTCAAACGACGGATATAGCGAACGGCTTCCTTGGTCGCTTCAGCCGTCACTGCACAAGTATTTAAAACATGAATGCGCGCGTCTTTTTCACCTCGGATTACCGGAGCAAAGCCATTCGCATTCAGGTTCTTTTGAATAAGACCTGCATCGTAAGTGTTTACCTTACAACCAAACGTATGAACCTGATATTTTAGAGAGTGATCCATCCGCCTCCCACCAGTTCGCGTTCGCGGTAAAACACAGCTGCTTGACCTGGAGTCACTGCACGCTGAGGTTGTTGGAATTTAAGTTTAAAACCCTTTTCAGTTTTGAAAACCAAGGCCGGAGAGCCTTTGTGTTGATAACGGATTTTAACGTTCATCAACTCGCCGTCTTGCAAATCACCTAACATGTGAGGATCCACAACATCGACTTCATGGGCAAACAGATGTTCTTCGTCACCCACCCACACCGTGTTGTCAGTGGAGTCGATTTTAATCACGAATAGCTTTTCGTGGTGATCCATCCCCAACCCCTTACTTTGACCGTAAGTGTAGTTATGAATCCCTTCGTGCTTAGCCATCACTTCACCTGTTGGGAAGCGTTTGATCAGACCTTTTTTAGAATCCAAAACAGCTTTTGGAACTTGGCCTTTGATAAAGTTTTGATAACCAATGCCACCCACAAAGCAAATACCTTGAGAGTCTTTTTTCTTGGCTGTGACCAATCCCATTTTCTCAGAGTACTCACGCACCTGGGGCTTTTTCATGTCACCAATCGGGAATAACAATTTCGGCACAAGTTCCGGATCAATCGTGAACAAGAAATACGTTTGGTCTTTCCAGTCATCTGTTGATGTGTGGATAGAAGACTTGCCGTTTTCATCTGTTACGATTTTTGCGTAGTGACCCGTGGCCAAGTAATCACACTCAAGCTCTTTCATCTTTTTAACAAGATGGTCGAACTTTAAGTACGTGTTACAGTTCACACACGGAAGTGGTGTTTGTCCTTCAAGATACGCCTTCAAGAAAGGATCAATAACAGCGGCGCGAAATTTCGCTTCACAATTCAGTACGTAAAACGGAATACCCAAACGATCCGCTACTGAGCGCGCATCGTCCACATCAATAGAAGAACAGCACGTGCCGTTGCCTTCTTCGATATCACAAGTTGAGTAATCCCAAACTTGCATAGTGGCCCCGATAACTTCATAGCCTTGTTCGACTAACAGCGCAGCCGCGGCGGAACTGTCCACGCCTCCGCTCATAGCAACAAGAACTCTCCCCTTAGACATGATATGTTTCTCCCTCTTCATGTTCGATCGATCGTAAACGAACCACGACCGCCTTTAGTGCTTCAACAAATCCATCAACTTCAGCCAAGGTCGTTTCCCAACCCAAGCTCACGCGCAAACTGTTTTGCGCTTCCTGACGTGAAAGCCCCATCGCCAGCAATACCGGACTGGGTTCTGGATTCCCACTCGAACAAGCAGCCCCTGTGCTGACGGCGTAGCCTTTGATATCCAAAGACATCAACATCGTCTCGCCGTCAGCCCCTGGGATCACCAGAGAACTGGTATTACCCAGGCGCGGAGTTTCAACGGCGGTAATAGTGACGTCGGGAATTTCAGACAAAATGCGAGCTTCCATGTGATCGCGCAACTTGCTCACTTCGAATGCTTTATCAGCAACCAACGGAGCTCTTTGCGCCATCAAACCCAAGCATGCAATACCCAAAGTGTTTTCAGTACCGCCACGACGATGGCGTTCTTGACCGCCACCATGAATCAGCGGGCTTACGTTCGTGCCTTTTTTCATATAAAGCACACCCGTCCCTTTGATCGAATAAAACTTATGACCCGAGATCGAAGCGAAATCGACATTGAGCTCTTTTAAATTCAACGGCGCCTTACCGAAACCTTGAACCGCATCGGTGTGAAATAAAGCACCCTTGGCATGAGCCATCTCTGCCATTTGTTTAATTGGAAACAAAGTGCCCGTTTCATTATTCGCAAACATCACAGACACCAGAGCTGTTTCTTCAGACAAATGCTCTTGATAGAATTTCATATCTATCACGCCTTCGCGGCTGACTGGGATGTAGCTGACTTTTGCACCCATCGCTTCCAGATGAGACATCGTCTTCATGATACTTGGATGCTCGACCGCAGAGCACATAAAGTGCGTGCGACGACGCTGCTCGGGAGTTAGGAATTGAGCGGTATGATAATAATCAAACAGACCTTTAAGAACCGTGTTGTTCGCTTCACTGCCGCCGGATGTGAATACGATTTCCAGTGGAGAAATGTTTAAGGCTTCAGAGATGGATTTACGCGCATCCCGAATCAGATTTTTTGGCTGTCTTCCACCCCAATGGATTGAACTTGGATTGCCACCAGCGGTCGCAAACTCAGGCAGAGCTGCAATCACTTCTGCGCACACCGGAGTGGTGGCGTTGTGGTCGAAATAGTGGAGTTTTTTGGTCTGAAGCATAAGTGGGCGGAGACTACCACATTTGCTAAGTATTGAAAACCTCTATATTTTTAGCGTCTATTCAGTACGCAATGCTGCAAAAAATTCAAGCAATCTAAGCTTGGACCTCGACCTAGACTCAGGTTTCCCCCTTTTTAGCCGATAAACAGAACAATGAGCACTTTAGAATGGTTTGAGCATTTTAAACATAAACTTCAAGGACTTACCGAATCTCACACGGCAGGTGGATCGCCATTGAGCCTTCTCGCCTATGCCTTGAAGGAAAATCAACTCACTGCCGAGGAATATTTTCCTTGGGCCATGGCTCATTATAAACTACCTCGTCTTCAGGCAAGATTTTTTACAGAAACTCCTCCTCGCAAAGAAATGTTAGCTAAGTGGGCGACTCATTACTCATGGACGGTGGAGTGTCTGCCTGTGGCGGAGTGGGATGGCATTCTTGTAGTGGCATGTCTACAACCGCCGCAGGATTTCCCTTCTTCTCCAACTTGCGTTTTTGTTTTGGCTCCTCAGGAAGCTTTGGAACAATGTTGGAATACTTGGCACCCCCAAGCAGCAGCGAAAATTCCAAGTTCAGCTCCTGTAAAATCAGCAGCTGTAGAATCTGAAATGCCTGAGGTCCTGGCGGGTCTTCAAGCCCCTGCCGCTAAAAAATCTGGCGACAGTTTTTCATTCGAGGATTTGGGTGATGTGGGTTCTGATGAATCCAGCTCTGAAGAGTCTTCTTCTAAAGAACACGGCGAATCTGCGGGCGAAGAAATGGGTGGCCTTGAAGGTCTGTTCGATGCACCCGTTGTAAAACTTCAATCTTTCGGTTCGGATGAGGCGGATTCAGCAACTCCTCCAGTATCAGTGCCAGAGGAAACTCCGGTAGACCAAATCCTTAATTCTAAATCAGCTTCTGAAGAAGAAGCGGCGAAAACTTTCGACAGAACTGTGGTGGATTCCCGCCCAAGTCTTTCCAAAGTAGAACCCGTTTTGGAAAAGAAATCTGAACCAGTTGCTGCAGCGCCTGCAGCTTCCAAAGCTGGGGGCCCACCGCCTCCACCAAAAGATGACTTGCCGGATTTGACGGAAGAAAGCTTTGGTAACAAACCGATTGCCCCTATCGTCACCCGCCCAACGGGTGTGGCGAAACCGACAATGAATCCCGTGGCGAGCGGCAGCTTTTCACTTGAGAAATTGAAAAAGAAAAACAGCAGCATTATCGCCGACAAAGTAAAACGTGTTCTTTCAGAAATGAAAGCTCACTTTGAAAAATCCATGATTTTAACTCTGGACGAGCAAGAATCTCAAGTGACAGCGTTCGCGTGGGACGAAAACTTCCAGGAAATCAAAGATACTTCGATGCGCATTCCTTTGGAATCTCCAAGCATCTTTAAAATCGTGGCTTCAACTCAAAAACCTTTCCATGGCTACATCTCTTTGAATGATCTGAACGAGAATTTCTTTGAGCAATGGAACCAAGGAGCGATCCCTGACCATGTGACAATCACACCGATCGTTATCAATGAAAAATTGGTGGGAATGCTGATGGGGTTTGCGGAAAAATCTGCTTACAACAAAGTATCCTTGGGTCTGGCAGAAAGACTTTCCACAGAGTTCACTAAGGGCCTTCAAGCCGCTTAATTTACCAATAGAGGTGCGACTTCCACCGCACCTCTACGAAAGAAACCTCTTTTTAATTTACTTATTCACAATCTGGAACAGAGTACTTTTTAGTGAACAGGTAAACCTCTGATCCATTGTTCAATTCACGACCCACTTTAATATCAACAGTCAATGGATAAGCACCTGTGTAAGTAACGGGCTTGCAGACTGTTCTTGAGGAACCTGTATCACAGAAATCCTCTTTTTGAGTATACTTGATTGGCGTCGACAACACTTCACTTCCAACCGTTTGAAAAACGGTTCTGCCAGCACCTTCTTGAATCGCATATACGATATCCACAGGTGCTTTGGTACGAAGCATATCGCCATCACGACAAACAAAAGTGTAATCGATAGCGCGTCCCATATAAACCACAGGCGAATGAACCACGTAGGGCCCTTTTGCAGCCAAAATCTCTTCCCAAGATGAGTTTTGAGAAATTCCAGCTGATGCATTTTGTGCTACGAAAATAGTGAAAATGGACATTAAAATACTTTTCATTTTATTCTCCTTTACGAGACTTGTTGTGAGTGCGCAATCTGCACAACCACAAGCCGTTTCTCAAATAAAAGAAACGTTAAAATGATCCCGGGAAAATTTAATGCAAAAGGAAGCTGCCCAATGAATTTTTGACAGTAAAAACATTTTTACGATATTTTTATGGTGAAGATTCCCATTCTCGACGAAGCTTTCCAAACACCTTCGTGCTGCGATATACTCCATTAATCAATGAGTCTTCGCGCAACTCGCCCTCAAATTTATAGCCATTCTTAAGAGCGACACGAGCCGACGCCTCGTTAAATCCGGCGCAGCGAATTTCCACTCTGTGAAAGCCCTGTTTAAAACACGCGGATTCCAACAGTTTAACAACTTCGCTAATGAGGCCGCGACCTTCGAACTCTTTGGAAATCCAGTAACCCAGCTCGCAATTTTTAAATTCCCAATTGATACTGTGAACACCGGCACTGCCCACATAGCGACCTTCGAAATAGATGCCGTAATCGAATAGAGACAAATTATCCCACTCTGCCAAGGTCACATCGATCCATTTTTTAGAGTCCTCTGCAGTCTTGGTGAACTGAGTCCAGGGCATGAACTGCAAGTGCTCACGATTGGCGTCAATCGTCGCAAACATCGTGGGTGCTAATGATGAAGAATGACGTTCAAGAGTGATTCTTGGGCCTTTTAGAACGGATGGCAGGGGTTTTTGCGTGAACATGGTCACAGGGTATGTGCTCAGACCACCCAGTGCAACCTTAACGCATTGTTTATGCAAAAAGCGGCAGGCACCTTTTGCAAGAGGTTATGTTACGTAAAGAAACCTTTTCCCTGCTCCCCGGCCTGCAGAAAAATGCGCCACGCAAATTGTTTGGGATTGGTGATTTTATTCTGCGACGAAAGCGGTTTTTCAGAGGAGTTGCTATCCATAAATTTCCTCCTGATGCCTATGATTTTACTCCTGTGACCGCAGTGCCACGAGAGCAACCCAAACACATCTGAGGAAAAACAAGGCGGAAGCTTAACCTAAGACTCGGGAGGTAATAATACGCTCAGTTTCCGAAGGACCTTTGGTGATACTGACTTCGACTCGTTGCCAGTTTAGTGGAAGATAATCGTAATCTAAACGTTGCGCCCACTCGATAACAACTAGACCTTGCTTGGGTGCAAACAAATCCCAAAACCCTGAGCTTTCCAAATCATCGTCGTCATCCAAACGGTACAAATCCAGGTGATCCATCACTTTGCCTTTTGCATTTTCATAACGAAGATGAATCGCGAACGACGGCGACTGCACGTCTTTCATTCCCAAAATTTCGGCGATAGCTTGAACAGAAGTTGTCTTTCCTGCTCCCACGTCACCACTTAAAAGCAAAACACAGCGATCGCTTAAGTGTGGCAGGAATTCCTGCCAAAACACTTTAAGTTCTGGCACGGTTTGAATGTGGCGTTGAGAATTCAGGATGGAAGACATAAAGGTTTACTTTAAGATTTTTCGCATCTTTTTAACGGCTGTTTCCATACCGTCTTCAAGTGCATAACAAACCAAAGAGTGACCGATGTTCACTTCTTGAAGGTAAGGCAACTTGTTGATTTCTTTCGAGTGTGCGTAATCTAGACCATGCCCCGCATGTACATTCAACCCCAGGTAGTTTGCCCACTCAGCGGCTTCAACCAAGCGTTTCCATTCTTTGGCTTTCGCGGCCCCCTTAAGGTGAACCCATTTGCCGGTGTGAAATTCAACGGCATCTGCGCCCACTTCAAAAGAAGCTTCAACTTGTTCAATAGAAGGCTCGATAAACATTGAGATTTCAATGCCGATGCGTTGAAGTTTCTCAACCATCGGAAGCATTTTCTTGTAACCTTTTTTAACATCAAGGCCACCTTCAGTTGTTAATTCCGCACGCTTTTCCGGAACAAAACAAACCCACTGAGGACGGTACTTTTTAGCAAACGCCACCATTTGAGATGTCGCCGCCATTTCCAAATTCAAAGGCACCGGGCAAGATTTAGACAGCGTTTTCAAGTCATGCAGTTGAATGTGACGGCGGTCTTCACGCAGATGAATCGTGATTTGCTCGGCCCCGCCCTTAACAGACTTTTTAACCATATCCAGTAAATTTGGATAAGCCGTCGTGCCACCACGAACCTGACGAAGTGTAGCGACGTGATCAACGTTCACGCCCAGGCGAATTTTATGTTTCATTAGCTAAGTTCTTTCTCGAGGAATGCTGCAATTTCGTCTGCAAATGTAGAGATTTCAGTTTTATCTTTGCCTTCAACAAGCACGCGGATCACAGGTTCGGTTCCAGAGAAACGAACAAAGACGCGGCCGTTGCCAGCAAGTTTCTTTTCAATGTGCGCAATCAAATCATGGTAACCTTTGATCTCATCAAGCTCCATGCGGCGTTTTACGCGAAGATTGATCAATACTTGTGGCATATCATCAAAGACACGCGCAAGGTCGCTCATTTTCTTATTTGTTTGCTTCATCACCGCAAGCACACTTAAAGCCGCGATACAGCCGTCACCCGTTGTCGTGTGATCCAAGAAAATGATGTGGCCGGATTGCTCGCCACCCAGGTTATAACCATTTTTACGCATCTCTTCGACCACGTATTTGTCACCCACGCCCACTTTAACAACTTTGATACCCGCATCGTTCATGGCTTTTTCAAGACCGAAGTTGGACATTTGCGTTGCCACCAAAGTGTTGTTTTTCAAAAGACCACGCTCTTTCATATGTAGAGCGCTGATCGCAAGAATACGGTCACCATTTACGATCTGACCTTTTTCATCAACCATGATCACACGATCAGCGTCACCATCAAGACTGATACCCACGTCAGCGCGATATTGAACCACAGCTTCAGCAAGTTTCGTCGGATGCAAAGCACCGACTTTATCATTGATGTTTGTGCCATTTGGATCATCACCCAATTGGATCACTTCCGCGCCCAACTCTTGGAAAATCGATGGCGCAACCTTGTAAGCCGCACCATTCGCTGTATCCAGAACGATACGCATGCCGTCCAAAGTGTATTCCAAGGGGAAAGTTGATTTCACGTAAACAATGTAACGACCTTGGGAGTCGTCGATACGACGCGTGCGACCGATTTCTTTGCTTGGAGGTAAAAGAGCTGTCAGGTCTTCTTCAAGAACCAGGCGCTCGATTTCGCGCTCCATCTCTTCAGAAATTTTAAAACCATCCGCGCCGAAAACTTTAATACCGTTGTCGTGGAAAGGATTGTGAGAAGCTGAAATCACGATACCCGCAACCGCACGCATAGTGCGAGTCAAGTAACCGATACCTGGTGTTGGAAGCGGACCGACCAGTTGCACCGCCACACCCATAGAATTTAGACCACTCGCCAAAGCTTGCTCGATCATGTAACCGGAAAGACGTGTATCTTTACCGATAACCACTTTACGAAGTGACGGGTGTGCATTGTATTTTTGTTTTTGCAGAATATAACCGATCGCCTGACCGATTTTTACAACCATATCCGGAGTCATAGGATATTGATTGGCAGTTCCCCGGATTCCATCCGTACCAAAAAGTTTTGCTGATTTCTTTTCCACTTTACTGACCTTTTTGTTCGTCATTTTCGTCGCCTTTGATCTTAACTACTTCAACCTGAATCTGATTCGGACGGACTCCCAGGATTTTCACTCCCAGTGGAACGTCGATCTTATTCAGTGGAATATCGACATAGACTACGCCTTCGCCTTTTTGAGAGATATCAAGATTGATATTCTGAGACAAAGAGCTTTCCATAAACTTCTTCAAAGCAGCTCTTGGCCCTGAAACCTTTACCTTGATGTGGTCAGTTGTCTGCGCCACAACATGGGTTCCCGGGGCTGTCACCAGGTCGACTTCCACGTTTTTGCTTAAGACAAAGTCGCGGCGGCCTAAAATGGTCAACCACAGAATCAGGGAAATAAACAAGGCTACTACTTTGTAACTAAAATTTTCAGTCACAGCATCGCTCCAACGGCGTCTCATGACAGATCCCCCTGCTGCGAGAAAGCTTTGTATTTAAGACCAAAAGTCTCATACAAGGCCTTACGGATATCCCCCAACTCCACGTTCGGGCTTAAATGACCACCCTGTACGATACCGATGGATTTGTTTTCCTCAGAAACCACAAACACCAGGGCGTCTGTTTCTTCAGTCAAACCAATCGCAGCACGGTGACGAGTTCCCAAGTTTTTATCCAGGGCTGGGTTTTTAGAAAGCGGCAGGAAACAACCGGCAGAATGAATCCTGCCGTTACGGATAAGAACCGCGCCATCATGCATCGGACTCTCGGGATGGAAAATAGAAGCCAAAAGCTCTGCTGAAACTTTTGATTCCATCTCGGTTCCGAATTCAATGTGATAATCGATCACGATCTCACGTTCCACCACCACAAGAGCTCCAAAGCCCTTCTGTGCGGTAAGGATGATACCCTTTGCAATCTCTTCGATCACTTGGGTTTCCTGGATTGTAGAGGCGTCTGTGAAGAATGGGTTGGAACCAATGTGAGCCAGGGCTCTACGAATCTCGGCCTGGAACAGGACCACCACGATCACGAACAAGTTAGAGAAGAATTTTTCCAGGATCCAATTGAAGGTGAATAGCTCAAGCCAGATACTCAGGATATAGCCGATGGCCAACACGCCAAGCCCGGAAAGCATTTGAATCGTCCCCGTTCTTTTAATCAGAACCAGAATACGATACACAACCATCCACACCAGAATCATGTCGATCGCATCTTGCACACGCAAGTGCTGAACAATGAAGATGAGGTTGTCTAAAAACTGCTGCAACATCAAGATGCCCAATCAAAAAAGTAATGGGGTTAAAGCACAAAAAGCTCCGAGTTTCCCCGGAGCTTTAAAAGATTCATTAAATTGTTACTGGCCCGGTGTTTCCCACGGGATCAGATCCCGAGGAATCATCCTTTTTGCCGACACCTGAAGCTGCCGCCAAAGCCAGGTTGGTATCGCGGCGGTTGTTTCTATATTTTTCAATTTCAGAAACCGCAGCACCATTGATCATCATATCAACTTCGTGACCATCAATTGTTTCATATTCAATCAAGGCTTGAGTGATAGACTCAAGAGCTTGTTTGTTCTCAGTCAGGATACGAACCGCAGTGGCATAACCTGTATTGATGATTTTTGAAACTTCCGCATCGATCTCTTCGGCTTTCGCTTCAGAGTATTCTTTGTGGGCTTGATGACCGTATTGCATACCCAAGAACACTTCGCCGCCTGATTTTTCAAACGCCAAAGGTCCCAACTTCGACATACCCCATTCGCAAACCATGCGGCGAGCGATTGAAGTGGCGCGTTCGATATCGTTACCCGCGCCCGTCGTTACATCCTTAAAGATCACTTCTTCTGCCGCACGACCACCGAACAAGAAGGCAATCATGTTCTCGGCAGTTGATTTCGACAAAGACACTGATTCTTTTTCTGGAAGCGTTTGAGTAACACCCAAAGCCATACCACGAGGGATGATCGTCACTTTATGGATCGGATCCAAGCCCGCCAGTTTTCTATTTACCAGCGTATGACCCGCTTCATGGTAAGCAGTTACTTTTTTGTCTTCATCAGAGATAACCATAGATCTTCTTTCAGAACCCATGATCACTTTGTCTTTTGCTTTTTCGAAGTCTTCCATCTCAAGATACTTTTTGTCTGTACGAGCCGCCACAAGAGCTGCTTCATTCACAAGGTTCTCAAGGTCGGCGCCCGAGAAGCCCGGAGTACCACGAGCGATTTTAGAAATATCAACGTCAGGTCCAAGCGGAGTCTTACGCGTATGAACGCCCAAGATTTGCTCACGACCTTTAAGGTCAGGTTTATTTACAACAACACGACGGTCGAAACGACCTGGACGCAACAACGCTGGATCAAGAACGTCAGGACGATTCGTCGCTGCGATCATGATGACACCTTCAGATGATTCAAAACCATCCATCTCAACCAAAAGCTGATTCAGAGTTTGCTCACGCTCGTCATGACCACCACCCATGCCGGCACCACGATGGCGACCTACGGCATCGATCTCGTCGATAAAGATCAAGCAAGGAGCATTCTTTTTACCTTGTTCAAACAAGTCACGAACACGGGAAGCACCCACACCCACGAACATCTCTACGAAGTCAGAACCAGAGATGGTAAAGAACGGAACGCCTGCTTCACCCGCTACGGCGCGTGCAAGCAAGGTTTTACCCGTACCCGGAGAACCCACCAAAAGAACACCCTTTGGAATACGGCCACCCAGTTTTGTATATTTCTTAGGATCCTTCAGGAAGCTTACGATCTCTTGCAGATCGTCTTTTGCTTCATCAACGCCGGCCACTTCTTTGAACGTCACACGATTTTTGTGCTCAGTTAAAAGACGCGCACGGGATTTACCGAAAGACATCGCCTTACCACCGCCGACTTGAATCTGGCGCATGATAAACAAGAACATCGCCACGATCAAAATCAATGGCAACCAGTTCACGATCAATGATTGGAAAAAGCCTCCGTTATCAGCACGCTCGTAATTTGGCGTAATACCGTTTGCTTCCAAGAATTTGAAACCTTCATCTTGGGTGTTACCGACGATTTGGAAATGAGTACCGTTGTACTTTTTCTCAAAGTCAGGTTTCATCTCACCGATGATTTCACTGGTCTCTTGACGGAAAGTTACGGAAGCTACTTCTTTAGCTTTGACCGCTTCTGTAAATTTAGAATAATTAAACTCGCCAATCAGTCTTTGGTGTTTGCTCTCATAGGCTTGAAACAAAAATACAGCCATGATGATCAGGAAAAACCATAAGGCTAGCGTTTTCTGTGTAGATCGCATTTCGATTCCTTTCGCTCACTTCTCTCATCCAGATAGAACCACCTTAGACTAACAGAAGCCCCGAGCTAATTAAAGCAACTTTACGCAGTTTTCTCGAGAGGGAATGCCTCCGCCTAAAGGGCGGGCAACTTGGACTCAAATCAAGACTCGACCTTAATTTGCTGCGCGTTAATTTCCCAATCACAACCACTGACCTTAAAGCTGATCACTTTTTGCGGTTTGTCTAGGCGCTTTTGAATTTCTTCGAGCTGAGATTGTGAAAAATCTCGTTTTCCGAGAGAAAACAGATACTGTGCAAGCAAGCGACGCTGTTCAAAAGGAGATAATGTCAGATAGAAAGCTCGGGAGAGTCCTTTGACGTCCTGTGGTTTATAAGCCTCATTTTGACTCAGCAAATCAGTCCCGGGCTTGTTCTCCAAAGAATGAAGCTCCTGAGCCAACGTTTCGAGCGAACGAGCCAGGCTGTTCACAGCCCCTTTCTGGCGCTTTTCCAAGGACTTTAGCCAGTCTTCACGAACCCAGTTTCTAAACGGGTCCAGGAGCGCATTCGAGGGATCTTCGAATGCGCGAAGCTTTTCTGAGCGCAAATATTTACGAAGCTCTGCTTTGGGGGTTTCTAAAAACGGCCGGAACACTCCGCCACTGTAGTAAGACATGGCAACTAATCCCTGGGCCCCCGTGCCGCGCACAATACGCATCAGACGCGTTTCCAAAAGGTCATCGGCATGATGCCCTGTCGCCAGAACTTCAAAGCCTTCCTCTTTCTGTAAACGAGCCAATGCCTCATAGCGCTGCTCCCGGTATTGAGCTTCGGACTTTGCCAGGGAGCGGGATTTTAAAACAAAAAACTCCACATTCAGCTTCCGGCAAAGCTTTTCACAAAAAAGTTGCGCTTCCTTGCGATATTCCTGATTTTTATCGTCACCGTGATGAAAGTAGCAAGCTCCCAAATTTTCGTGCTTCATAACTTTCGCTAGCACCGCAAGAGTTGCAACGGAATCGGCCCCACCCGACAGAGCCACCAGAATTTTCTTGTCCTGCAGATCAAACTTTTTAATTAATTTCCAAACCTGATGATCCAAATCCTGCTTGAGGCGCGCACTCCCCGTCAATTTCTTCACTCAACTGCTCCCACACCGACCGTCTTGATATTCACAAATTCCATGATTCCGAAATGACCCAGCTCGCGGCCATAACCAGAATCTTTAACTCCACCAAAAGGAATGCGTGGATCCGATTTTACAAAATCATTTACAACAACAAAGCCCGCTTCCATCTCTTTTTCAACGAGCTCTTTCCCTTTTTGCAGGTCGCGCGTGAAGATCCCCCCGCCCAATCCATAGGGAGAAGAGTTCGCAATCGCCATCGCCTCGTCCGCATCTTTAGCGACAAAAACCAAAGCCACTGGACCAAATACTTCCTCATGATGAACTTGGGAATTATTTTTTTCAAAAAGCACCATGGACGCCGGATAAAAAGCGCCAGGCCCTTGCGGAGCTGTTCCTCCGAAGACCACTTTACCACCCCAGCTTTTTAATTTTTCCACTTGAGTGATGATGGTGTCTTGAAAGCGCTTACTTGCTAACGGGGCCAGGGGCAGGATTTTCATCTCGTGCTCCATCGCTGACAAAAATTCCTGCAGAACTTTTTCAACGACGATAAAGCGTTTACCGGCCACACAGCTTTGCCCACAATTTTGCAAACGCGTTTTCGCGCAGGCCTTCGCTGCTTTATAGATATCCGCATCTTCCAATACGATATAGGCATCACTGCCACCAAGCTCCAAAACGATTTTTTTAAGATTCTTGGCTGCTGTTGTTGCGACAGCACGACCACCTTCGGTACTTCCCGTAAAGGTGATTCCTCGAACCATGGGGTGAGCGATGATTTTTTCAGCGACAGCGTGATCCACCTGGCAATTGCGCAAAAGAGTGATCTCCGAGGTCAGGTCTTTAAAGATCTTTCCGATTTTTTCAGCTACACCCGCCGTTAAGTCTGCATGTTTTAAAATAATCACATTCCCCGCCATCAAAGACGGAGCCGCAAAACGAATCACCTGCCACAGAGGGAAATTCCATGGCATGACGCTGAAAATGACGCCCATTGGGGAAAAGCTGACTTCGGCATCATTATAGGGGGAGGCACTTTTTTGATTGGCCAGCATTCCGGCCGCTTCTTTTGCATAGTACTCGCAGGTGACAGCGCATTTTTCAACTTCAGCTTTGCCTTCGGGAATCAACTTTCCCATTTCCATATGCATCTGCAAAGCCAGATCATCACTGTGTTTACGAAGACTTGCAGCAAGATTATGAAGGGCTTTCGAGCGCTCTGCGAAAGAATATTTACGCCATTTTTCAAAATCTTTCTTAGCATCAAGAATCATCAACTCGGCCTGATCCCAAGTGACGTGATCAAATTTTGAAAGCTGCTCGCCTGTTGCCGGATTAACCGTAGAGAAAGATGCCATCGAAACCTCCCAACGCCGAACGGATCCACCGAACGTTCATTAGGATAGTCACATAGGATTTAGAGAGTTGTAAACACCTGATAAAATGACACAGCGGTGCCGACTAAAAACACGGAAGTCATCAGTGCCCATGCCATTATTTTGTAGCCCTTGCCAAGTTGCATGGCTCTGTGAGCATAAGGTCTTTGATTGGCAAAAACCGGAATAGGAGCCACCACCGTATGAATCAATTGGCGACAGCAAAAACAAAATAAAACAACCGATATAAATGTCAGGATTTCTGTTTCCATCATGACATTCTTATCGGTCGTAATCATCTCAACTTGAGACGGACAAGAGTCTAGGCCTCGTCGGACTTAGCATCCTTGGAATCTTTTTTGATAATATCGATTTCGGCAGAGATTTTGAATTTATGCGTCTCTGCGAATTTAGAAAACTCTTTTACGAAATCAATTTTTTGAATAATGCCGACGACTTCTTTGGTTACACGCTGAGTGATTTCGTCTTTGGATTTATTCGCTCCCTGAATCAACAAATTCAGAGCTTCCTTCGGAAGTTTTAGTTCAGAAAGATAACTTTTAAGGCCTTCTTCGCTCATGAAAGCGGCAGAAACTCCCGCCGTAAAGACTTTCTTTACGGTGTCACCCAAAAGACCTTTGATGTCTGTGGGGCTTTCCTTTTCATCCTTCTTGGAGCCGGAATCAGACGCCATACAATTGTTTCACTCGTTTGTGATAAGAGCTCATCATGTTCGGCAAGTTTACGCTCACCAAAGCATTGGCAATGGGACCTGGAACAAACATGTTGAAGGTCGCTTCAACGGTGTAGGTGGCGCGAGTTTTCCCAGCCTCATCTTGAAGTTTCCAAGAGCCCACAGATGTTTTAAACATATCACCAGAAGCAAACTCCCAAGTGATGCCCGTGGGCGGAGTTTCCGTCATCCACAATGCGTACTTGAAGGTTTTAACGACCGCTACGTTGTATTCAACGAGTTTACGATTGCCTTCAGTTTTTAGGACTTTGCATTGTTTAACCTCTGCCAAAAACTCATGGTATTTTTCATAGTCAGAGATGATTTTAAAAAATTGCTCAGGGGTGCAGTTGAAAACTTCTGTGGTTGATGCTTTTGCCATATGCAATCACTGTGACTTTCAGATCACATACAGTCAACGCTAGCCTAGACCACCCCCGACATATGCCCTTAAATGCTTATGTTACATCGACTTAATCTTGCGTTCGACGTCAGGCTCTTAACTGGACAAGGCACAAAAGCTTACATATACCGGAGGCAGAAAGGAGTTCGATCATGAAACACAAGATTCTTATCGTAGATGACGAAAAAGACTTACGTGACTTGATCTCCTACTTTCTGACTCGTGCCAACTACGAAGTTGCACTCGCCGAAGATGGCTGTGTGGGCTTTGAAAAGGTCAAATCCTGGAATCCCGATCTGGTTATCAGCGATATCCGTATGCCTGTTTGCGATGGCTTTGAGCTTCTAAAACGGATTAGCGACGTACCTAACGATGAAACCCGTGTGATGTTTATATCAGGCTATGTGGGCGGCGACGAAGACGAACTCAAAAAAAATCCGCACTGTGTGGGCTTCATTCCAAAACCGGTGAACAGAGCCGAGCTTTTAGAAATGGTCAAACAAGCTCTGCCCGCCTAATTTTTAAAAATCTATTTGGGAAGTCGAATCACGAAAGACGTGTGCTGGTGGTCGGTATCGACATAAAGCTGCCCGTGGTGCGCCTCAATCAAGCCTCGGGAAATACTTAAACCCAATCCCGTCCCCTTACCAATTTCTTTGGTTGTATAAAAAGGTCTAAAAATTTCAGCCTGAATCACCGGATCAATCCCCTCGCCACTATCAGTGATGCGAATTTCAATTTGGTCGCCCAAATCAAGCACGTCAATGGCGATCCATTTTTGAGGCAAATCACGAATGGCCTCAAAAGAATTGTTCAAAAGATTCAGCATCACCTGAGAGATCTGCACCGGGCGGCAGTGCAAAATTAAATTCGTTGGCGGGGGTAATCGCAGATCCACATTCGCTAGTTTAAACTTCTCATAGCAAAGTGAGAGCGTGTTATCGATAAGGGTTTGCACCGGAATCGCTTCAATCGGATCCTTTGCACCATCACGAGCAAAAGTACGAAGACCGCGGACGATGGTTGCAATACGATTTGTTGTGGATTGAACTTTTTCAATCGAAGCCTTCATGGTCTCACGATCCATTTGACTGTCCTCCAAAAGCTCCATCTGCTGTTCCGCGGAAAGCAAAATCACATTCAAAGGCGTATTGATTTCGTGGGCAATCCCCCCGGCCATCTCACCCAAAGAGGCAAGCTTGGCAGAGTATTCGGCACGAGACTTTTGATTTAACAATTCGTCTTGGGTATTTTCCAATTGTTGAATTGCCAAGGTCAGATTTTGTTTTTCAATAGTAAGCGCTTCCTCGGTTTCATACCGTGTCACCATACTTTGGTAAAATTCACGAGAGTTTCCGTAAACGTAGACTACAAACGTAAAGACGAAAATAGTCCAAACGCCGTACGGTAGATCACCCTGATGGTTTGAAAACGCCAGGCACAACCCCGGAATGACTCCAACCCAAATTAAGAAGTAAGCCGAAATGCGCGGACTTAAAGAAAGGGAGGTCGCAGACCCCGCCATGATCGCACTGACCAGAAAGCTTGTGACAAAGATCTTTGAGTCGGGATTTTGCGGATCCCAAAACCCCATCGAACAAAGAATCCCCAAACAAGTGGAACTGATTAGAATCAGAACACCATGAAGCCCCGCCCATTTATGAAGTGCTTTCAAGCCATCACGGCTCACGATGATACCAATAATCAAGCGCAGTGTGCTGCAGCCCAGAGCAAGCCCTGCCGCCAACTGATGCCAAACATAAAAAGAAGGAGTGGTGGCGACGGGTTTGATTAATAAAATCGTAAAAACCACCATAAAGCCGACTGCTGCCGCTTTACTACGACGGCAAAAATCCAGTTCAATATTATCCAGTACGGCACGACTCAGAGCTTTCATCTGTTTAGACCTTAACAGACGTACGAAATGGTGTCACCAGCGCGACTCCAAATTAGAAATTTAGTGTGGTAAATTGCCTGGATATTTGTACGCATGACTAAAAAAGAAAATGCACGGCATTTTAAGTCGTGCATTTTCACTCGAGCGTCCGTCGTTAGCTTAAATCTTTCTCATCATTCAATTTCTTGTTCAATGAGTTGATTTTTTACTACGTCTTTCGCTGGAATTATCTATTAAACTTTCGCGTCCGGTTCGCTCAAATTCCGTCTCATCGTCATCCTTAATCCGGCCCTTCCCGGATTTAGCCTGATTCACTTTCGAACCACGCAGTGAACGATCGGCTTCCGTGGCGCCCGGTGGATTTCTTTGCGAAGCATTTTGAGCTGGAGACTCATCTTCCTCGGGCCAGTTGCTGTCTGCTTGAAATTCTTCATCAGGCAGTTGGCCAGATTGGTCGGAATGATATTTTTTATGCGTGTCCTCGGAAAATTTCGGAGGCACATCGGATTTTGGCATGCTGCTATTTTGCTTTTGAGACATCTCTCTGTTAGGCATCTCACCCTCCTTTAAGAAAACTCACAGTTACAAGTACAATCCTAAACACGAAAAGCGAAAATGGCTACGGACGGAAGCCCCCTTTTGCATTTCGATTCGCGCAAAAAAGGAACCCAAAGTCCAAAAACTCCAGCCCAAAGCCCCTGATAGTGCCCGACAACGCAGTCGATTGCGTTGTATTCACCATTTCCTATTTTTTAAAATTGAATAAAGCTTCAGCGGCCGCTTTCAATTTAGCCGCCTGATCTTCCTGTCCAGCTCCGCCCTTACGCGGAGTGAAATAATCGCAAAAGTTTGCGCGATCTTTTTCGCGCACGACATCTGCCGAAGTTTCCCGGCATTCGTTGTAAACTTTTGGATCATAGAAATCGCAGTTTTTGCACACGTGCACATCGGCGCGACAGTGAGGGCATTCCTCACGACGGCCGATATTTCCTGCGAAGGATAATTCTTTTTTGCAACTGAAACAAAAAAGCTGTGCACTCATGATTTAGTTCTTCTTGTTTTTCTTCCAAGTAAAATCATGGAACGATTCAATTGTACGAATTGTGCCCGTTTGAGAACGCATCACAATCGAATGGCTTTTTGCTTTTCCGTCCGGAAGGAAGCGAACCCCCTTAAGCAAGGAGCCATCTGTGATCCCTGTTGCCACGAACATCACAGAACCACTTGCAAGTTCGTCACAAGTGAATTTTTTGTCCAGGTCTTTTAGACCCATTTTAGAGGCACGAGATTTTTCTTCTTCGTTTCTCCACTTCAAGCGACCTTGGAAGTCACCACCCAAGCATTGCATAGCTGCCGCCGAGATAACACCTTCTGGGGCGCCACCGATACCGATCAGCAAATCGATACCCGAATCCGGCCAAGCTGCAGAAACCGCAGCAGAAACGTCGCCGTCGCCGATCAACTGGATGCGAGCGCCCGTTTTTCGAACTTCATCAATCAATTCTTTGTGACGAGGACGATTCAAGATCACAACCGTCATGTCGCTGACTTCTTTACCCAAGGCTTTTGCAACAGCCTGTACGTTTTCAGTCGGAGATTTATCGATATCGATTTTACCTTTAGCCCCAGGACCGCAGGCGATTTTATCCATGTAGGTATCCGGCGCATGAAGGAATTTTCCTTTTTCAGCGACCGCGATAACAGAGATGGAACCAGGTCCACCTGTAGCGCAGATTGTAGTGCCTTCCAGTGGATCCAAAGCGATATCCAATGCCGGAGCATCGTCAGTTTTAGTTCCAACCTTTTCACCGATGTAAAGCATCGGAGCTTCATCACGCTCCCCTTCACCAATGACGACGGTGCCGTCCATACGAAGCACGTCGAAAGCTTTTCTCATGGCGTCCACGGCTGCGGCATCAGCGGCTTTTTCATCGCCTCTTCCCATCCAACGAGCGGACTCCAGTGCTGCTGCTTCGGTGACACGTACAAATTCTAAAGCCAGGTTTCTGTCCATGATTCTTTCTCCACTGCGGCCTTAATCCCGGCCGGTAATCTCATCAATTTCAAATCTTTATCCAAGGCCACATGCACTGTTTGCGCAACGGAACACGTCGTACCCCCACGCCCACGCATGCGGTACTGGAAAATCAGACGACTTAGCTCCACACGAGCTTGAACCTCGATTTCCAGATCATCGCCAAAAAAAGTCGGCTTCAGATGCTTCACTTGGGTTTCATAGACCGCAAAGTAACTGGCAGATTCCGGTTTTTGATAGTCGATCAAGCCCTTGTCGATCGCCCATGCAACCCGCGCTTCTTCATAAAAACGCAGGTAATTGCTGTGATGGACAATTCCCATGAGGTCTGTTTCGTAAAACTGCACTTTATGACGATGAATAAACATTGATTATTTCTAGACTAAATTGTTAGTTTAAGTCTACGCATTATTTTTTTCGCGCGATTTGGAGAATGCATGCAAGTCACTGAGTGGCAAAAAAAGCTTCCCATGAGAATTACCATGAGCCGCATCTTTATGGTGCCGCTTGTTGTTGGGGCTATGTATCCCAACAAACTTGAATGGAATATCGTCGCGGCGCTCATCTTTATGCTCGCTTCCATCACGGACTATTTTGACGGTTTCTATGCTCGTAAATACGGCGCCGTCAGTAATTTCGGTAAATTCATGGACCCCATCGCCGATAAAATCCTGGTCACCAGTATCCTGGCGATGCTTTTGGCTTTGGGGAAAATCGACGCCTGGATGGTGATCATTATCTTGGCCCGGGACAACTTTATCGGGGGCATCCGCTCGGTTGCTGCGGCAGATCAAATAATCATAGACGCCAAACCAGCGGGAAAATGGAAGACGGCCATGCAAATGGTGGCCATTCCCATTGTAATTATTGGAAACATTGACCAATACGTGCCCTATTTGGACAAAGTTGGCTACGGGGTCTTGTGGGTAAGCGTCATTTTGAGTATAACTAGCGGTATCGAATACTATGTTGGTTACTTAAAGAGCAAAAAAAGCTCCTAGGAACGTATGCTTTTACACCTTTCACCAAGCAATTGGTTTTTCATCTTCTTGGCTCTTCTTTTGAGCAGCTATTTGAAGATCGCTTCTGCAAAAACGCAGAAGCCGGTGTTTTTTGCATCAGCCGGTACTTCTGTTTACCGCCTTCTTTCTTCCGATCGCTAAAATCTAAAACAAAGACGTCAATTGCAGCTTCAGATAAGGACTTGTTCCCAAGTGAATTGCATTCTTGGGACTGATATCATAGTTCTCGTCCTGGAAATAACGACGATCAAATGAATAACCCACTTCCACTTCTGTGATGAATTGTTGAGAAAGAGGCGTTTTAAATCCTGCATACACCCGCTTTTCATCATAAAACAGACGCTCTTTACGATTCGCGCGACCGTACAGGTAATAAGTCGATTGCGAAAAATCGAGCCCCAAGGAAGCTTTCATCGGTCCCGCAATAGAATAATCCACAGAAGTCTTAATCACCCAAGGAATCAAAGTGAAAAAGTTGAGAGACCATCTATCAACAAACTCCCAATAAATTGTCGCAAAAGGCGCACCGAATGTTCCGCGGAATGTTTTCGAAGGCGTGTACATATAAGCAAAACCCGGAAGAGGAATTCCATTCAGAATCGGGCGATTGTTCGAATAATTCACCAAATAAACCCAACTGCCCGTTTCATCCACCGGATCGATATAAAAGAAATTTCCGCCGATAGTATCTACCGAAGGATCTTTAAACGGTTTATCACTGGCAGAACCAAAGTTTCCGTTCAAGGCCCAGTACGCTTTTTCATCCACCATGCGAGTGTACGTCAAGCCCACATCAAATTGATAAAGATCTGGCATGGCAGTTTGATCTGGATATAAATCCATCCAATGCCCTAACATGCTGACGCCATAGCTTTCTTTTTCAGTTTTATAAACCGGAACACTCGTAATGACAGTGCCTCGATTCAAACTCGCTTTACCTTCTGTTGAATTAAATGTCGTATCAGGTTGAATGGAACCTGTGTACGTCAATACTCCACGCTGCTTGGAGGGCGGCATCAGCCCAGAAAACATCTGCGCCTGGGCTTTCAGCGAAATCAAAACGAAAAAGAAAAGGACAAACTTCAAAAAATGATTCTTCATTAAAAATCCTGCAGTCCTAAAATGTCTTTACAAATATCCATCTGGCGATCGATTTCCGCGACGGCTTTTTGCAATCGCAAAGCATCGCGCTCATCAACTTCGGCCTCCATCGCCGCTAGAACGATGGGATGTTTCTTCAGCCACGCACCTTGTTTAGAAGCATAGTTTTCGGGAACCCCGGAACGAAACGCCGCCAAGCGCGCATTTCCATCGCGAAGATACTCCACGATGAATTTCAAAGTCTCCAAAGTCAGGAGCTTACGATGTGCTTTTAAGCGAGATGAGAAACCAACTTGTCGAATGCGCATCCGATGATGATACATAGCAAGAGGGGGTACGCAAACATCTGACGTTTAGCATGACAGATTTTTTTTCGTTAAACTCAAGTTCCTTTACACTCTGAAACAAGTCATTTACGCTATTTTTATCCAAGTGAAAGGATTCTCATGAATAAAGATCAGGAAATGAACTATAAGGCCTGGCTCGCGGTGGTTATTTTAGGCGGTCTTATTTGGATCACTCCTCCCCCTGCCGGCCTAAAAGAAGGTGCTTGGCATTTGTTTGCGATCTTTATTTCAGCGATCTTTGGAATCGTTATCAAAGCCGCGACTATGGGAAGTATTTCGATGATTTCAATTGCCTTGGTGGCGGCCCTCCAGTTGCGCGCCCCGGGTGATATTTCTCAATCAGTGAAGCTAGCTTTAAGTGGATTCGGCAACGGCACCATCTGGATGATCACCATCGCCTTTTTTATTTCTCGCGGGTTTATAAAAACTGGTTTGGGAAAACGAATTGCCTATTGGTTCATCGTAAAACTTGGCGGCACACCTTTGGGTATTGCTTATGGTTTAGCCTTTTCAGATTTGGTTTTGGCGCCAGCCACCCCAAGCAACACCGCTCGTGCCGGTGGTATCTTGATGCCAATCATGAAATCCATCTCGATGGGATTTGGTTCTGATCCTGCCGATCCTAAAACTCACCGTCGGATGGGCGCATATTTAACTTTGAATTCTTATTATGCCAATCTCCTAGGTGCGGCGATGTTCATCACAGGAACCGCCTCCAACTCCATGTGCCAGAAGTTTGCAAAAGACTTGGGCGTGGAAATTTCCTGGGGTAGCTGGGCGATGGCGGCCTTGGTGCCGGGACTTGTTTGTTTGGCTTTGACCCCTTGGCTGCTTTTTAAAATTTATCCCCCGGAATTAAAAGACACGCGTTCTGTGCAACAAGAAACCAAAGGAAAACTGAAAGAACTGGGAGCAGTGACTCGAAACGAATGGTTGATGGTGGTTGCGTTCGTGATGCTTTTGGTGATGTGGATTTTCGGACCACAATTGAAAATCGATGCGACTGTGGGTGCGATGATTGGCCTTTCCTTCTTATTGCTAAGCGGAGTTTTAACTTGGGAAGATGTAAAAGGTGAAAAAGGCGCGTGGGATACGATGGTGTGGTTTTCAGCTCTCGTTATGATGGCCGAAGGGTTGAATCAACTGGGATTCGTCAGTTGGTTTAGCGGCATCGTGAAAGGCGAGCTGGGTCATCTGCCATGGTATTGGGCTTTTCCCGCGGTGATCCTGGTTTACTTCTATACGCGCTATTTATTTGCGAGCGCAACAGCCCATGTCGCTGCGATGTATTCTGCGATGCTCGCGGTCGCTCTTGCGGTCGGCATTGAAGGAAAATTAGTTGCCTTGATGTTGGGATTTACGGGGTCTCTTTCTGGAGTATTGACCCACTATGCGCATGGACCGGCTCCTATATTATATGGGGTGGGCTATGTTGATTTGAAAGATTGGTGGAGAATTGGTTTCATTTTCTCTGTCGTTTACATCATTATCTGGATGGGACTGGGCGCTGTTTGGTGGAAAATCCTAGGGATTTACTAGAAAACTCAACAGCCGTAAATGAGCCCCATTATTGGGGTTCGACGTTTCAATAGGGTCAACAGCCCCCATTCCCTCTGTGTTGTCTGCACTTCGCCTGCAATTACAAGCACTTACACAACAACCTTGCTTCCGTTAACTTAAAGTCCCTTTGGCGCTCTATTTGCTTTATTCAAGGCATATAGAAAAAAGGGAGATTTCCATGACACAAGTGAAAACGAAAAGCCGCGTGATGATGCTATCGTTGGCCGTTATCCTGGCACTACCTTCGTGCAAAACCGGTCCTTCACAAGATCCTCGCGATACTTTTTGGAATGGCAGATTCCCCCGCCAACTTGAATGGATGCGCAGTCAAGTGCGCGAGCTTTCCCAAAAAGAACGTGATGCCATCGTGATCCGTCAAGAAAAAGATGCACGCAGAACGGATCTATTACGAGTTGGTGTTATCGATAGCGGAGTCGATATTGCACATAAAGACCTCCAAGCACAAATTGACTATCGTATCGTCGACGGCAGAGTCGCTGGCGCCGGTATTGACGTCATGGGGGGAGGCCCTTCGGGAACTCACGTGATGGTGGATCCAACCCTCTTTTCATTTGGCGCAAGAGAAATCAAAAATGGCTTAATTGTTGAACCCGTCGAAAGCCCACTTCAATTGATTAAACAGTCCAACGATATTTTCGTCGAGCATTTCTATGCACTCCTGCAAAATGATCCAGAATTAAAGGAAAGTCTTTTTGCTCAACTTCCTAAAGAAAGTCTGTCTTTGCGAGGTGCTTTGGAAGTGACAAAGTTAGTAAAGATTGAAGACCATATTTCGACCTACGGAAAAGAAAAACCGTACTCACTTGAAGAACTGAAAACCAATAAAGCGTTCGATTTCTATACGGGACCTGATAGCTATGTTCCAAAAATGATCAAATACGCTTCAAGAATGGAGCATGGAAAAAGATTTTATGAAGCCATGAAAGAAGCCTTGGAGGTTACGGATCAAAAGACCGGACTTAACAAGAACATTGCGAATCTTGTGACCTACCTGAAAATTCAACAGGCTCAAGCAGCTCTACCAGTTGACCGCGGTGATGCCATCAGAACATTAGATCCTGCCTTTAACATGGTTCTGTGGGGCGCTGACGCTTTTGATCCATTGACGCAGCTTGAACGCAAAATCAAAGCGAGCGACCGTTGGAACGATAAAACTCCTGTCGAAGTTGTGGAAAGTATCATTTCGGAAAACAAGCCTCGTTATGAACAACTTCTCAAAGACCTTTCCTTAAAAAAGGATGAGCGAGAAGCCGTTCGTAATGCTATCAAAAATATTGAAAAACTAAGACCCTTGGCGCAAACACTTCAGAATATCCAAAAAGATCCTGAAGCGTATAAAAAAATGAAATCGGATCTGCGTCGTTATGTGATTCGCACACAACATCCGTATTTGGCCCCGGATAGCAATTCCAACAGTCACGCAACCCATGTATCGGGCGTGATTGCTCATCAAAATGAAGATATTCGTATCGTCCCTCTTCGCGTGACTACGGGCCCGATTGGCTTGTCCCCGGCAAGACAGAAAATGATTACGGATCAGTATATTTCGGAATTTCACAACTGGATTCAGCTACCGATCGTCGCTGAGCTGATGAATGTTATCAGTAAAGAATATTCAGGAATGAAAATGACGCCAAAGCGGGCCGAGTCCATTTTAAGAGACTACCTACAAACAACTAAGGGAACCTTGGATGCGGTTTTCATCAATGACGTCGTTAAGGCCGTTGAAGCCGCTGGAGCGGAACAACTGAAATTAGCGAATGTTTCACTGGGTACGACTTTCAAAAAAGATCACAATCTCGACAAAAAGCACGAATCCATGGTGAATGATCTGTTTTCAGAGTTTGTTCGCTATAAAATTGGTCAAACGATGAACGAAAAAGCACCAGGCACTTTATTTGTTGTAGCCACCGGTAATGACGGTGGCTGGTTGGATGGCGTGACCAAAGCTGGATTCCCAGTGGGTATTACATCCACGCGCTTCTTGGAAATTTCTCAACGAAAAGGTTTTAAAGATACTCCAAACAATGCTGTTAAGAACATCTTGGCAGTAGGAAGTGTTAACGTAAATGGTACACTGACAGCATTTACAAATATTTTGATCGATCCGAAAGTCCCACAAATTTTCTCAACGGGCGAGGAAATCTATTCTTCGGTTCCGGCGAAATCTTCTGAAGCCACATTAAATATGGTTAGCGGTCAATTCAAAGGCGTTGCAGAAGCTCAAAGTCTCGTTGGCAAGACCTTTGAAAATCTAGAGATCATGGAAAAAATTAAGGCTCAAGCCAATGCCTTCGAAACAACTTCTATGATCGATTCACTGCAACAGTCGATAGCTCTTAAAATCCATTTAGACGCGCCATTGGGTCGTCAAAACATGTCAGGCACCTCTATGGCAACCCCGACCGTGACGGGCATCTTGGCTAACTATCTGGTTAAGAAAATGGAAAAAGAGCGTATTTCCTCCAAAGATGCTTATTTGCACCCAAGCATGATGCCAGAACAAGTGGTCAAAGACGTGATGGCGATGGCGAAAGTCAGCCCCCACTCTCAGGTGATCACAATTAAAATGCTTACGGAAGGCATTAAAAAATGGGGCACGGCTAAAGAAGCGACGATTCAGGCAAGTAAAGCCAAAGAGATCTTTCACCCGAAGCCTACTGGTACAGGCTCTGTCGTACGCTGCGAGGTCGTGTTCAGATAATTTTAAGTAACCTCTTCAACGACTGATTCCCAGAGCTCCTCTTTCAGGAGCTCTTTTTCGTGGAGCCCGAGCTCTTTCATATAATCTTTAATCAATTCGATTTTTAGCATCCTGGATGTGTGAACATCCATTTCCAGCGTCTGAATGATTTGCTCCAACCGCGAAGTCGGCACCGTTTGTTTTCCAGTCAAAATGCGAGAAACAAAGCTTGGATTGACCGCAAGGTCCTTGGCGAAATTACGTAACGAATATTTTGGATTTAGATTCTGTCTTCTCTCTAAAGCTGATCTTAAAATATGATGCACTCGACTCACTTGTTGTCCCTACCCCTCAGTGTCACTTTGCTCCCCTGCAAAGCTCATGAAGAATAAAAAGCAATTCGTGTACCAACGGTATATGGAGCCGTTTTAATACTGTTGCGATTCAGAGCAACAGAAGCAGCGAACACCTGCAATCAGGGATCTATCGCTTAAAAAGAAAAACCCGATGCATTTCTGCATCGGGTTTCATAATTTATAAATCAAATGTTTGGTAACGACTATCTGCTGTTGCCTGATATCGGAATCGGCTATCTGCCGTTTCCATGTGGAGGTTGGTTACCAGAACCACCGGAAGATCCGCCACCTGCGTATGCACTTTGGCCCGCGCCAATAACTAAAATAGAAGCAATAAGTAGTGCGATAAATAGTTTCATTATTCATTCTCCAAAAGCGTGTCGATCGCCGTGAAAGCAAAAACTGGAATGTTTCCTTTTGCCTCAGGTTTTTCGAGAAGCTTTACGCGTTCTTTAAAAGCGCGCTCTTCAATCAAAATCCATTCCCGATATGTCTCTTCGCTAATTGATTCGAAATAGACATTCATTAAGTTCGCGAAGTTAACGTCGGAGTTACCCGGCTTTAAGTATCGCTCTGTGAGCCTGATTCCCACGGATTTAATAGTTTCCGCAGAAAATGGTGCTCTCACCTCACCTTGACCATAAAGTCCATTCCCGAGGGGTCGGAGAACTTTTTGGTCTACCATGCGTTCGAGCACTCCAAGACCATAAGAACCGAATCTCTGTTGGACAAAATTAGCATCGAAGGGGCGAGTTTCGGCCAGAACATAAAGTTCTGTGAAACAAGGATCTTTCTGCAAGTCTGCTTCAAGATCAAAATTAAAACGATGAAGGGGCGAAGACTTTAATTGTGGATCCGTCTTTTCAAGCTTTTCGCGAACCGAAGGTGGAACCTTCGTAATCAGATGAGTCAGATCGCGAGTATCAAGCAAGCAGGAATACAATTTGTAAAGAGTGGAGTAATTTGGATTGTGAGATTTCTCTCGCAATCTATTCAACGTCTTTACGTGAATCTGGGACTTCGTCGCCAACATACTTAGACCCTTTTTCGGGTCCTTGAAACGCAACAAGTAAGTCTCAATATCCTGGGACACTTGGTCCGGAATTGAACTTACCGTTTGGCGCTCGTTTAGTTCGACGTTAATTTCCATTGTTCCCCATCAATCGATGGCTTTCACTATCTCAGGACGGGGTTCAATGCAACGAGACAAACGACTTTCGGGGCTTGGTGTCAAGCCCCGGAGTCCTAACTAACAGTAAGTAATTACTGGCAGTTTGGTACGTTCAATTGTTTTGTGAACAAGAACTTTTCGTAACCGTTTTTAGTGTTAAGAACTTTAGAAACTTTAGCGTCTACAGTTAGAGCGTAAGTTCCAGAGATAACTTTGTCAGCGCAAGTGCGGTGTTTACCGTTAACGTTCCATTCACATTCCCAAGCAGTACGAGTGTAGTTAATTGGAGTCGTCAAGAATTTAGAACCTTTGTAAACTTCTTTACGGTAGTTGTCACCGATAGTGATAACGTCGTATTGAGCAACTGGCTTTTTAGTGCGAAGGTTAGCACCGTCTACGCATACGAAAGTGTAGTCGATAGCAGAACCCATGAATACTGTGCCAGCTTCGATTTTGATTGTTGGGTCTTTTTCAAGAACTTCCCAAGAAGTGTCAGCAGAGTAGTTAGCTGCGAATGCAGAAGAAGAAACCAATAGAGCGATCATTGCTACGAATTTCATTGTTATTCCCTTTGTTAAAAGTGTTTTTGTTTTAAAAACTTGTTCGTTTCGAATGAGATGGTGTTTCTACTTTTCCGCCGGAAATGTAAATTCGAAATTAAAGGGCTTTTTGGGATTGTTGGACAGACCAAACTTTGTCCAAGGTTTGTCCGGACAAAGTTGAATGTGTCCAGCGTTAGGCGCGGTTTTTAAGGCGCGCCGCGAAGGGATCTTGAGAATATTTTGATAAAGGACGTCCGATTTTATCGGTTTTACGAGTTCGCTTTTCTTTCGAAGTATTGAAGATCGATGAAAATCGCTGAAGCCAGGATCAAACTGCGTTCTTCTTCGCTCAAATCAGCGCGACCGAACTCTACTTGGAAGTTATCTGCATCCATAAAGGCCTCTTTAAATAAGCCTGACCATTTCTTTCTGATAACCGCAGCCTCTTGGGAGTTTTTAAAGATAGGAAATGTCCAAAACTGCAAAAAGCCCGACTCCATTTTCATGATCACTCGGCCTTGCGGTGTTTCGATATCAAACTTTTTACGAAAAATACCAAAACGCTGCTGAAGAGCCCCAATATACTGCCCCCGCGTAGAGAAGACTTCCAGACGTTGAAAGAAGATTTTAAAAGGATGTTTTACTGTAAAGACTTGCTGCCGTTGATTATCAAAGAAATGCAGTTCAAAGCTGCGCCAGTGGCCCAAAAACTGCCTGATTAAAAGCCCTAAAAAGCCCTTTTGTTGTTCAGCGCAGAAGCCAATCACCTGCCCGTTTTGATCACAAATCTCATACTTATTGCGAGTCTCAAAACCAATCAACTCCGCCAATTCCTTGCGCTGACGAATGATCAATTGATTTTGGTCTTTAAGAGCTTCCAGCAATGACATAGATCAATCCTTATTTGCCGACTTGGGGGTACCATTTAAATTCTTTGCCATCCCAGTACAGAGTGCCCGAGGTCGCAAATTCTTCGGAGAGCTTCAGAGTATCACCTTTAGCCACGGGAGCTTTACCGGACCCTTTGATTGTGGATTTTTCGATGGGTCCTTTATGCAGCTCCCAAAGGTTCATCCACATTAAATCCGTAAGGCCTTTGATGGACTTTTCCCCGGCGCCAATGATCACCTGCTTGCCACTACCAAATTTAATGCGAATGCCGCGCTTATTAGAGTTTTCGACCAGGTCTGCGATGTCTTCTTTAGTGTCGCCATCGAAGTCTCCTTTGATGGAACAGGGCTGTGCAAAACAATGAGGCTTTATTTGAGCATTTAACATTGCGGGTGCAACTAAAAGAACAACTGTGATGAAGGCTGATTTCATAAAATAATCATTCAAAACTTGGTGTCCAATGTCACATCCAAAACCGGGCGTCTGGACTGAAAATGACTTCTTAGGGCCGGTTGGCATTTGAAAATATTCCCACGCCGTTTTTGGTCCCTATCCTATAAACTTCCAGGTTCGTTCCGGAGTCCACGAGATTAAAAGATTTTTATCTGTTTGCGAGGTTAATTTCAGACGCACCCTATTCCTAGGACATTTGTTGACGCCTTGCTTGATCTGGATTACAAATCTGCCACTTAAAAAACCACGGGGTAATCCCCCGTAAGCGGTGTAAAAACGATGACTTCCGTCCAAGACGTGAACTTACTAAATTTGATGCTGAAATCAGCCCGATTTCTTATCTCATCGCTTGCCCTGCTTTGTGGTGCTGTTGCGACAGCTCAAGTCCTGAACGCTCCCGCAATGACATCCGCTCCACCAAATTCCTTTGCAGTTCTTTGTTACCATGACGTCAGCACGGGCTTTGTCGGCAACGAGTTCAGCATCCGCAAAAAAGATCTGGTCGACCAATTCGACTATCTGAAAGCCCACTATAATGTCGTAAGTCTGCAAGACATCATTGATGCCAACCATGGCAAAAAAACTCTGCCACCGAAAGCCGTTCTGATCACGGTGGATGATGGCTTGGCTTCATTTTATGACAATGTTTATCCGTTGCTAAAACAGTATAAGTACCCGGCAGTTTTCGCTGTCGTGACGAAATGGACTGAAGACGGTGCTGCTCCCGATTACGGATTTAAAGATTCCAATCCCAAAATGGCAAACTGGAAGCAGCTTAAAGAAATGCAGAAATCAGGCTTGGTAGAGGTTGTCTCTCATACTCATGACCTGCATCAAGGCCAAGTTTTTAATCCTCAAGGTAACCAGGCGGCTGTGGCTGGATATTTCAAATATGATCCAACGACTAAGACCTATCAATCTGAAGAGGAGTTTGTAAGCCGCGTTCAAGCCGATCTTAAAAAGAGCAACGAGGCACTTAAGAAACACTTAGGAAAAGACAATACGGTCGTCGTTTGGCCTTACGGTCAATCCAATGGTCTGTCACGCAAAGCTGCAGAGGACGCTGGTATGAAAATCCAGATGAGCCTGCGTCCGGGCCTTAACAACGCCAGTGATATTTCTCACATCGGTCGGGGTCTTGTGATGTCGACAATGGAGATCCCGCAATTTGCGACGGTTCTGGAAAATGCCTTTAATGATCAATTCCCAATGCGCATGATCCGCGTAGACATTGATAGCTTCTGGAAAAATACTGAATCTGAAACCGAACAAGGTTTGGGTGATTTATTGGAAAAGGGTCTTGCCCTGGGTCCAAGCGCTGTTTTAATCAAAGCGATTTCTGATTCTGGTGACGCTTACTTTGCGACAGACAAAATGAAAATGCGTGGCGATTACCTGAATCGCACAGCACACACAATGAAAAATCGCGCGCGCGTTGCTTATGCGTATGCGCAGTTCCCTCAGTCCTTCGTAAAAAACACAGCGCTGGCGACAGCCGCGATTCGTGACATGGCTAAATTTACTGATTTGGATGGCGTCTTTTTTGAGGTATCTCCGAAAGACAACCTGGAAGAGCTGCCGCTACAAACGTTGATATCAACAGCTCAATCTATTCGCCCCCGCTGGAAGTTTGGAATCATTGGCCAACAGCCATTGAATCCCAATATGTTTGACTATGTGATGTTGACGAGCGCGCAACTGGAAAAAGCGAAAGCCTTGCCTGGAGCTGGCATTATCCCGGCCAAAGAAGTCGTGTCTTTACCAAAAGACTATAAATCAGATGCCGCTCACCTGATTGCTCAAGGTTATTTGAATTTATATTACGATGTGAACTTTAAAGGATTTGAACCGGATGCAGAGTTTACCAACCTGTTCTCGGTGATTAAAAGCGTCCCTCAACACAAGGGAGAGGCAAAATGATTATTTCGTACCTGCCTGCGATTTTGAAATTCCTGTTCCTAGTTATTCCTTTCATGTTGCCAATGATCTGGATCATGGGCGCATTCGTTTTCTATTTTAAAAGAGAACGCAAACGTCTGGAGCTGACTGAGTTTTCAGACCAGCCCTACACTATTTTGATTCCTTGTTATAACGAGGAAAACTGCGCGGAAGCGACGATCCGTTCTTTGGATCACTTGCCTGCTGATAAATGCGAAATCATCGCGATCAACGATGGCAGCCGCGATAAAACGCAAATGGTTCTGGAAAGACTTGCGATGACTCGTCCCCACATGCGCGTGATCAATCTGGTTCAAAACCGTGGCAAGGCCGCCGCTTTGACTTTGGGTGCAATGGCCAGCCGTTATGAATTTATCCTATGTATCGATGCGGACTCAGAATTGGATGCTCAAGCTCCTCGCATTATGCTTGAACACTTCCGCGACGAACACGTGGCCGGCGTAACCGGTAATCCGCGCGTAAAAAATCGCGGGACATTAGTTGGTCGTTTACAGGTCGGAGAGTTCTCCGCCCTCGTAGGAATGATCAAGCGTTACCACCAGACTTTGGGTCGTTTGTTTGCGTTGTCAGGCGTCTTGGTGATGTTCCGTAAATCAGCAATCGAAAGCATCGGTTACTGGGACACGGATACTGTGACTGAAGACGTTGGTATCAGCTGGAAATTGCAAACTTCTGGTTGGTCTTTGAAATACGAACCGAAGGCAAAATGTGACGTGTTGATGCCTGACACTTTAAAGGGTTTGTGGAAGCAAAGACTTCGCTGGGCACAAGGTGGTTTTGAAGTTGTGCTTAAGCACGGCAAATCTGTATTAAACAGCCGCGACGTGGGTTTACGTTTGATACTTTTGGAATATATCTTTTCTGTGACTTGGGCCTTTATGTTGCCAGTAACGATTCTGTGCGCAGTGTTCGGAACGAACCTGCACGACATCAACCCAAGTTATGCGATTTTATTGACTGGTGTGATGAGCTTTACCCAATTCTTGGTGGGCTTATTCCTGCACGGTCGTTACGAGCGTTCAACAGGCCTGGGCTTTGTAGCCATCTGGTATCCGTTCGCTTATTGGATGATTAATAGTTTTGTTTTATTTGTGGCGATCCCGAAAGTTCTGTTTGGCCCAAAACGCCAATTCAGTTCTTGGATCAGCCCTGATCGTGGCGGAGTGACTTATGCGAAAATTGATTGAAACCGGTTGCACACTAATTCTATGGGCTGTTTTTATCAGCGGCAGCAGCATTGCTATTTTTGATTTCTTCTTTAATGTCGAAGCGTCCGAGAAGATTTCATCTCACATGCTTGTGATCGGCTGGGCGCCCTTTTTTGCAGTGTTGATCTTTGGAGCGATGATGTTCCTGGTACGTGTTTCAAAATACGATAACACCAAGAAAGCTATTGCAAGCGAACACACAGTTCAGTGGTCTGCTGAAGAATTGGCACTTGCTCAAAACGGTAAAGTCGTGGACTTGCACTTCGCTGGTGCCGGTCTTGCTTGCCAGGTTGTGACTCGTGATGAAGTTGCGGCAGTTCTGCATGCTGATAACAAAACGGTGCATGTTACGGTTGCAGCGCAAACAACGGAAGAATCGGTTATGGGTTTAGTTCGCCAAGCATTCTAATTTTCGATATTTATTTTTAAATCGTGATCAGCCTGTCTTTAACCAAGACAGGCTTTTTTTTTGGATTAGCGCCCGAAAGATTCAGCGACAGCGGTCGTGAACAACACCAGAAAACAACCTGAAAAGAACACGTGAAAATCCGTGGTCTCAAGTTTATCGATAAGACTGATACCACTACCCAAGGCAATCATACCGACGAAATAAATTGATTCTTTTCTGCGTAATAGATGAAGTCCCACAGATGTCATGTAAACAAACTAAAGCTTGTTGTCATGGGATTTTGTTTAGATGCGGCTTGTAAATTGCTTGGTCTTATCCAAGATCTATTAAAGCCCCTGAGGGGGCAATAAATCGCACTTGAGGCGATCAAGGGACGCCACTTTACGTCCTTTGATCAACCTTTATTCACGTTGGCGGAGAACCTGTAATGAAAAATAGCATGTATTTGGTGATTTCGGTTTTGATGACCCTGGCAGCCTGTACAAACTCCCAGGGCAATGGCAATTTGGCTAAATCTAAAGCCCGTGAAAATATCTATGATGGTGAACTGACCCGCGAAGAAAACCTAATTTCAAAAACGACGGTATTAATACATACAGGCAATGGCGTCTGCACAGGCAGTTTGCTAAGCCCCACGATTATCATCACGGCGGCCCACTGTGTGACCGAAAAAAAATCTCCCCGTACTCTTATTCCTGCCGAGAATTTCACGATCCTAGAGCCCTCGAATGCCAGCCTCTATTCTGACTGGATGAGAAACCCCGTGCCTGTTGCAAAGGTCGAAAAAACCATCGCTCATCCGATTTATTTGGACTTAACTCAAAGCACTTCAGATTACGATAAGGGCTATGACGTTGCTTTGATTAAGTTGAAAAATCCGATGCCGGCGAAGTATAAAACTGTCGTGATTAATGACAGCTATGAAGCTTTAACGCAAAATCTAATTCGCATTGCGGGGTTTGGCACGCACTCCAATGATGCTGAGATAGAGACTTCACTAGACGGTCGCCTTCGTAACGGCACCGCGACCTTGAATTTAAGCAAGATTACTATCACGGCTCCGATTGAAGCCCCGGGGCAACCAAAAGAAATTCCTTATTTAGTTACCAATAGACGGGAGTCTTCGATTTTGTCTTTGATTAAAAGCCCCTCCGATACCAGTCTTTGTCACGGCGACTCGGGTGGCCCGGTGTACTTTGAAAAAGATGGCAAAATCAACTTGGTAGGCGTGAATCAGGGCATGAGTGCGAAAGCTGGCGATAAAAACTGCGCCACTGACGGTATTGAACAGACTGTCGTGAACTTGGCGGGCCCATCACTTCGCTTTGTACTGGCTTCATATAAAGAACTGACTGGCGAATCTTTACCGAACAAAGTCGTTCCCGCAGAAGAAGATCCTTATACTTTTGAATTCCAAATGAAGAGCAATGATCTTCATCCGAAAAACGAGGACACAAACATAGAAGGCTTGTCAGTTCTTCACGATGAAACGACCGGCGAGTCGGCATTTATGGAAACCGACAGAGCGGAAGCCATGTGTAAGACAGGAAAATTTTTCGGCAATTATCCGTCATTGCTGCTTTTGATTCAGAAGGCAAAGTTAGATGGAAAATTGCCTGTTACTTTGATTGTCACAAAAGACAACGTATTTCAACAGCTGGTGGAAGCACGTATTGAAGCGCGAGGTGACAAGGTCAAAACCGTTATTCTGACGCCGAAGGGATACTTATCCGCAGAAATGCCTTTCATCAAATGCAGCCCTTCAACAAGTTCCAAATAAGAATATTTTCCAGAAAAACCCCAGAGAGCAATCTTCGGGGTTTTGTTCTTGAAACTTTGGTTGAAATTATGCTCCAATGCCGTTGTGAGGAGTCACTTGGATTTAAATCAAAAGAAAAAGCCGATTGAGTATTTCAATTTTTGGCAGATTCAAAACAAAATGACTTTGTTTTCTTTGATTGCCGTTCTGGCTTTGGCAGCGCTCTATGCGATTGGCAACGTCCTTTTACCTCAATACAGGACGATTCAGTTCGTCGCCTTCATCGTGCTGATTCCAACCTTCGCCTGCTTTGGAATTGCAACCTGCCATGCCTCTAATCTTGAATCAGCGAAGGCAAAACGCGTTTACGGAATTTTGTTAGAGCGCCTTTCTGAAACTGAGGACTCACAACTGACCCTGGATCGCTTTTTTTCTATCTCCAGTGATCTGATGGCGGTCGCTGGCAAAGATGGCTTGTTGAAAAAAGTCAGCTCTTCCCTGGTAAATACCTTGGGCTACAGCGAAGATGTTTTACTCACAACCCCGTTTTTCGAATTCATTCATCCCGACGATAAAGAAGCCACTCGCAAAAATATCGATGCGCTGAATTTAGGATTGCGCTCAATTGGCTTTGAAAACCGCTACCGAGCAGCAGACGGTCATTTTCGTACACTGAGCTGGAGTGCGGCAGCTGATACAGAGCTTGGTGTTCGATTTGCATCGGCTCGCGATGTGACCGAAGAGCGCAACTATCAAATTCGCATGCAGCAGATTATGGATGCAGCTCCGTTTATTTTAATGATCAAAGATATGGATGGAATCATCACTGGCTGCAATGATGCCTTGGCGGAGTCTTTGAATGTTTCTAAAAACCAGCTTCTGGGGCAAAACGCTAAAAATTTAATGACGGCAGAAAACTATGCGGTCATTCAAGCCCAAGAAGATCAAGTGCTGAAGTCCCAACGACCTCTAACATTTGACGAAGTTTTATATGATCACGGCGACGCCACGACTTACCGTTCGACGATATTCCCGATCTTTGATCATGCAGCAAAAGTCGTCTCGCTGGGTAAGATTTCGATAAACATCAAGGGTAGATCGGGACTTCCAGTCCTTGAATGAACTTCCAGAATTTTTCGCTGTCGTACTTTTCACCAAAGATAAATCTATTAAAGGCTCTGGCTTTTACGGAATCCGTTGCCCCCAGCTTCATCAGGTGTTCATAAATGATTTCATGAGAAATCATTCCCGCCTGCTGCACTGGCGACAGTCGATCCCAAAGATCCTGGCGAATAATAAAAGTCTTTTCGCCCGGCAGTGGTGAACGTTTACGGATCACGACCTGGATCACCTCACAATCGGCCTCTACAGGTTTAAAAAGGTGATTGGAATCTTTGATGTTTGTTAGCGCAACACCCTCTTTAAAATCAATTGCTGAACGCAAGGTCTTAAGTCGACTTAGATACTGCTCACCCAATTTTGGTGCCGCACTTTTAAGTTCTGTAAACTTCTTTTCAGCTATCGCGTAGGGATCTTTCTCGGTCGCGGTTGGTTTTAAATCCCCTTCATAGAAATCCAGGATTCGCGCGGACTCATTAGAGCCTTTGCAAAACACACCGTCCCCACCATTGCCGACTTTATTGCCTTCCGCATGCACCAGACATACGGAAAGCATCATCAAAATAGAACTGCTAACGAGATAACGGAATTTCATACACGCCTCTTTTACCATCCACAGTCGTCACGTCAATTACCAGGGTTGTTAACTCTGCATTCGGTGGTTTATTCAACAGGAGCCAGCGACGCAAAAACATTTTTGCAGGGACAGATACCGGAGCATAAAGATGAGTACTTGGAACTTTGATCACTTCGTTTGCGTGACGCTGGTCTGCGGCGATGCCTGTGACCGCCGCCCATCCAATTCCTCCCAGTGCCGCTACAGAACCTAATGCAGATACAGTGGAGTTCTTACTGGTCGCAGCTAAAACACCAGCACCCATTAGCGAAGCCTGAATAATATCCTGATTTAACTTATCGACTTTTGCCTGAGCCTGCTTTGCTTCAGCCCAGTCCACTAAGTCTTGCCCCACAACGGCGCTGACTTTACTTTCAGCAGGATTTGGCAAGCGCGGGCGAATCGACTCGATGCGAACCCATTCTTCGGAGGTGTTTTCGATGGTTACTTCGATCAATTGAAAGCTGTCTCTTTTAGAGTAATCCAGATTTTCGGCACTCACATTAATACTAATAGGATTTGAATTATCATACGAATGCCCGATTGCTCCGGGATGAACGCTGGCACAGGAAACCAGTAAACTTGATGAGAGGACTGCCAAGGTGATGATTAGATTTTTCATTATTTCTCCAAAGGGGATGTCACGGGAACAAATTGAACATTTAAACTATAAACTTCGGTACCGGCTGACTTGCCAGAAAGGTCCGAGGCATTTTCCAAGAAATCATCGATCAGCTTTTTAAAGGCATCGATCTTTTTAGGATTGATCGGCAACGACATGGATTGAATCTGGCGCAGACTGTTTTCGACCGTGTCTATTTTCTCGATAGCCAGATCCAAATTCTGTTTGTGGTATTTACGGATCGCTTCAGAGGGTATTTCCGAATCCACATCCAATAAATCACCCACCTGCTTGAATTTGGGCTTAGTCTGCAAAATCCCCATGCGCTCCATCCTAAGCACAGCCTGGTGTGCCTCTTCCACACTGATTCCCAAACGACGCGCAATCCAGCGCGGGTCTGCCTTGGAATCCTTGATGCGGGTCAGACTTAAGATCGCGAAGTGATACCAGTCCGAAATCACATGAAAGCGATCTTGATCTAATTTCACCCGATGAGCCTCTGGCGGATGTTTAGAGCCGTCTTTTAAAAGAGCTTGGGCGATCTCGCTTTTTTCTGTTGGTGAGAGATCCAGGCGGGAGCCCATCTTTTTCATGGTTTTTACTGTAATGGTTCGTTTCCCCGTCATCATCTGTGACAACTGTGCAGGACTGACTTCCAGATATCTGGCAAAGGCCCTGAGGGAGAAATTGGGATTTCTCTCGCGGCGCTTATCAAATTCCAGTTTTAGAAGCTCTTGTGCTGTTTGCATGAAGTGAGTTGTATAAAGCACTTAAACCACGGTCAATAGCCTTTTTGAAACAGTGTTTCAGCTTCTGAAACACCCGAGGAACAAGAAACCTTTACACCTGGACCGCCCCGGGACTGCAACATTTGCTGGAGGCTGCAGAGTACTGTTTTCAACAAACTTACATTTGTCTAATATCGATTTACAAATCACAGATTTGGCGTTATCTCCACCCAATGGAAAATGCTGTAGAGTCCTTTAAAGCCAATGCCCTTAAGCTTTCTGAAGTGCTTAGGGAGCGTGGTATTGATACACCGGCACTTTCACCTTCCAGTCCATTTGTACGCGTAAGTCATGAAATCCAAACCAAAGCTATTGAGCGAACTCTGAACCAAATAAAACAGATGGAAATCGTTCCCGTTCGCCTGGAAGAGTTTGAAAAGCTGCGCATGATTTGCCGTTTTCATGGCGTGAAACCTGTTTCCACCGAGGTCTATGAACGCTTAACGAACGACATGGCTTGGGAAATATTGGATTTCGGTTTAAACCAGCTCTATAGAAATGAAACGATCTTTAAGCTCGGCAATTATTCTATCGAAGACTATGAGTCTTACACGCCGGCGGAGCTCTTTAGCCGTCCGATGTCTGTTTTAAAACCTTTGGTGGAAAAAACTTTGGAAGTTAAAGCAAGCACGAAGGTTGTGGATCTAAGCAGCATCCCCTCTTATGTGATCGAGGAAACTCAGACTCGTCTGAAATCACAATTTCGTATTACCCATTCATTCGCTTGCGCGCTGAAGTCGATTTCGACGAATGAAAACACGATGTTTGTGTTTGCATCCTATATCGAACCCATCGACCCCAGCCGCCGCGTTGCAATTATGTAGAATTAGGCCGAAGCAACCAGCTTCTGATAGCTGCATTCATTTACTGTTCTTAAGATATTAAAATACATTTCGCAGGCCTGATAGAAATTCTCGGTGGCACCAGCTTCGTTTTCTGGAGGGAATGATTTGATAGTCTTTACGGCTTTTTCAACGTGGTCAACGTCTTCAAAAGCATGGATCTTTACAAAGAGCGCTGCTTTTTCACCGTGGGCTTTTTTGACCGTTTCATACATTCTTGCGCCAACCTCGACTGAGAATGCCTCAAGCATCAGGATTTGTCCCAACAAGTGATACGGATGTTCAAACATGACTTTGAAGTATTGAGATTGATAGAATGCACTTGTCACACCAAATGGTGGGTATTGGGTGATTTTTTTACCCATGGCTTCCATGTCTTTGACGGCTACCGTGTGATGTCCTTTTTCTTCACCGATGTGAGCAAGCATTCTGCGGCCCACAGGATTATCGATTGGCAGTCTGCCTGCGCTTAAAGACATTAAACGTACCGAGTGCGAAACAAAGTGATACGTTTGCGCAAGCCAGTTTGCGTAAACTTCGGGGTTAGTGAAATCCATGGTGTTGAAATATTCTACGACAGCTCGAAACTCTTTTGATTTATGCAACTCGTTCACGTCTTGCCTGACCTTTCTTAACTAGTTCATTGGAATTAAACGTCTCTAAAACATAATTTGGAAACTTTTGACTGGTTTGAATGATCTTCGTTTTCTCGAATGTGAAAAGATCTGTGGGAACACCGTTATGGGTCACTGTCTCCAGCGCGTCCCCGCCCCACATTTTACCTAAGGAATTCATCGAGCGGTTGTTTCTCATCATCCCCAGCATCAGATCAAAACCCAGATGGACTTGATATAGGACTGACAAGCAACCAGTTAGAAATGCGGTGTTGATATTTCCGCCCTCGATGGTTCTGCGGTGGTCTTTGTGAACCGTAAAATAGGAATTCACCAAGGCTTGATCATTCCCTTGCGCAACGAAAGTTTCAAAATGCTTTTGCTGCCATGGTTGGAACCAGGAATCCTGGGTCTGGACATAGCTTTTAAGGGAAACTTCGCGCATACAATCTAAGGCGACACAGGTATCCTCTTTATAAAGCGCTACGATGTAATCCTGGCGTGTGAAATCGTTGGAGGGCATGACCATAGCTTGCCCCTTGATCGTGGAAAACTCCTCGCTCCAGGTGGTTTTAAAGGTCTCGTATGCTTGCTCATAGCGATTCGTTAGTTGAGCGTCGTTGAACCGCCCGTTTAAAACGTGAAACTCATACTGCACTAGGCGCTCCCTGTTATGCGACAAGCACAGATTAGTTTAGTAGTTTGTTATTTGTTTATAGTTATGTTGAATGCGGGTGGAAAACTGTCCTTAGAGATGGAATTGTGGTCGGCTGCAGACAAAAGGATCTAGGTCTAGATCTCATTGAGCAAAGCCGTTACATGCGTCTGGTCGCACTGTAATTGGTATTGAAATTGGGTTCAGGTCATTATCGCGTGGTAAATAGTGGTTTGTCTATGGCAAGAAAGAAGTATAGCCCAGATTGACTGTGGTTTAAGTGCTTTATAAAACTCATTTCATGCAAACAGCACAAGAGCTCCTTAAGCTGGAATTTGATAAGCGCCGCGAGAGAAATCCCAATTTCTCCTTCAGGGCCTTTGCCAGATATCTGGAAGTTATTACACTCAATATTTAAAACCGTACCACCCACATGAAAATCTGCGCAGTCTTAACATAGACAACAACTGATTTCCGGTGTCGAAATTCTAAAGCTTATTGGATTGCCATGGAGCCATAGTCATACATTTAAGAAAATCTGGTGAAGGATTTTTTAACCACTTTTTAGAAAGCTCATTACAAGCAGGCCCTCCTGCAAGAGTCGCAGCTTCCACAATCCGGCAGCAATCTGCAAGTTCCAGTTTTAAATCAACTACGTCACCCACCTTTTTTTTACACATACTACCGACATCGTAGGTTAAATAACCGCCTGTGATCGTCGTTGCAATTTTAGTTACTTTTTTTGAGATAGGCCTAACGATTGCATACTCAATAATGCAGCCATCCTGTGGAATTTCAATAGACCCGATTCGTTTCATGTTTTGGTTTACACTGCATATGGAAGATGCTGACTCAATACTAACGATTTTAAATTTTGCGGAAAATGCATTCTTTTCGTAAGGAATACATTCAGCATAAACGGCATTTGAAAATATTAAGATTAATATAAACGAATAGAAATAGGTTTTCAATCAGCTCTCCGCAACACAGGAATCTGCATTCATCGCAGATCCCTAACAATGATCATTTTGATAAAATTATAATTCTATAATGATCGAATGATCAAATTAATCTCATTCACAACAAAAGACTGGGAAACATCATATGGATCGCTAGACGAGTAACTTGCATTTGTAAATGCCTTAATCTGCGTGATTAAAGTAGTAAGGTAGGCATTAGCTCTGTTTTTATTATTTTTATCCATTTCAATCTTAGCATTCGTGGCCAGTTGACGAAGAAAATCCTTTTGCTTTTCCCTAACCAACTGAGCAGCTTCAGGTGAAAGATTCGTCCCATCTTTAAATGATGCGAGTGGGATTCTTTCTATAAGCCCCGTTATCGCCAATCCGTTCTTACTGCTAGAAATCACTTTTCTTCCAAAACTAAAAACTTCGACCTTTGCAATGCGAGAATCATCTCTGAGTCTAACAGCAAATGGAATTGATGTGCCTACAGTTTCACCTTCTGCCAAAAAGCTATTCGTAAAACTCGCTGGTATATTCTTTTGCACCACAATATTACCATTGGAATCCAAGCCCTTTACGACGAGTCCACCAACCGTCTCGCTTATCGTTTCAGTATTATTATCTATTTTATAAATATTGACGTTTGACGTTGAGCCATCTGAATTAACAATGCCGGTCAATAATACGATTCGAGTATTGATCAACGGTTGACTCAAATATCGAAACGCAAACGAATAGTTTCTATTATCCATCCATCTCAGCTGACTGTGGCTTAAATTACCATCGTAAGGACCCGTATCCGAAACTGATGTTGTATTATATACGTCGCCTGTTCTAGCATTTAATCCTTCAGTAATCTGGCCAGGCTTTTGATTGTAGAGTTCTGATTTGACGCCAAATGAATGCAATAATTCATGCGCGACAGTTGCGATTCGATTTTCCTGAACTAACATTGAACCCGGAATCGATGGATACCAGAACCCGCCGAATTGCATATAACTTGGTGGCACTACTACAATCGCTCTATCAAATCCTGATAAAAGGCGTCTAACTTCAAATTGCATGAGGTCCAGCTGCTGAGCAATTTTGGTGGTATTTTTAATGCTAGATACCTGGCCCATATTCCAGAATGATAGTGAATTATCAGATATCGGGAGGATGTCATTGTAATAATCCTGCGCACTCAAGACTCTGTCGAAATTATTCGGAGCAACCTCTGTGTTTCCATATTTTAATTTATATACAGCTGTGATCGGCGTATAGGTTTTTACGACATCCAATGTAAAACCATTCATTCCAACTTTTTCGACTTGCTCGGATGACTCAACTTCTACTTCTACAGATAAATGAAATATACCAGAATCCTTTGGGATATATGGTGCCAACACCGGGCCTCGCAGGGCATTTAATGGAATTTTATAGGCACCGCCTCCAGGGGGAAGAATATTAAAAGGAATCTTTTGAGTTCTCCATATTTCCGCATTGCCTGATTTAACTATGACACTGAAGTTACCTTCAGAGATACCTCCAGAGACCGCAACTTCCGGTTGAAAATCTAAACTTTTTCCTAAGACTGCAGTGAAACTTTTTGTCTCAGCAAAAGGCAATGGCTCATAATCAGGTAATATAAGTGCTTCACTGCTTTCAAAAATATAGTTTTGATCAAAATGTGATTTTTCGGGATTAAGAACTACCTGCGCCAAAGTTAATCCTTTGACCGATATTTTCTTATCTACTTTTCCTTCTTTCACCGGAACTCGAAGGTAGTTGTTCGAATAATTCACTTCCGTTAAATTACCAAGTGTATTGATTCCAACCTCTATCGCGGTCGGCTCGCCCTCCCACCAATCAAAACCACTGAGTGTTTGGGTAACTTCAACACTCCCCTCCCTATATAGCTTAAGTCCATCAATTAATTGCGCAGTCGAATGATCTCCGGTTGTCACAATCAATGTATAAATCGCATGATTCCAGTTTTGAATTTCATCGAAATCAAAAGCTCCAGATACCTTTGCGGTAATAGTGTAATCTTGTGGGATCGTACCGGGCTTCGGACGTTCAATTATGTATCCACCTTCCCCGTCGGGAGAAATTCCAGGCCCAGTAACTTGTATGCTATCAACTTTCAAGTCAGAAGGACGTTCTGAAAGTGCTATGTTTGCGCCAAAATATTTATATCTATAGATATAACTATATTCACATGAACTTGGCCCATCGGGACAGTGGGCGTACGTACATTGATTTTGCACTTCAAATAACGTCGGATTCCACACGTTGATGTAATTATTTTTGGAAAACGTTTGAATGGATGGATTACCACTATTATCAAACACCTCTACAGATTCGGAAGTTGTGGAGCCAAATTGCCCATATAAAGGCATAAAACTGATGTAGTATTGACCGTTCGATTTCTTGCCAGCATATGCTGTTACAATCCCATCAGCTCTTACCAACTGGCCACCATTACTAGATGGTGTACAATAGTTTTTTACATCAACGCTCACTCTGTAGTCGGCGGTAACTGCGACATTTTCAACTCCCAAAAATTCTGCACCAGGGAAGTTGTGAACCTGAAAAATCGGATTATAGCCATATGAGTACTGAGCTCTCGCGACTGAAATTGACAGCAGGGAAAATATAAATAAGATGATAGAGCAATTAGATAACTTAGGCACAAATTCCTCCAACGTACATTCGACAAACTAAAGTCGTGGTTATTTATCGGAGAAAACAACTGCCTATTTAGACCGTTCCCAAAGATCAGATTCCCCATCTCATATTCAGACGGATACATTACAAAATGTGCTCGCCACAAATCGACTCACCCAAAGGTGGAGTTAGTTATGTAGGAGATCTCGTAAGTTCTATTTCAGAAAAATCTAGAAAGGCTTGAAAAAGAAAAACCCCGATATTGCTATCGGGGTTTTAAAAATTTATCCAAAAAAATTGGAGCGGGAGACGGGGCTCAAACCCGCGACCTATGCCTTGGCAAGGCATCGCTCTATCAACTGAGCTACTCCCGCGCTCAAAGAGAAGCCAAAATTACAGTTGCCACTGTTGGTTGTCAACGGCTAAAACTAAAAAAATGAAAGCAATTTTGATGAGCCGCGCGAAAAAATGGATGATTTTAGCCCTTATAGGCTGTTCTGCTTATTTTGTGGGCTACATTTGGGGGAAGGGCATACAAAAGGCGCCCATCACGACGCCTCCGACCCTACAAACGCCGGCTCAGACTCCCCGATAATCCGAAAATTTCCCTAATATCCTTGAGGCTGCTTAGCTTCGGCTTTGGTTTTTTGGTCTTCTTTGATCTTTTGATTTACGTCCTCGCGATTTTCCTGAACGCGATTTCTTTGCAACATGGTTTTTTTGCCGTGTATTTCGGCCGTAGGCGCGCCTTCCTTCATCTTGGTGTTCAGGTCAGCCTTATCCTTTTCAACCATCTGACGGGCTTCTGTGCGCTCTTTAGATTCATTGGCACGAGGAGGTGGTGTATCTCTTTGTGAATCGAGTGTTACTTGGGCGAATGCCAGGCCTGAAAATAGGCTCAAAGCGATGATGGCGTGAAAATTCATAAGTCCTCCTGTCGCCAGACTTAAAACAGCATAGCGACAGCGAAGGACTTAAGCAGTTTGTTTATTTACAAGCGATCTCTTTGCTTTCCAAAGCACCGGAGATGTCGTTGATGCTCACCGTGATCTTACAAGAACGGAACATCTCCACACGGTCGACAACCACTTGATATTTACCGGAAGCATCGCCGTCGTATTTCAAGTGAGAGACATAAGACACATTGTACTTAGGAAGGTAATTCATGCGCGTGGAAACCTGGATATCGGCTTCAGCACCGATCACGCGAGCGTGAACGATGGCTACGTTTTTAGCCTGCTCCTTGGACATCGCTTGAGTTTGAGTCAGCATACCGGCTTGGGAAACGGATACTGTCAAAGAAATTGCCAGCATACTCAAAGTCGTCATCATTTTTTTCATAGAAACTCCCTTATTCCGATTTAAACATTTGTAAATCTATATAAGGGACATAATGCAATTCGAGTGCTTAGCTTCGGGGTAACTTTGGAAACTAAAGGAACACTAAGATACCCACTCTAAAAACTAAAACCGCAGCAAGTTGGATCCAGGTATGTTTACTAAAATTCATTTTTACTTAGAGAGCGGAAATCGACCGCAGCTGTTCGGCTTTTTCGTTAATATTGCTCTTTAAAGCCATCTTCTGCTTATCCGTCAGATTTGTCATCACCTGTGTGATCAGCTTTTGCAGATTTTCCTGATACGCCTGATTCGCTACACGAAATTCCGGCATATCGAATTTCTCTGCCGAAGTCGTGTACTCACGAACGAACTTTTTCATTTCATCCATCGAGTTTTGATGGGTTACGAACTCAGCAAAAATATAGGCCTTGTTTTTAGCTTTAAGCTCTGCGGGATACGGAGACGCCTTCACACTTTCTTCGATCATTTGCTTTTGTTCTTTGGTCAAGGACCCCAAAAACATCTCAAAGATATCTTCATACTTACTGCAATAGTCCTTTTGAAGCTTCGTTACGTTCTGAGCTTTCTCAATATCTTCCTGATTCTTTTTCGCGAAAGACTTTTTGAAATATTCAATTTGTTTTGGCTGAGTGGTCGCAATGAAGTCCACCGCGGTTGTGGCAAAGTGGGCATTGATCTGTTCGATGTCTTTAAAGAAGGACCCGAAATAGTCTGCAACCTTGGCGTCATTTAAAGTGCCTTGATCGATGTCATTTTGAATCTTATCAATGCGCTCCATCCATTGCGGCAGCAGCGTGGTTTTCATCAAGCCCAGATCTTTCTTGATGTCTTTTTTTAGCGCTTTACTTTGTTCCGAGGAGATATCGAAATAGTCGTCCACTTTAGAAGCAATATAAGTATCGGCCCAGCGATACGCGATATCCAAACGACTGCAACCAGATAACAGCATCACACCGAGCAACAAAAACAGTATTGTATTCTTCATGCAACCTCTTCCAACAAGGCTATCAAAACCTTGCTGGCAGCGGTTAACAGAGTGAGGACACCCGACTTTCGCTCTAGGCAAAGTGTCGGATGTTCATATTTATAGCCCGACTTTAGAGATGACTGCGGTAATCAGCGTCGGGTCTTTGCATTTCTTCTTCCTCTTCTTTAGCAGAAAAAGATCCTGGCAATTTATCCGCCAACACATCAAAGCGCTCCACAATCGGTGGACGAGCCAACAGATCCGAGGCGCGGGAAATCAAGCTTGAGGCAACTTTACCTTCTAAATGCGCACGACGGCCGTACTCATCCGGAAAGGCATCAAAGATCGCAAAGGCGGAGGGTCCGATACGACAGGCAAACCAGGCTGTGGTATTCACTTCTTCTTTCACCAGGGGTAAAGCGTCTCTTAAAAAGTTCTCCAGTTCAAATTCCCGCCCCGGCTTTGCTTCCAAACGAATGTACAGACCCAACGTTGTCATGGGGACCTCCGATAATTCACGATACTTTTTCTGGGAAGTGTCTCCAACTGAAACGATCATGTTTCTAATCAGAAAAAAATCGACTTTTTCCAGATTCTCCCTTCTTAAGTCCAGAGAAACTCCGATAGGTACCTCATCGTTCCCCTAAAAAGGAACTCACCAAGGAGTTCAGAATGTTAAAGTTCACAGCAAAGATGACACTAGTCGTAGCAATGTTAGGAATGGGCGCTTGCGCTTACTCTCCTGTAAATGAAGAACCCCGCTCTCCGTCGAGCTATACTGAAGAAAAAGCAGAGACTCCGCGCCCATGGCATTTTCCTTATATCCAAAAAGGAACTTCCCGCGCAGCAGCTTATTACTAATTGAAGTATAAAACTAGATTGTGCATAGACCGGCTGATCGAAAGACGCCGGTCTTTTTATTTACAGCTATCGACAAAACTCCGCCCTGTCTCAGTTTGAGACATCCCACAAATCCCCGCCTCCACTTTAATCAGTTTTAAAACGCCGCGAGCTGGTATCAATTTTGAACTTAAAGTTGCCATGGGAATTTTGCGTTTATTATTTGCAGTACTTCTGTGGACCGTTATTAATTCATCTGTCGCCTTCGCCGGCGGAGAAGTCACCCTTTATCAATGGTTGCCGACGGGGCACTTTGCAGCTCCCTTTATTCTTCCAGTAAAATCCGGTGAAACACCGGAAGCGGCAGCGGAACGCTATCTTTCAAATTTGGAAAAACATCCTGATCTGATGGAGCTTTTCCAAGGCCAGCGCCCGCAAATGTCTGCGCGAAATCTCACTCCTCTGGATGAGGCCCGTGAAAAACGTGCCCTCTTGATTGCAAACTTACCAAAAGACTACGGAATGAATTCCCAACGCGTGAACAGCTTTAAGCGTATTTTTAAGGACGGCGGTCACATCAGTTACATTTTGCCTATCAATGCAAACTTAGGACTGACAGTGGATGAAACCCGCAGTCTTTTCACGAAAATTTCGGAAAGCTTTCCGATGATGGTGGCAATGGGTGGAGACGACGTCGACCCGGCTCAATACAAAAAAGAAAACATGCATGCACGAAACATCATTCCCACACGAGATCAGTTCGAGGTCTCATTGATTAAGAATTATGTTGCAAGCGAAAAAGGCTTTTTCCTGGGAGTGTGTCGCGGATCACAGATCGCTTCGGTGGCCTTAGGCTATAAACTTGTGCAAGACGTTCCTGTGCAAGTGGGACCAGAACTTCCCCATGGAAATGACTGGCATGACATTGAAGTTAAAAAAACCACCAACGGAATTTTGTCTGCTCTTTTACCGGAAGGTTCGAACAAGTTAACGGTGAATTCGCTGCATCACCAAGCGGTGCAATTCAAACCCGGTGGTCCTTTGGAACTTGCAGCCACAGCCGCTGACGGAGTCACTGAAGCGACAGAGTTTAAGAATGGTCGAGGTATTTTGCTGCAATTCCATCCGGAACTTATGGATAACGAATTAGGCAATAAGATCCTGTGGAAAATTCTCCAACAAAAGTCGAAAGTCATGCCTGCAAGCTGTTCCAAGGTCTTTTAGCTTAAGGTCCAAATTTCCGCTTAAAATTTGAACAGACTCACAAATATGCCGATCTCCTACTTACATCTTCAAAAGGTAGGACGTTATGAATATCGGCTTTTGGATGACAGCGCTTGTACTTTCATCTTCTGTAGCAACCACGGTTGCACATGCACAAACTGTTGAAATCAAATGGGCTGGCAGCGAGCATCTTTCCTTAGGTGAAAGTGGTGCCTTTGCGGCTTGCCGTCAACTAGGCATCAGTAAAACAGATTGCCCGGTTACGGATCTTCCCCGTGGTGATAAAAAAATCTCTTTCCGGTACGGCGAGATTTTGATGTCCGCTGACTTTTACAACAGTCCTGATGAATTTTATTCGGACCGTCGCAAAGGTATCAAGCACGTGATCAAATGCACGCATGATGAAATTCATGGCGATAAACCTAAAACTTGCAACAACATCGCAACGTTTTTCTCGATGCCAAAATATCTGGGTGTGGTTACTAAAAACTACAACCATTTCGGCTGGTATAACATGAAAGACTATGTGAAGTATCATCAACAAGCGATTGATAAAGCCCTTAAGTCCTACGCTTTAAAAGATTCCAATCCAGAAAAAAGTCTGCTGCTTTATCAACAAGCGATGATCGCTAACGCCTATGCGGATCACTATCTGACGGATGCTTTTGCTTCGGGTCACGTCCGCGTTCCTCGTGTGCAGGTTGTGGAATGGGCTAAAGCAAATCTTGAAGGATTTCTTAAAAAGAACCGTGGTGATTTGATTACAATGCTTTTGCACGACAACGAAAGCAAGAATTTGAAAACTGGTGTTGAAGAAGCCTTCCCGGTTTCCAATGCCTATGGTGATGAATGGGAAACTCGGGGTGATGGACATTTGCAAATTGATGAAAATCCACTCGACCCGGTTCGTCTGCATCCAGAACACGCCGTGCGTGAGTCTGTGAAAGAAGTTTTGGTGGCGGCTCTTTACGGTGTTGAACCAAAAGGTATTTTCTCGGCCACTTGGATGGTCCCATTCAGTCAGGACATCCCGTTCTATCAAAAATTCACGGCCGCTCATCAACAAATGACTGAAATGGATTTCGTAAATTCGTTCTTTAGAAAACAGCCTTTGATTAAAGCCACTCATGTCGCGCGCTATGATTTAGGCCGCTGCCTTAAAGCAATGCCTGATATTTTCGCCGAATTCCGTAAAGCAGTTCGTAAAGATATTCAAACAACTCCAGAGCTTTCTCGCCGTCTGCCGGCGCGCTATTTGGAAGCTTTCAGCAACGTCAACTAACACCCCAGCAGCACTTTGTTGCGTTGGCTCATGACTCCCTGGATGCTATGGGTTAAATCCATAGCATCTTCGTGAGCATCTGCCTTTTGTGGGGGAATTATTAAAAAGCACATCATTCTTGCATCTTTGGTATCGGCAGCCCTGGCTATTACATTGGTTCTTGCATTGAAATGGTACCAAAATCGCCAGCCTGAGCTGGGTGGAGATTTCCAGGCAAACTATAACGGCTCATCTTGGAAATTTTCTGACGATCCTAAAAAATTGAACCTTCTGTATTTCGGCTATGCGAAATGCCCTGACGTCTGCCCGATGGCTTTAACTTATACCAGCCAGGCTTTTAGATCTTTGACGGAAGATCAAAAGAAAAACATCCGCTTGATCTTTGTAAGCGTTGATGTCGATCACGACACGCCAGCTAACGTGGCCGTTTATGCTCAGAACTTTGATCCAAGCTTTATCGGCCTCAGTGGTACGAAGCAAAACATTGATACCGCGGTTAAAACCTTCGCGGCGAGCTATATCGAGGAAAAAGACGCCAAGTCCTATCTGGGATATTCGATCTCGCACACGGACCGCATTTATTTTCTGAACAAGAATGGTATTGTGCTTGATACATTACCAAATCCGCGTTCAGCTGATTCTATTGTACAAAAAATTAAGGAGAACCTATGAAGTCTATGATTCTTTCTGCAGTAATGGTTTTAGTTTCTTCTGCGGCGTTGGCAGCAGACATCGAATTTTCCAATCCCCACGTGTTTGTCCCGCTAAAGGGCACAAACACAACAGCGGGCTTTGGCACAATCAAAAACACGACAAAATCTGAAGTCGTGGTAAAAGTAGTTTCCGCAACTCCATTTAAAGCTGTTGAGCTTCATGAGTCGTCTGAAAAAAACGGCCGCATGACGATGTCTAAAATGGAAACGATCAAAATTGCAGCTGGTCAAACATTCGAGCTAAAACCTGGCGGCAACCACATCATGCTTTTCGATGCGACAAAACCTGTTGAAGAAAAACAAACTGTGGCAATCAAATTGCTTGTGAACGACAAAGAGCAAACTGTGAACTTCCCAGTGGTAACTCGTTTGTCTAAAGAAACAAAAACTGAAGACAAAAAAGAAGAACACCACCATCACTAAAATGTGATCTAACAAAAGGTACGGCCTTACTTTCTCCAAGTACCCTTGGAGAAAGTAAGGCCGTACCTTTTAGAGAGTGGTTTTGAAGCGATGCCAGCTGTAGCCGATGGCGGCAACAGCCATTGCCGCTAAAATCGAAACGTCGAATAAAATGAGATTTGCATCCCCGCCTTTTAGCATGATGTTTCTTAAAAGATCGATGTAATAAGTGATTGGATTTACGTATGAAAACATGCGCATAGCCCAGGGCATGTTTTCGACCGGGAAAGCAAGACCTGATAGCAGCATTGCTGGCAGCAGGAAAAGAAATCCCCCCATCATGGACTGCTGTTGATTTTTGGCCAAAGTCGAAATCATCAGACCGATACCCACCGTGCAGCAGACAAACATGAATGAGGCAAACATCAAGACCAGCAAACTTCCCCGCATGGGAAGTCCAAAGACGAAAACAGCTACAGCCAAAATCAGCGGAATATTACTCATCCCCAAAATCACATAGGGTACCGTCTTACCCATAATGACTTCTTCTGGTTTTACGGGGGCCGCAATCAGAGTTTCAAAGGTGCCGAGTTCTTTTTCCTTCGTAATAGACATACTGGTTAAAAGAATGGTGATCAAACACACCAACATACTCATGACACCTGGAACCAGAAACAAAGCCGTGCGCATCGCAGGGTTGTAAAGAACCCTCACATCAAACTCCAAGGGAATTTTTAAACGCTCCGTTTGCTTCATTTGTAAAACGGCATTCACATAACGTTCAATACTTTGTCCACGAGTGGCATTGGTGGCGTTAATCAAAAGCTGAACTTTCCCCTCGCCCCGTCCGATACTGCGATCTAAGCCTCCTGGTGGCGCCACCAGGACCGCATCGGCCTCGCCCCCTTGCACTTGAGTGTATGGATCTGACGAACTCACCTGGGCCGGAATAAACCATCCTGAGGCAATGCAGTCCCGATACAAATTCATGAGCGAAGAATCTGTGGGAGCACCGAACACACTAAGTCTTATGTTACGCGCCTCCGTCGATAAAGCCGTCGCAAAAATAGTGAGCTGAATGCAAGGAGCCACGAAAAGTAAAATGCGCATGCGTGGATCGCGCAAAGTCTGCAGCATTTCTTTTTTCATAAAGCCCCACAGAGTTTTCACGGCTCGACATCCTTTTTAAATTTCCGCGTCGCCACCGTCAGCATCACTAGCAACAACAAGCAGAGCATTGCAAACGAAGGAAGAATCTGCATGAATCCCGCACCCTGTAAAAACAATTCCCTGCTAATTTCAATAAACCAGCGCGCCGGCAGGATCATCGTAAAGTAATAGAAAAAAGGTGGCATATGTTCCGCGGGAAAAATAAATCCCGACAAAAGCATCGAAGGCAAAAGTCCTGATAACATCGCAAACTGCATACTCAGCTGCTGACTGCGAGTTAAGACGGAAATAAGTAAACCTTGCGCCAAATAAGTACACAGAAAAACTAAAGCCGAAAGCATGTACAAAATAAAGCTGCCGCGAAAGGGCACCCGAAAAATCACCTTCGACATCATAAAGACAAATAAAACTGAACCCACACCCATCACCGCATAAGGCAGAAGTTTGCCCACGATGATTTCTAAAGGTCTAACCGGCGTACCAAGTAGCAATTCCATCGAACCATTTTCCCACTCGCGGGCCACGGTTAAGGCTGTCAGCAAAATGGATAAGATCGCAATAATAACCGCGGCAAGCCCCGGCACCACGAACCACTGACTGTTCAATTCTGGATTAAACAAAAAACGAGATTGAATCTCAACTTTTTGGCGCAGCTCAATATCAGGAAATTCGCGACTCAGAGCGAGCTTTTGCACACCTCCTAAATATCCAATCACCGATGCCGCCGAGGAATTATCGGCCCCATCAATCAGAATTTGCACTGAGGATTGCCGCGTGGGAGTGAGATCACGCGCAAATTCAGGTTTAATGATAAGCGCGGTCTTGGCCCGTCCACCATCCAAGGCTTCGATCGCATGGGCGGGACTAAAAACATAGCGAGGAACAAAATATTTGGAGCTAATGAAAGAATCGATCAAAATCCGGGACTCGGCGGTCTTACTGCCATCAAAAATCGCCAAGGGGATTTTATCCATGTTAAATTCAATGGCGAAACCAAAAAACAAAACCATCACAATCGGCATAAAGATCGCAACCGCAAGTGTGAACGGATCGCGCACGATCTGAAAGATTTCTTTTCTGGTGACAGCCCAAATGGATCCTTGCATCAGCTGATCCCTTCGACCTGAGTGATAAAGACATCTTCCAAAGTGACTTTCTTTGGGTTCTTATGGGGAAAGGAATGTTTTTTCAGATTCAACGGGGAATCCAGCGCAATCAACTCCCCGTCCTTCATCAACGCGATTCTTCCGCACTGTTCAGCTTCATCCATATAGTGAGTGGTCACAAAGACCGTCTTGCCACTGGCAGCAAGATCCCTGATCAATCCCCAAAAGCGCTGACGAAATGCAGGACTGACACCGGCTGTTGGTTCGTCCAAGAAAACCACCTGCGGGTCATGCAGGACCGAGGCAATAAGGCTGACCTGTTGTTTGATACCGCCCGGCAAATCGCGTACCATGGTTTTTTCGCTGCGCTGGAATTTAATGAATTCCAAAAGTTTTTGTTTTTGTTCTTTGAATTTCGCTTCATCGATTTTTCGTAAAGCGGCCGTAAACGCCAAATTCTCACCGACCGTCATATCGTCGTACAGAGTGAATTTTTGCGACATATAGCCAACTTGCTTTTTAACCGCGATGGAATCCATGCGCACATCGATTGCACAGACGTGGGCTTCACCTTCAGAGGGGATCAATAGTCCACATAAAACCCGGATCGTTGTGGTCTTACCCGCACCATTTGCACCTAAGAATCCAAAAATCTCCCCGGCCTCCACCGCAAAAGAAACATTCTTAACCGCATAAAAATCACCAAACTTAACTGAAAGATTTTTTACTTCCACTGATTTCATGGCGTGGCCTCAAAGGATGCCAACGAAGAATCATAGCGTAAAAAGACTTCATCAAAGGTGTGGCAATGTTCTTTTTTTAGAATCTCCTCAGGCTCTCCTTCCAACAAGGTCTGGCCATCAAATAACAGATGCACATTTTCACACTTAAGTGCCTCGTCCATATACGACGTCGTCACAAGGATCGTGATCTTTTCCTGCTCGCGCAGTTCATACAATAGCTTCCAAAAATCACGACGGCTTAAAGGATCGACACCATTCGTAGGCTCATCTAAAAATAAAACTTGTGGTGAGGCGAGCAAGGCACAAACCAGACCGAGCTTTTTATACATACCACCCGATAACTGCGAAGCCAGTCGTTCCTGAAAGCGCTCCAGGCGGGTCATCTCTAAAAGCTTACGGCTGCGCTCTTGAAAGTCCTCTTCTTTTAAACCATAGAGCGTTTTAAAAAACTCCAGATGCTCGTGAATACTAAGCTCGCCATACAGACTTTGCGTTTGGGGCATGTAAGCAAGTTGACGACGGATTTTATCAAAAGCAACAACCTGCCCCTGTTGCAAGTATTCGATTCGCCCCTGATCTGCCTTTAAAAGTCCCATCAAGTGACGCATTAAAGTTGTTTTGCCAGCCCCCTCGGGTCCGATAATTCCATGAACCAAGCCATCTGCGAACTCCATATTCAGTCCTTTGAGGGCTTGGACCTTTTTCATTTTTTTATGAAGATCTTGGACTTTTATTTCCATTCCAGAGTCATTCCGGGCTTAAGAATCCCCTCTTTGTTGGCGAAGCGGATCTTAACCCCAAACACTAAGCGCGTGCGCTCATCGCGGGTTTGGACATTCTTAGGAGTAAATTCTGCATCGGGATTTATGAATTCAATCACACCGGGAAACTTTTTATCGTCCATTTCAGGCAGCGTGACTTCGACCTGTTGATTAATTTTTATGGAAGCAATTTCATCATGGGGTAAATAGAAGTAAGCATAGACCTCTTCCAGATTTCCGATGGTCACAAGCTTTGCGCCCGGATTAACCATCTCGCCTTCTTCAAAATATTTGGTCAGAACAGTGCCTTTGAGCGGAGACACCACCTCACACCAACCCACGCGGGTTTCCAGGTCATCTTTTTTACTGCGAACTTGATCGTAAGACTCCGCGGAAATATTTCCGCTCTTGAAGAGACTCGCACTCCGACGGTAAGTGGATTTCGCAAGCTCATAGCTGATTTTTATATCTTCGCAAGAAAGGGAAACCAGCTTCTGCCCTTTTTCCACGATCATGCCTTCTTTAACGGGCAAGTGACTGATGACAGCTTGAACTCGCAGGGGCACGTCCACTTTGGTGACTTCAATGGTGCCGGCATAACGAAAGCTCGTGCGAAATAAATATTGGCGAACCAGGAAAGCGACCAGAATCAGAACGACGATGATGACGACGGGAACGATCTTCTTTTTGTTCATGCTTAAAAGGCTAGCACCAAACTAAGCAAACACAATCGTGAAAATAAAAAAAGCCGATGTTACAAACATCGGCTTTTTTATTCTAATTTACTCTAAAGAGTTAATTAGTTGTTGCCTGGGAAAAACCAGCAAAGAGGGCGCGTGCCAACAGTCTCACGAGGAGCGTAGCAAGAACCTTGTTTGTAGTCTGTGTCGCTTAGGCGATCAGAAACTGCAACTGGGCACAAAGCACCTTGGAAATATGTATCCAAGCGGCATTGAGTTTTAGGGTGAGAGTCGTCAGTGCGACGAACCACAGTTTTATCTGGAGTGTCGAACTTAGGAGCTACTTTATCTTTAGAAAGATCCATGAATAGGTTAGCTACTTGCTGACCAGCTTCAGAGATTCTTTGGCAGATAAGTTGGTCTGCTGTGTTGTGGTATTGAGTTTCGCAAGCTGCTTTAGCAACTGGATCGATAGTCAAACCAGCTACGATAGCTGCGTTGTCGTCTTCAGCGAAGAACAAACGAAGACATTTCAAAGATGCGAAATAGTCAGAAGCACCTTCGTTAGATGCCCATGCACCACCGTACCAAGAATCGATTTTAGGCGCGCCAGCATTGTGGTGACCCATTTCGTGGCAGGCAACCAAAGCCATACCTTCTACACCGATAGTTTTATGACGAGCCAAACCACCGTACATATTAAGGATACGTGTGTTGCCTTGGCGTTGAGCTGAAGCATTCACAGTACCATCTGTCCATAGACGGTTGATTTTCAATTTGTCACCAGCAGCAGTGATTTCTGGTGTATAGATTTTCTCCATACGATCCATAACCATCATGAACTGCTCTTGTGTGATCCCGCCGGTTTGGAACAAACCTACTGGAATATACATAGAGTTCTCTGGTACGAACCCGTGGCAACCTTCTTCTGTGCGTTCTGTGTTGAATGTGAAACCTACAGTTGCGATCAATGCAACTACGGCCAATCCACGACGTAGCGTTGTGTTTGTCATGACTACTTCCCCTCCTTGAGTCTAGACGTTGGAAAAATGCTACCCTTAAGTCGCGGACAATTACAAATATAAAACTTTAGTCCTGTCGCATAGCAATAAAAAATCCTACGTCCGTTGGAAGGTCGAGTCCTGCTTTTCAAGGACATTCATGAGGATTTTGACCTCATCAAAATGCGAGTAAAGAAATCGGTAAAATACTTCGATAAAGAAACCAACAAGGGAGTCTTGTTTATGAACGGTTTGAAATCTTGGTTTCGTGGCATTCGTGGAAAGTTATTGTTCTCTGCTTGTTTGCCTGTTGTTGCATTCACTATGATGACATTTGTTGCGTTACGTAGCACCAACAAGCTGGGCGATATGCTCAACACGGCTTACACAGACATCGTCCCTAATATGGATGCCCTGGGCCAACTAGCGATGCAACGTGCTCGCGTGGGTTATTTCTTTTGGGCTGCAGTCGGTCTGCACGGTGAATCCCGCACTAAGTTTATCAAAAAGACTGAAGATGCATGGCAAGACTTCAAAGAAGCCCAAGAGTACTACGAGAAAACTCCATTTGGCGAAGTTGAAGGTAAAAACTATCAAATCGTAAAAGATAATAAAGCGACATTTTATAAAGTCACTGAGGCCCTAACGGAAGCCCTTCGCAAAGACACTCCTGAAGTGGATGAAAAAGTTCGCGCCTCTTTAAATGGTGGCGAATGGCATCTTTTGGCTCTGCAAGTTCAAAAAATGTCAGAGCAAAACTTTAAATATTACCAAGAGATGGCAACTGAACAAAATGCGCAACAAGTAAAAGACCGTAAAGCTTTGACACAAATGTTGGTCTTGATTGCGGCGATGAGTATCTTTGCTCTGTTCGGCATCTTAATGTGGATTGCCTACAAGGTATCCAACACCGTTAGCAGCATCGCAAACAAACTGACTGATTCTGGAAACCAAGTTTCTTCAGCAATCACTCAGCTTTCCGTGGCAGGCCAAACTCTTTCGACGGCTTCCACTGAATCTGCCGCTTCCTTAGAGGAGACCGTGGCTTCCTTAGAAGAAATGTCTTCTATGGTTAAAATGAATTCTGATAACGCCAAACAAGCAGCGACTTTATCGCAGTCTTCAAAAGATTCTGCAGAGGAAGGTCAACGCGAAATGGCTGCCTTGATTCAATCGATGCAAGGTATTTCTCAATCTTCCAAAAAAATCGAAGAGATTATCAACGTGATCGACGATATCGCCTTCCAAACGAACCTTTTAGCCCTAAACGCAGCGGTTGAAGCTGCGCGTGCGGGTGAACAAGGTAAGGGTTTCGCCGTGGTTGCGGAAGCCGTGCGTACTTTGGCGCAACGTTCCGCAGTTGCAGCGAAAGACATCTCAACACTTATTAAAGACAGCGTTGAGCAAGTTGAAACCGGTGCAAAAGTCGCCGACCGTTCTGCTGAAGTTTTAAACACAATTGTGACTTCCGTTAAAAAGGTTTCAGACCTTAATAATGAAATCTCGGCGGCAAGTACGGAGCAAACAACTGGTATTTCTCAGATTTCTCAGGCCATGAATCAATTAGATGCAGGTGTTCAAGGCAATGCAGCTTCCTCTGAGGAAATCGCGGCGTCATCTGAAGAAATCTCTGCCCAAGCTGATCTTATGAGTAAATTGGTTGCTGACTTAAACCTTGTAGTGACTGGGAACAGTGAGATTCAGGGGGAGCGCTCCGTTGCATCAACCGCTCCACAAAGAAATGCAAGCGGTGGGAAAGTCGTGCAATTTAAAACAAAGCCGGCACCAACAGCTAAAGCCGCAAAGTCCCCTGCCCCTAAAAAGGCACAAGGCGGCGCAGCAGCCGATATGATCCCTTTTGACGATGAAGGTCCACGGGGCAAAGTCGGCACTACGGACGGCTTTTAATCCGTTGCAGTATTTCTAGATTTCGGGCTATCTTTACGGGGCATGAAAATTCCATTTAATCTGCCCCCGCATAGCCACAACGAAGAGAAATATATTTCTCAAGCCATCGCCAATCGTAAATTATCTGGCGAAGGTGCCTTTAATAAAAAAGTCGTTGAGTGGTTTAAGAATCATCTGAAATGTGAAATGGCCGTCATCACTCCTAGCTGTACTTCTGCTTTGGAGATGGCGATGGTTCTTGCTGACATCGGCCCGGGTGACGAAGTCATCTTGCCTTCTTATACATTTACTTCCACGGCTAACGTTATTGCCCTTTATGGGGCGACTCCTGTTTTCGTTGATATCGATCCGAAGACTATGAATATGGACGTGGCTGCAATGGAAAAAGCAATCACTCCTAAAACCAAAGCGGTTATGCCGGTTCACTATGCGGGTATATCCTGCGAAATGGATCGCATCATGGCTTTGTCTGAAAAACACGGCTTTATTGTCGTGGCCGATGCAGCTCAAGCGATTTTCTCTAATTATAAGGGAAAACCTACGGGAGCTTGGGGCCATATGGCGGCTTACAGCTTTCACGAAACGAAAAACATCGTGTGCGGCGAAGGTGGTGCTTTAGTTATTAATGATAAACGTTTCGTTGCGCGCGCTGAAGTCGTGCGCGACAAAGGAACGAATCGTCAGCAGTTCTTAAATGGTCAAGTGGATAAATACACTTGGCAGGACAAGGGGTCTTCGTATCTGCAATCAGAATTGGCTGTAGCCTTCTTGTTTGCGCAACTGGAAGAGGGTGAAAAAATCACCGCTCACCGTGTAGCGCACTGGAATCAGTACCACCAAGGTTTTGCTGATTTGGAAAAACAAGGTCACCTATCTCGCATGCAAGTACCTGGCGACTGCCAAACGAATGCGCATATCTATTACTTCTTATGCAAAAACCCTGAAGAGCGCGCAAAACTTTGGTCTTTCCTTAAAGAAAAAGACATTCAATCGACAACTCACTATGTACCCCTTCACTCAGCTCCTGCCGGCATTAAATATGGCCGAGTAGCGGGCTCTATGAAGGTGACGGATGATTTGGCGAACCGCCTGCTGCGTATGCCGATGTACGAAGATCTTAAAAAAGAAGAAGTAGCATTCGTGATCAATCAGGTTCACGAATTCTATAAAAACCAATAGGATCTTTTCGCCATGAAACCAGTCCGACTTCTGCATGCAATACATTCTTTTTCATGGGGCGGACTGGAGCTTTACTCCACAGAACTTATTATTAAACTTCAGGCGACTCATGTTGAACAATGGGTTTTGTGCTTTGAAGGCTCGCGCATTGCCAAGGAATTAAAAGCTGCTGGCGTGCGTACGATTGAAACGACTGGCAAAAAGATTTCTAAACTCAACGAAGCGGGTCTGATTCGCGGAGCGATTCGCAAACACGACATCACTCACCTGCACTCGCATACTCGTATCGACATGTGGGCCGCTTGTGTGGCTCGCTGGTTTAACAAAGACATCAAACACGTTTATAATCTGTATATGAATGCCATCCCTAAGCGGGATTTCGTGCATAGAGCTTTATTTCGCCGCGTGGATGCCCTGTGCAGTTCTTCTGAAGATATTTTGAAGGACGTTAAAAGGAATTTTCCGATTGATCCATCAAAGTTAAAGCTAGTCCGTTATGGGCGCGACACGGATAGGTTCGTTCCCTCCCCGGCGCTTCGCGAACAAATTCGCGAAAAGTTTGCGGTTCAAAAAGATCAAATGGTGATCGGAACCCTTTGCCGTATCGATGCGGGCAAGGGCGTTCGCGAACTGGTGGAGTCTTTGGACTATCTTCCTGACGAAGACCTTAAAAATGTACAGATCTGGGTTATTGGGGATCGTACGGTTTTGGGCCAAAGCGATAAGGGCGAAGTTATCTACGAGCCTGAATCTCAGGCTTTGTATGATTGGATGCTGGCTCGTGCCCAGTCAGATCGCTTGAAAAATCACCTGCACCATATTTCTTTTCAGCGCGAGTACATTCCTTATATCGATGCATTGGATATCTTTGCCCTGGCATCTTATAACGAAACTTATTCTTTAAGCGTGATTGATGCGATGATGATGGGGAAGCCCGTGATCGGCACTAATGCGGGTGGAACTCCGGAACAAGTCGGTGGCAGCGAGCGTGGAGTTCTAGCCGAACCACGCTCTGGACAAGCGTTGGCAGATTGCATTCGCTATTACCTTATGCATCCCGATAAAGCGCTAAAGCACGGCGAAAAAGGTCGTGATTGGGCTTTGCACAACCACAACTGGCCGAATACACTAAAGCACTTCATCGAGCTTTATCAGAAGCTTTAAGCCACTAACCGTTGCCATCCCCAAGCTCATAACCCGCCATAATGCATTGGTGAGTATCTTGATTGTAAAGGAAGTCCACTGTAACGGAGGCACAAGAGTAATCTCCCTTTTCAATTTTTGACTTACAAGCATCGTAGTTTGCCCCGTTGAAAAAAGCTCTTTCGATCAGAAGTCCAGAAACCAATTCAACAACTTTTACAGTCGCTGAATGAGTGATTTCACCATCGCCCGATACTTGTCTGGAATATGATGTTGCCCAATTACTGCACTCTTTTTGTGAGCTGGCTGGAAGGACTTTTACTGCCGCCTGCGCAGAAATACCTGCAAACATAATCGCCGCTAAAATTACTTTCTTCATAGAATTCTCCTTGTTTGATTTGTTGTGAGCCCAATATAGAAGAATATTTCCGACCGTGCTGATTAAAGTGAAAGGACCCACAGGATAGCGGTGCCTTATGGTCACCACCATGAAGTATTTGTCTTTCGACCAGCCACACCCTACCGCTCACGGGCACATGCCGAACACAACTTGGCAAGCAAAATGAAAAAAGCCTGTTTCATCAGAAATGACAGGCTTTGAATTTTGATAATTCGCAATGAGTGAAAATCTAAGAGACTCCGAGAGCTCGGAGTCCTTGGACGACGATGACAACTAAGACATAGGCGACGACGTTAAACGCTATCAGTTGGCCCACGGCCATTTTGATAGAGCCGCTTTCACGGGCTTGAATTGCGACGGTAGTCATACACTGAAGCGCGATCATAAAGAATATCATAAGCCCGATCACACTGCTGATCGTAAAGACTTTCTGACCGTCTTTATTGACCGCCTCGCTCATTTGCGTGAGGAGTGATTGTTGTTGAGTGTCTTCGTTGTCGTCAGCAACGTTGAACGTTACTGCCAATGATGAAACGAATACTTCTCGAGCAGCGAAGGCAGAAATCAAGCCCACACCGACGCGCCAGTCAACTCCCATTGGAGCAACGACGGGTTCGATCACTTTACCCAATTGACCGGCATATGACTGCTCAAGCTTGTCATGGGCATTTTCGTTATTGTAGTTCGGGAAGTTTGTTCCGACCCAAATGATCACCGCAAACACGAAGATCATAGGACCAGCGCGCTTTACGTAGTTCATCGTACGAGTCAAAGACTGACGAAGAAGAACGCGGAACTTAGGACGGCGGTAAATTGGAAGCTCCATCATAAAGAACGAGTTGTCGTTATGCGGAAGGAACTTATTCACGATCCCAGCAGCCAAGCCACCGACAAACAATGAACCAAGATACAAGGATGCAAACACGATCCCCGCCATCAACGCCGACTCTCCGTGGAATAGGAACGCAATCAATAAAGCATAGACCGGCAAACGAGCCGAACACTGCATCAGTGGAATCACGAATGAGGTGATCCAACGATCACGCGCTGAAGAGATATTGCGAGTTGCGATGATGGCTGGAACTGCACACGCAAAACCAGACAAAATTGGAACGAAAGAACGACCACTCATACCCAAAGCCGAGAACGGACGATCAATCAATGTCGCCGCACGCGCCAAGTAACCAGAGCTTTCCAGCAAACCGATACCAAAGAACAAAATGAAAATCTGCGGAACGAACACCAGGACGGCACCGAAACTTGAGACCACGCCGTTTGCCAGGAAGTCTGCCCACAAAGTTCCAGGTCCTAAATCGTTTACGACTTTGTTTAAGAAGCTAAAACCTTGATCCACGTAATCCATGAAGGGTGCCGCCAACCAGAAGATGGAAGAAAACAGCGCACTCATGATCACCAGGAACATGATCAAACCAAATGTTGGGTGCAACAAAAGGCGATCGATCTTTTCGGTTTTCTCGACAATCTTTTTAAGACGAACTTCAGGATGATCCGTTTTATGAGAAAGAGCTTCCTTCGCAATGCGATCGCACTCTTTCATTTTCAAATCTAATTCATCAAAGTCCCATACGCGGGGACGTTTTGGGAAAGAATCGAGGGAAACATTTTTAGCCGCTTCCACGATTTCAAGCAATCCCCCCGCCAGCAGTCCATCGAATTGGATCACTGGACAGCCCAGGGTTTTACGCAGGTATTCCATGTCGATCTCGATACCTTCTTTGCGTAAAAGATCGGCCATCGTGATCACGACGATCATGGGGAATCCGGTTTCTTTCACCTGCAAAGCCAGTTGCAAATGTCGAGACAACTGCGTTCCATCCAGAACAACTACGATGGCAGTCGCTTCGCCGAATTCAGGATTTTCATAGATTGATTTAATGGTAACGACTTCGTCGGCACTCTTAGGATGAAGACTGTAAGTTCCTGGAGTGTCCATCGCAAGGATACCGTGCCCCAAATGCGGAGCAAGCTTGCCCAAAGAGTACTCAACCGTCGCACCCGGATAGTTCACAGTTTTAAAACGCGAACCCGTAAGCCAGTTATAGAGAGTTGTTTTTCCAGAATTCGGCGCACCGACCAGAGCGATCACACGTTCTTCACTGCCTGCGGCAGCAATGTTTACGCTTTCAACGTCACTTGGGCACATGCTGCCTCCTCATTACGTAAAGCCAAAAAGCTGGTTTTAAAACGAACTAACAACGGACCACCGAATGGTGCTCTGCCCAGAATCGTTAATTCCATACCAGAACGCAGTCCCATTTCATGAAGACGTTCACGCAAGAGATGCTCCCCGTCTATCTTCAGGATTTCAACGGTCTGACCCGGCTTTAATTTGGCGTCTAACAAAGTCATTTTTCCCTCTGAGAATGCGCGAATTACTAGTTAAAGTTATACCCCCGCAAATGGTAGTTCTTTACCCCCAGGTCCAGGCATTGAAAACCAGTTGATAATGGATTTCATTCCAGCCCCCGTGGAGGCCACCTAAAATGAGGCCCGTTCGAAGACAATGGTCGTGATTTTGAACCCTTAGATTAAGTTCCCCCCTTTAAACCCGATCTGAAAATAGATGCTATTTAAAGCCAAAACCACCCTTGTTGCCGGCTTCTTGTTCTTTGCTTCTGTTGCACCAGCGGCGGAGCTGTTCTATGCACCAGGCTTTTGCGATCCCAAAGCTTTGACCGTTTTTGTTCAAAACAAATCTGCAGAACCGGAAAAATGGTGGACCCAGGTTCACGAAAACGGTGTGATCAAAGAGGGTTATCAAGAACTCGACGCGAAATCAGAAATGAAATTAGCGGGAGCTGATTTCCTGCCCGATAAGCGTGGTTTTTCAGTGAAAGCGGCGACGGCGAATGCTTTACGTTTTACTTTAACTTGCGACTCGCAAAAGGTTCTGCTGAGTTCAACGACATCACCTCAAGTAACACATTACCTCCCTGCGAACACTTCGACGGTTAAACTTTCACTGTTAAACCTTTACTTGAACTCGAATGATCTCTCATTAAAAGCCTTTGATAGCACGGGTTTGCTGCTAGAAGAAAAGTCCCTGCACTTTACAAAGCATTATGAAACAACGAACTTAAAGTGGAACTTGAATCGCGCGGTTTCCAGAGTGGAAATTACGGCTCCGAATCGTTTTCATTCCGAAGTTTTTTACGGTGACGACGACAAGCAAAGTCCTCCCCTGGTGTTGGCGCCAGTCAGATTACCAGCGGATATTTCCAAAAAGTACTTCCTGATCTCAACCAAGACTCCCAGTGAAAATGGATCCTTTGTGATTGGTCTGGATGATGAAGAGACGATCACTACCGCTCGCGAACAAATCCGTCGCCCTGAACTTGAAAAGATCATCGTGGCGCGAATTGCTTTAGGGCTTGGTCCAGTTGCGAACCGAAACTTTCAGGCCCGCGATAAAGCGCCTTATTCGTGGAACGTGACGTATGTGGATGCCTTTGGGGATTTTGCGCACATCGATTGTGATGGCAACCCCGATCTGGTCGAAGAACGCCTGCAACAGCGTTTAAACGAAGGCGGTCGTATTTGTTTTTGGCGCTACCGTGTGGTGCGTGAGCTGACTCCGCTTGAAGTGAGCTCAGGGATTTTATCTAAACCTTAAGGCTATTTTCCGACGGCTGTCGAAGCGCCCTGACCTTGAGTTTCCTCAACTGAAACCACGACTTTTTGCACGCCGTATTTTTTGAATTCCGCAAAAAACTCTTCTGCTAAAATCTTTGAGAGATTTTCCACGCTGGTATTCGTAACTGGCAGCAAGATCACTTCGTTTAACGGGAAAACATAAAAACGATCACGGAAAGTCACTTCCAGGGACTTATCCGTTTTTTTGAATTTCATGTCAGGATGATTTTGCGGCAAAAGGACGATTTCATCCCACACATCCAAGCGCGCCTTGATGAATTTCTTAAAGACATTGAAATCCATAAAATAGCCGTCCGAGTGCTGAGATTCGTCAGCCGGGGCATTGATGTCGACTTTGACCTGATAATTGTGGCCATGAAGCTTTTCCGCATGCGTTTCATCAAAAATCAGAAAGTGCGCTGCTGAAAATTTGAAATTTTGCTTGGCCAAATGCAAGGTGGTCGTAGACATATCTCTCCCTAGTGGTTATATCCATAGCATGAAATTCGAACTGAAGCAGCATTTTCAAATTGAATCCGCCCGTTTCCTACCCCATTTACCAGCAAGTCATCCTTGTTCGCGCATGCACGGACACAGTTTTAAGATTGTACTGACTCTTGTTGGCCCCTTGGATGAAAAAATTGGATGGGTCATCGATTATAACGACATTCAAGCTGCGATGAAACCGATTCTGGAACAGATCGATCACCGAGTTTTAAACGAAGTGCCGGGCCTGGAAAATCCCACATCAGAGTTGCTGGCAAAGTGGATCTTTGATCACGCTAAAAAAGCGCTCCCGATTTTGACTCGTGTTTCAGTCGCGGAAACGCCACTGACCGAATGTGCCTACCCCGCATAAGGACTGGTCTAGAACCGTCATTTGACAGTTTTTCCCTTTAGAATCGCTCGCTCCACCTTGTAGAATAAATTCTGAGATGGAGTGAGCTTTTTGTTTTTAAAGGAATCGATTTTATTCAGCCTTTTAGTTTTGAGCTTAGGAGTGTCGGCACAACCGAACACACCGGCAAAACGTAACAAGAAGACACCGGTCACGATCACCTCGCAGCCGGTACTCACTCCATCGAAAACTTCTCCTCCACCAACACCGCATCCATCCCCGACACCGACTGGTGTTTCTGCAGCCGAAAGCGCAAGATCCGAAGCCACTAAGAAAGCTATCAAAAGGGAATACGAAAACTCACTGCAAGTCGGTATGCTTTTAAAAACTTTGAAAGCCACAACTTCGGGAGCGGGTGATAATCACAACGTGGCTCTGGATCCGAATACTCCGCCGGGTTATGCCCTTGGTTATTCCAATCGACCCTTGGGTATATCCTTAGAAGCGAACGTTGCTTACGGGGCTGCTCGCGCGGATAAAGTGGCGACTTCGGCTGAGGACTATCAACTTCGTTATTTCAATGGCCGCTTAGGGGCTGAGTTTATTTATCAACGCTATCAAGGTTTCAATCAAAGCCCCACCGCTGATGCCAACAATGACGGCTTTATCACCGCCGACGAATATTCGTTGCCGGATTTAAAAATTTCGATGCTGCAGTCGCAGTTTGAGTGGGCTTATTATGGCGTGAGTGCCTTGGAAGCTTTTGGTCCTAACTGGAAAAAGCCCGCTGTGGATGGTTTGGCTTTTTATGCGCTGATGAGTCTGTCGCAAGTTGAAATTGAAAATCCCACTCCGTTCTTGCCGCAAAGTACGCCTGCCGATTACGGCGAAGATGCTACTTTGGTGAAAGGGAAATATCAGAGTATGGCCGTGGGCCTCGGGTCTTCTTATGTGTGGCAGTGGACAAGATTTTATGTTGCGATTTTCGGCAGCGCTCAGGCGGGTCCGCAAAAACAAGTTTACGAAACAACATCCACTCGCTGGGATAATTTAAAATACACGTGGTGGGTTCAAGCCAAGATGGCCATCGGTTATGACTGGGGTCCGTGGTATGTCAGCATCATCGGTCATACTCAGCCTGTGAACGTCGATTTAAAAACGATGGATATGTCGTTCTTCTCACAAGCCGCCGGTTTGTATGTAGGCTCCCGCTTTTAAGGTGCCAGGTCCTGTTTACGTATGCACCGCAGAACCGCTGCGGTTCCGCACTGCATTCCGAAAAGGGAACTGTTACTTGATTAACGAAGCATTCACTTTAACGGAAGGTCCCAGGTTCAACTGGGCGCCGAATTTCTCGCGGAAGGCTGGTGGGTAAAGCATCACGATGGTGGAACCCATACGGAACATCCCCAACTCATCGCCACGTTTTACCGTCAATGCAGGAGTGTACTTTTTGTGTTGATACTCCGGCTCGCCCGCTTGGTTTCCGCGGATTTTTTCGTCAAAGCTTAGAACGATGTGACCTACGTTAGTAGCACCTACGAACACGACGCCCACGGGTCCCATGTCTGTTTGGATTTCAACCAAAACGCGTTCGTTGATCGAAAACAGGTCTTTAACGTTCGTTGTGCTCCACTCATTTACGGGCCACAACTCCCCTGGCATATAGCGAACATCACTGATGCCGCCATCTACTGGAGAATGCACACGGTGATAGTCCGTTGGGCAAAGATAGTAAGTCATAAAGAACCCACCATCCCATTTTTTATAAGCATCTGGATCCATTGTGAACTCTTTCAGTTCATAAGTGTGACCCTTTGCCTGAATCAGAGTGCCTTTTTCGATTTGTTGTGCTTGCGTGATCACGCTGTCAGCAGGATGTACCGCCCACGCCGAACCCACCGGGCGAATGCCTGGCTTTAATTTACGAATGAAGAACTCGCCAATGCTTGGGTATTGGTTATAGGCTTTTTCAGCGTCCTCAAGGGCGATGTTGTACCACCAGGCAAAACCACGGATAGACAGGTTTGCCCACCATTTAGGCCCTTCAAAGTGCATTATTTTTCCAACCAGACGGCTGAGGCTTCTTTTAGGTAAAATACGAGTGATTGCTGACATATATAAATTATCTAACTGATGTTACCCCCTTTGTCACGACACGAGCTTTCTGATATAAGCTTTGAAAACAAAAAGTTGACCAGTTTGGCTAATAACACAAGCCCGCGAGGTAAAAATGGCGAAGATATTCAATAATATCGAGATTCCTATTGATCAGGATCTTGAAGAGAAACTTCAATGGTTAGTTCCCGAGCATGGGCCCTACCGCATCCTTCGCCAAAGTGTCGACGCCCGTCGCGCTCATTCTCCCCACTTTGTTTATTCGATTGAGGTCGCTGAAAAAGGTGAAACTCTCAACATTCCAGAATTCAATTTAGAAAAAATCGCGACTCCTAGAGAAAAACCCCTGATCGTCGGCACCGGTCCTGCGGGTTTGTTTGCAGCTTTGCGCTTTGTCGAGCGCGGAGTGCCTTGCGTATTGTTCGAGCGCGGATCTGATTCTGGTGCGCGTATGAAGGGCATCAATCAGTACTGGCGTCATGGCAAACTTGATACTCGTAACAACGTTTGCTTTGGTGAAGGTGGCGCGGGTCTTTACTCTGACGGTAAATTGATCACGCGTATTAAATCTCCGCACATTCCTTATGTGATGAATCGGTTGGTGCAATTTGGTGCACCGGCGGAAATTCAATGGTTATCGAATCCTCACGTGGGTTCGGATCGAATTCGTCGTGTGATTCCAAAACTTCGTGAATACTTAAAAGCCAATGGTTGCGAAATCCATTTTAACACTCAGGTGACTGAGATTTTGATGGCAGGTAAGCAAACTGTCGGTGTGCGAACTGAGCACGGCACAGAATTCAAATCTCCGCACGTGATCCTGGCGACGGGTCACTCGGCTGAAGACATGATCAATCACTTGAACGAAATTGGCGTGCATTTGGATGGTAAATCCTTTGCGATGGGTCTGCGTATTGAGCACTCCCAGGCCGAGATCAATAAAATCCAATATCGTCAGTTCTCTGAACATCCTAAATTGGGTGCTGCGAACTATAAGCTTGCGGACCATGACGATAAAACCGGTATCGGTGTTTACTCATTCTGTATGTGCCCAGGTGGATACGTATTATCTGCGGGAACTGAAGAAGACGGTATCGTTTGTAACGGGATGAGTAACTACAACCGTAATTCCCCGTTTGCGAATGCGGCGATTGTGGTGTCTATCGATCATAACAAACTTTTCGGCAATGACGTATTCGGCGGGATGAAACTGCGACGTCAGCTTGAAACTCAAGCTTTGAAATCCGTACGTGAAGCTGGTGGAACGAAAGAATTGCCTGCACAAAATCTTTTGGATTTCCTGGGTGGCACTTCTAAAAAAGGTCCTCGCAACTTGCGTGCGGGCTCTTCTCCTTCAGGTGCAATCAACATCCGTTTGGATGAGATCTTACCGGCACACATGACGAAACGTATTCAGGAAGGTTTGAATAAGTTCAACCGTAACATGAAAGGCTTCGTCGTCGAAGACGCTCAATTGTACGGTATTGAATCCCGTACCAGCTGCCCGGTGCGTGTCACGCGCGATAACGAGTCGTTGGAGAGCGTTTCTCATGCGGGTCTATATCCTGCAGGTGAAGGCGCTGGATACGCTGGCGGAATCACTTCCGCTGCGTGTGACGGAATCAAAATCGCTGAAAAAATCATCGAAAAACTTCAGTAACAAAAGGTGCCAGGACCTGGCACCTTTTTGTTAAACAACAAACGCACTTGATTATGTTGGCTGAGTCCTCAATAATTTTGTTTTAGAGGAGACTTGGAAATGCATATTTTAGGCGTTTTGTTGATTGGCTTTCTGGTAGGACTCGTGGCTCGTTTCTTTATGCCGGGCAAACAGGGCTTGGGCATTATCATGACAACTGTCCTGGGCATCATCGGTGCGGTCGTTGGCACTTATATTGGCCAAGCACTGGGATGGTATGCAGAGGGAGAACCAGCTGGTTTTATTGCATCTGTTTTCGGTGCTATGGTGGTTTTGTTCGTCGCAAAACTGTTATCCAAAAAGTAAGAATAATAGGGTGGAAACGGTAACTTAATGAACCCGCCTCCGCCCTTCTTTTGGCGCCCTAATTGGGCACCTCGACAGCTCGTTTACAATCAGATCACTTATATTCGCTAATACCCCATATTGAGGCGGTATCGCATTTGCTTTAAATCCCCCAAAAGGGATTTAACTATGAAGAAACTGAATTGGGCTTTCTCCATTGCGATAGCTTTGTCGGGCGTCTTGGCGCACGCGGAATCTGACCGACCACTGGGCATTCAGGATGACTCTGTTAAATTGGTGGAGTTACCAAACCAACCTTCCCGTTTGATTTTTGGTGATGGCCGTGAAGCCACGTTGATGGTCTCCAAAGAGGCCGTCGGCCAATACAATCTTCCTTTTAAAATCACTGAAAATGACTGCGCACCTTCGGCGAAAGCTCCGCGCTGCACCTACACAATGAACATGGGCCGAGCCGTGGCAAACTTCCTGTGGACCAAGAATCCCGATGCAAGTCGCCTGGGTCAGCCTTTGAAACTCGTTTATAGTGAAAATCAACAAACCAACATCGGCCCCGAGGATGTTGTTTCGACTGCTTATTCCAAGATCGCTCGCCCGAATGTTCCGAATAGCCTACCTGCCGACACCATCACTTGTGATCAGATGGATTGGCTGCCACAAGGCCAGCAGAATTCGCAAAATGTTGTTATGAAGCTTTGGTCTGGCGAATTCATGACCCAGAACTCGGAATCTGACATGAATGAAAATCAGGCCTTCTTTACTTATGGTGATTTATCATGGCAGCGCCAAGGGAATAAATTAATCCTAAAAAATATCAAACAGCTATCGACGATCATTCTGTTTCCGGCAATGACTGACACTTCAATGATCGTCATGGATGATAGAGGTCAAGAATGCCAGATCTCTAGCGCTGGATCTTTAACGGCACTGCAGGGAGCAGCAAAACTGCCGGCGAACGAAATTACTGAAGTTGCGCCCTCGTATCTGCGAGTAAAAATGATTCCGAATTTTAAATTTTCCTTAGGTTATCCATTGAGCCTTCCTGATGGCGGAAAGATCCTCAAATGAAAAAACTCATAACTCTTTCATTGGTTTTCCTTTTGTCTGCGGCAGCCTCAGCCCAGGAAAAAAGTCTTTCAGATAGCTCTTACTTAAATAAATTAAGTATGGCCTTGCGTGGTTATGCTCCGTCCATGGAAGAGTATTCGAATTTACAAAAAGCCCAATCCGCACCCGGTGGTTCTGCGGCATTCCTGCAAGAGTCTATTCAAAACTATATGCAGACTCCGCACTACCGCGAAAGAATGGTTTTAAGAATAGATGACCTGCTTTTTTTGAAGGCCTCGAGCACAAATCTCGTCCTCAATCCTCCAACCACAGCTAGAAATAATGGATTCCTGGATTACAAACAGCTTTCATCAACTCAAAACCTGTCTCGTGCTATCGCTAAAAACAATCTTTCCTGGGATAAACTATTAACTGGGAAAGACTATACCGTTCCGTATTTTGAAGGCGAAAACTATAATGAGTTGGCGTTCTATGATGGACCTCGTGGAACGAAACAGGATTTAACTTATTCCTTCTTGGATATTAATCCCCCAAGCACACCACCAAAATTCGCAGACATCCATTTTGCAGAAAATGATCCGCGCATTGCGGGCGTTATCACAACTCAACGTTTTTATGCCCGTTATACGACAACCGCTTTAAATAAAAATCGTCGTCGTGCGGCGGCAGTTTTCAGAATTTTCCTTTGTGATCCAATGGCGGCTGCTATCCCTGAGGTTCACGACACTTCGAAACTAAAGGATTTGATTTTCCCAGCGAATGGCCAAGTCAGCGAAAGTCAAGTGCGTGAGATTTTGTCAGACAAGCATGGCACACAAGAAGACTGTATGAAGTGCCACTATAAATTGGATCCGTTGGGAGCTACTTTAAGAGCTAGCCCACTAGTACTGCATGAACGCCCTTCCAGCGGAAGCTTGGTTTATCGCCGTGCGAATGGCGAAATGGTGAATCAGCACGTTGCTGGCGTCGGTGAACTTGCAAAAGTCATCACGGAACAACCTGAGTACGCAGCTTGCCAGGTAGGATATTTCTGGAACTGGTTTATCGGCTCCGATATGCCTAGAACTGCAGAGATCAATCAGGAATTGGTTGCGAAATTCAATCAGCTAAATCGCAAAACAAATGATTTTGTCGCCTACATAGTGAGCCGTCCCGAGTTCCGTCAAAGAAAGCTTTCGACGCCACAAAGTGCGATGGCATCCAATGTTCGCGCGTTCTTGCAACGTTGTGATTCTTGTCACATGAGCCAACAACCTCACCTCCCGCAATTTGCAAAATGGCCAATTGGTGATGCTTGCAGCGCAAAATCTTGGCTTCGTCAAATTTCCAAAGAACTGGATCTTGAACACGGTGGTGAAAACCGCAACATGCCTCCTGAAGATGGTTTCCGTCCATCGAAAGGTGATCTAAAGCTGATTAAGCAATGGATTGAACTGGGCGCCCCAGATGACCAAGGAAAAGTGATGGTGACGCCATGAAAAATATTTTGATGCTTTTATTGTTAATCAGTCCATCTGCACAAGCAGCTTTTGATCAGACGAATACTCGTTACTTGAGCGGCACAGAAGTGGTGGAAAGACTGAACTTATTATTTCCAGCAGCCGTAAAGTATGCGTCGGCCAACAATAATCCAATGTGCGCCATCGGTTCTATAGATCAATCTGCTGCAGGAATTAACACTCCCGCGACAGGACGTTCGATTTATCTCGAGCCCGGCACAGCATTTTTTAACTGGTACAAAAAGTGCTCGGATACATATGTCTATTTTGAATTCTCGACTGTTACTCAGGAAACTGCAAAGCTTCATCTCGGCCCTTTGTATTCTCCCCTCATCGATCTTAATGGGAATACAAATGTTTTCACTCCAGATCAATTGATGGAATTGATCACTTATACTATGGCTCGAATGCTCGGTCCTGACGAGGTCATTCTGGAGTACGGTTACATCAAAGATTGCAACCTGTTCCGCCAAGAGCTCTTAAACAAGGTTAAATATTTCTCGCAGTTGAAAGATTTTTTGCAAACCGTTGAACGTGAGCTCATCAGCCGTGATGAGTTCTTAAGCTACTAAAGAGGAATTTATGAATCGTCGCCATTTTTTAAAAAACAGCGCCAGTCTTTTCGCTCTTAGTGGTCTATCGCAATTGATGCCTGCGATGAGCTGGGCTTTGCAATCACAAGATCAATATTTGCTAACCTTCCATTTAAGTGGTGGTGCTGATGTGAGCTTGGGCCTTGAGCCTTGGACGGCAGAGCAACGCCCGTTGGATACGGACTATTATATTGAATACGGTGTAAATGATCTGGTTCGCGTAAATAACGTTATCTATGGCCCCGCGATGAGCAGTATTAGCAACGTATTGAGCGATTTCTCTGTGATCCGTGGTGTATTCTTGTCTGAATCTGACAACGGTCACCCGGCGGCAGAAGCGATGATGAGAACGGGAAATGGCTCCGCTAAATTTCCAGACTTGGCTATTGAGTTTGCAGCCATGCATGACGAAGACGACAACTTTGGTGTGATTTCTTCTAATCCCCTGGTCCAACTAGATCGCAATGTCATTCAATATAGCATTTATGATCTGGCAAGCATGACTGGTTCTGGCAACCTTAGTTCCGGCTCGTCTCGAGGAGGTGCTTTGGATCGCGCTCGCGAAGAGCTCATCCGAAAATCCGGTCAAATCGATAAGTTTGTAGAACTTCGCAATAAAATTATAGCTGACACGAAAGCTCCATCAGAAATGGCAGCTGTGGCGGCGGCATTTGCAACGGGAGTATCACGATCCGCGAGTTTAAGACCAAACAGTGATCTTGATACGCACTCCGAGCATCCAAGAAATCACCTAACGAAGCAGGCTGCCGTCTGGGAGCAGTTCGCAGCGATGGTGAAAGTTCTAAAAGCTGTACCGACGGCGGATGGACAAAGTCTTTTTGATAAAACGACAATCGTGGCGTTTTCAGAATTCTCTCGTACGCCAGCATTGAATGAAGCGAAGGGAAAAGACCATAACCCATTGACGAACTCAGTGTTGGTGTCTGGACCGGGCTTTAAAAAGAACACTGCGATTGGTGGCAGTCGTATTGTGAATCGCCGTGTCTCTGCTTCGGGTACGCCATATCATGTGGCGGTCCCTGTTGACTTCACTACGGGCCGTGTAGCGACTCGCAGAGATGAATTCTCGATGGGTGAGATGATCACGCCAGAAAACGTGATGGCAACTGTGGCGGACAGCTTGGGCTTAAGCCGCGCGATGTTCGGTTGTGCTCGTCAGAACACGAAATCGATTCGTGGGATTTTAAAATAGAAATGATTTGAAAAAGAAAACGCCGCTGATGAAGCGGCGTTTTTATTTTATAACTAGATTGTTAGATTCAACAGAGAAATGAACTAGCGTTTTTCCCAGGCGATGTTATGGAACGAATGAGCTTTCGTTTCTTGTTCCCCAGAGATCGCATGTGCCGCTGTCAGAAGAACATTGACGCCTGCTAAAATGATAGTCACGTAAACCACTGTTTTTTTGAGTTTGGAGATATTGTTTTTCATACAGGTTTACTAATGCAAACCCAGGGCCGTCATTCAAAGTGGAACGATCCTTCCTCAACTCCGCCCTGTTCGATCTCGGACGTTATATCTCATCTTGAGACAGATAAGTGTTCCATTAATTGCGCTGGACCTGACAAGGATTGCAGGGCGTTTTACCTATTTTACCGAAGGTACTTTTAGAGTTGTACGCCGAATAAAAAAGAGAGTCTTGCGACTCCCTTTCTGATTGGAGAAAGTAAGGCCGTACCTTTACAAGGCCGTACCTTTACACGCCGCACCCCCAAAAGGTACGGCGTACCTTTTAGAGGTTGCGGCGGTATTGGCCGCCTACTTCGTAGAGGGCTGTCGTCATTTGATAAAGGCTGCAGTATTTTGCGGCGTTCATCAATGCGGCGAAGATGTTTCCGCCGTTTAGGACTGTGTCTTTAAGTTTCTTCAAAGCCAATTCACCTTCGGACTCGTGGTCTTTTTGGTATTTATGAACATTGTCGAGCTGTTGGTTTTTTTCTTCATACGAAGCACGGGCCAATTCAATTTTTGGTGGAACGTAGTCCGCCGCCATTGTTTTTGGATCGATGAATGTATTTACGCCGATGATTGGCAATGTGCCATCATGTTTTAGGCGCTCATAGTATAAAGATTCTTCCTGGATCTTAGAACGTTGGTATTGGGTTTCCATGGCACCCAAAACACCACCGCGTTCGTTGATCTTTTTAAACTCGTTTAGAACCGCTTCCTCAACCAGATCCGTTAACTCGTCCATGAAGTAGGAACCCTGCATTGGGTTTTCATTCATCGTCATGCCGAATTCACGGTTGATGATCATTTGGATCGCCATCGCACGACGAACAGATTCCTCTGTCGGTGTTGTGATCGCTTCATCGTAGGCATTCGTGTGCAAGCTGTTGCAATTATCATAGATAGCTAACAAAGCCTGCAATGTTGTACGGATGTCATTGAAATCGATTTCCTGCGCATGCAGAGAACGACCTGATGTCTGGATGTGGTATTTCAATTTTTGAGAACGATCGTTCGCCTTATAAAGGTCACGCATCGCCACCGCCCAAATACGACGAGCGACACGGCCCAAAACTGAATACTCCGGATCTAGACCATTTGAAAAGAAGAATGAAAGATTGGGAGCAAAGTCGTCGACTTTCAAACCACGGGACAGATAGTACTCAACGAACGTGAAACCATTTGAAAGTGTGAATGCCAATTGAGAGATCGGATTCGCACCGGCCTCCGCAATGTGGTAACCCGAAATAGACACAGAATAGAAGTTACGGATTTTTTGCTTAACAAAGTATTCCGCAATGTCGCCCATCATTTTCAAAGCGAAATTGATCGAGAAAATACAAGTGTTTTGACCTTGGTCTTCCTTAAGGATGTCCGCTTGAACCGTTCCACGCACTTGTTGCAATGTCCAGATCGCGATGTCGTTGTATTCTTCAGGAGTGACCTTACGACCCAGTTCTTTTTCTTTCTTTTCAACCTGTTGATCAATCGCCGTGTTGAAATAGAAAGCCAGGATCATCGGTGCGGGACCGTTGATCGTCATGGAAACCGATGTATTGGGATTGATCAAATCAAAGCCTGCGAAAAGCTTTTTCATGTCATCCAAAGTACAAATGCTGACGCCGGACTCCCCGACTTTACCGAAGATATCGGGGCGTTGATCAGGATCTTGTCCGTATAAAGTCACAGAGTCAAAAGCCGTGGACAGACGATGAGCCGTTTCACCCTTAGTCAGGTAATGGAAACGACGGTTCGTTCTTTCTGGAGTACCTTCCCCTGCGAACATACGCTTAGGATCTTCATCGGCACGTTTTAATGGGAATACACCGCCTGTGTATGGGAATTCACCAGGAACGTTTTCAAGTTTCAAATAACGGAATCTATCGCCCCAGTCCTTCATTTTAGGAACTACGACTTTGCGGATTTTTGTACCGCTCAATGATTCACGCACCAATTTTTGGCGAATTTCTTTATCACGAACTTGGAATACCAATTCGTCGCCAGAATAACGCTCCACCAATTGATCGTAATTTTTAAGAGCGTCCAATTCTTCAGCCGTAAAATCAGATTCCAACTGCGACTGAACTTTTTGAACCGTCTCAGCAGGAGTTCCAAGCAAAGGAGCCAGCTTTTGCAAACCACCCAGTTTTGAAGCAACTTCAGCCAGTTCTTCTGTACGTTTCTTGTACTTATGAACTGTGCCCACGATCTCTGCCAGATAGTTTTGACGATCCGGAGAAATGATCCCGTGTTCTTCAGCGGAAAGGATGTTGTTTTTATAAGCGGCATCCACCACCCAGCGTCCCTTTTGTTTTTCCTCCAAAAGATCTGCAATTTTAAAGAATAATTTATTAACGCCGCCATCATTGAACTGAGAGGCCTGAGTCAAGAACACAGGTACTTGAACTTTTTCATCAAAGATCTTGCGAGAGCGTTTGTATTGTTTGGAGACGTCACGAAGAGCGTCCAAAGCGCCGCGACGATCGGCTTTATTCACAGCAATCAAATCTGCGAAGTCGATCATGTCGATTTTTTCAAGCTGTGATTGAGCACCGAAATCTGACGTCATCACGTACATGGACATATCACTGACTTCAGTGATGGCCATATTGCCCTGACCGATACCTGATGTTTCGGCGATGATGAAATCGAAATCAAGCTGGCGGACGAATTTCAAAATCTCTGGCAAGCTGGATGCGATCTCACGACCTGATCCACGGGAAGCCACAGAACGCATGAAGACCTTTGTACGAGACAAAGAGTTCATACGGATACGGTCACCCAGCAAAGAACCACCGGTTTTACGTTTCGATGGGTCCACGCAGACCACGGCGATTTTTTTATCTGGATAAGCATTCAGGTAACGCTGAACCAATTCATCGATAAGTGAAGATTTACCCGCACCACCTGTACCGGTGATACCAAGTACCAAAGGTGGCTGCTTGGCTTTGAAGTTTTCCAAGCCATAGGAAGACAAAGAAACATCTTTGTTGCCATTTTCGATAGCCGTCAAAGCGACACCCAATTCCACAGAAGGAACCGTGTCGCCAGCAAAGATGTTTTTCTTGGTTTTAAATTCTTTTTGTTTTTCCAAAAGATCGAAGTCGCAACCTTTAACGATCATCTCGATCATGCCTTCAAGGCCTAATCTGCGCCCATCATCCGGATGGAAGATTTGCGAAATGCCGTAGGCTTCCAGTTCTTTCTTTTCATCGTAAACGATAACTCCGCCGCCACCGCCATAGATTTGCACATAGCCCGCACCTGCTTCGTTCAAAAGATCACGCATGTATTTGAAGTATTCCATGTGACCGCCCTGGTAAGAGCTAATACACACGCCTTGCGCGCCTTCCTGCAAAACGGCTTTCACCACATCACTGACGGATCTATTGTGACCCAGGTGGATCACTTCCGCGCCCATATCTTGTAAAATACGGCGCATGATATTGATGCTGGCGTCGTGACCGTCGAACAATGCGGCAGCCGTGACAATTCTAACTGGATGCTTTGGAGTATATGCCATGAAAAAACCTTATGTAACATCAGCGAGGATTCTCACCTCGCTGACAATGTGAAAACTACTCCGGCAACGCCGGAGTGCAGACCCATGGACTACTGTCCTTTGAATGCTGCTTTACGTTTTTCGATAAAGGCACCAGTGCCTTCTTTAACGTCGTCGGTGTTGAAAAGTTCCGCGAAGATTCTTGCTTCGTTTTTCTGAGCTTCTTCAACGTCCAAGTCCCACGCTTGATTGATAGAACGTTTTGCCATGCCCACTGCAATGGGAGCTTTCGACAAAATCGCCTCAACAGTTTTCATCACTGTCGTCATCAATTCAGCTTGTGAAACGACTTTGTTCACCAGTCCATACCCCAGAGCTTCCGCTGCTGTGATCATATTTCCAGTGTAAGTCAGCTCCCGTGCTTTACGTTGACCGATAGCGCGAGCCATACGAACTGTCCCACCGAAACCTGGGATCAAACCAAGGCTTACTTCTGGCAAACCGAATTTTGCATTTTCAGAAGCATAGATAAAGTCGCAACCCAGGGCCAACTCACAACCACCACCCAATGCGAAGCCATTCACGGCTGCGATCACCGGGATTTTCAAAAGAGTCAGCTCGTGAAAAATAGACTGACCACGTTGTGCGAAGATCATGCCTTTTTCTTCATCCAAGGCGTTGATCTCTTTAATGTCAGCGCCTGCAACGAAAGCTTTTTCGCCAGCCCCTGTGATGATCAAGGCACGTGCATCGACATACGGCATTTCGCCGATTTGACGAAGAGCTTCGGCCATTTCTTCCAGGACTGTTGAATTCAAAGCATTCAAAGCTTCAGGACGGTTGATAGTCAAAACCCAAACGCCATTCGGTTTTTGCTCAAGAAGAAGTGTTTTATAATTAAAACTTGCCATAAATTCTTAAACCTATTTCTGAGAGTAGTCGTAGAAACCACGACCTGATTTACGACCCATCCAACCTGCTTCCACGTATTTCACAAGAAGTGGACATGGACGGTATTTAGAATCACCTAGACCATCATGAAGGACGTTCATGATCGCAAGGCAAGTATCCAAACCGATGAAGTCTGCCAAAGTTAAAGGACCCATGGGTTGATTTGTTCCCAATTTCATTGCCGCGTCGATGCTTTCCACCGAAGCAATGCCTTCATGCAAAGTGTAGACAGCTTCGTTGATCATCGGCATCAAGATGCGATTTACAATGAAGCCTGGCATATCTTTTACAGATTCAACGAACACTTTGTCCATTTTCTCTGCCAAAGCTTTAACAGTTTTGAAAGTTTCATCAGATGTTTGCAAACCACGGATACCTTCCACCAATTTCATCAATGGAACCGGGTTCATAAAGTGCATCCCTGCAACTTTTTCTGGACGTTTTGTCACAGCTGCAATTTTAGTGATAGAGATCGAAGACGTGTTAGAAACCAACAAAGCTCCTGGTTTAACAGTAGCATCCAAGTCTTTGAAAATTTTAAGCTTAAGGTCGATGTTTTCTGTCGCCGCTTCAATCACGATGTCGCAATCTTTAAGACCTGCAGTTTCTTGAGTTGTTTTAATACGACCCAAAAGAGCTGCTTTGTCAGCTTCAGTCATCGCCGCTTTTTTGATCAAGCGATCACAACTGCCAGAAATTGTTGCCATACCTTTTTCAAGAGAAGCACCGCTGACGTCCATCATGACGACATTGAAACCAAAGTTTGCTGCAACCTGAGCAATCCCGTTCCCCATTTGTCCCGCGCCCACAATACCGATCAATTTGATATCCATATACCACTCCGTGTTATAACTTCGTAAAACAGAACTGTTCAAAATGGTCCAACTGCAAGGCGGAGGGACTTTTCCGTAGGGAGGCGTACTTGACGTACGCCGCAACGAGGGAAAGTTCCGACAACGATGTCAGTTGGGGCATTTTCAACAGTTCCGACGTAAATTAGGTACTTTACTTTAGACCTGGGGTCAAAAGTTCTGGTCTTGAGAGCGGTGGGTCGCGGGCCTCACAATAGACTGATGCACGCTATATTTTCCGCGGTTTTTCCCATTTTGCTCGTTGCTCCCTCTGCTTATGCGGCTTTAGCCACGGATGCCAGTGCGGCCATCTCTTTTTACCGTACAAAAGAAAGCTCTTTTGCCTCTGGCCAGGCGAGTCGAACAGTCCTGGAATCAAAGCTGATTTCGACGCAGATCGAAAGCACTTACCGTGTTCGCTGGGATCGTCGCGAGTATGAACTCGAAGCAAAACAAATCCTAAAAGACATCCAGGTCGCGCGCTTAGTCGACACCAACTCGGCCTGCCAACTTCAATCTTTGAATCGCAACGACTCGGGCACTATCAAAGTTTTAAGTCCGGGTGCTACGGTTGAAATTTTAGAAACGGATGACTACTGGGCCCGCGTAAAAACTTATCGTGATCAGGTAACGGGCTGGGTACCGCTTTCGATGCTTAAAAATCGTCATGATGATACCGGGGTTTTCGTGAATATCATGGATACCTACTTGCGCAAAGAACCCACAAGCCTGTCTGGTGTGATCACGACAGTTCCCCGCCTTAGCCGCGTGCAACCCGCCGGTTTTGAAAAAGGCTTTATGAAAATCACATTCAACGGGATGTCCGGCTTTGTGGACGTGAATCACTTTGCTTCCCGCGCTGATTTTTCAAACTTGGCTTTCGTAGATAATAAATGGATCCCGATCACACACAGGAATGGCGAGTATCTGGTCACCGCTCAACGTGCACAGATTCCTATTCAACGAGCCCTGGGTTACATCACCAGTGGTACTCGCGGCGTCGTGACTCGCGCAACACCGGGCGGCCCCCAATTGCTTTCTCGCGTGGAAATCACGAAACCTGAAGCTAACGTATGGGCGCTGAGTAAAGTCGACGGCCATGGGGAGGTTTGGTGGAAACGAAATTTCGCACCTCATGAAACCACTCAAGTCGCAGAAAAAAACACGATCACTACGGAACAACTGATGAAGCGAGAAATTTATTCGATCGCTTTTGAAAGCAAGGCCTCTGTGCGTGGAATTGTTTCGGCTGAAGGTGTTTACACGACGGAAGATGGTTTAACGTGGAAACAGATTCCTCAATTTGGAAATCAGAACTACCCGGTTTATATTCATCCCAAAGGTCAGTGGTTTGTGGGTTCTTACAAAAGCACAAATCAAGGTCACAGCTTTGAACCGTTCATTCGCTGGGAAGTCGTCGCGGATGCGATCGAAGCCTCTATTCACAAAAATCCAAAAACTCTGCGTTTGACTCAGATTGAAGCCGTGTCCAACACACAAATCATCATCAATGTCGACACTGGTTCTTCAAAAATTAAATTAGCCGGATCCCTGGCTGATTCCACGCGCTGGGCTGTCGTTCGCAAATAGAATCAATCAAATTTTTATAAATTCTGTTGCATCAACACACTGGCCCCTTATTTTACCCTTTCTCTTTCCTCATGACCGGTGCTTACGCCGTTAAGCCAGGACCAAATAAAAGAATTTTTACGATAGGAAACAGAGAAATCTTTGATGTTGAATAGATTTAAAAAATTTAACCTTTTGCTGGAAAACTATATGACATACAGCTGCCATTGGATATGCTGTGGTAATGAAACAATTGTTTGTCCTCATACTTTCTGCTCTCCTTGCGAGTTCCGCCTTAGCCAAAGGTAAGAGTCCGATCGTATTTGGAGTCAACATGGACTATGCGATGCCGCTGGTTAAGTTGAAAGATGACAATGGAACTTCCGTACTCATCGGCGGAATTCTGAAAGACCTGGGAGAAGCCCTGGCAAAAGAAATGGACCTAGATCTGAAGTGGTATCTGGTTCCCAAAAGAAGAGTGGCGCCAAGCCTCTCCTCGGGAAAAATCGATATCCTGTGCCACCTTTCAGAAGTTTGGCAACCCGCGATAAAAAACGATGTTTGGTGGTCGAACAAACTTTACCGCAGCTCGAATGTGCTGGTTTACATAAGGGAACAACCGATCACTTCCATCAAAGAAATCTATGGTGAACACGTCGGCGTGGTATTGAACTTCATTTACAAGGGGCTCGAAGACTCTTTCGAATCCGGGGCCCTGAAACGCGAAGATGGCCCTAATAACATCTCCAACATTAAAAAGCTCCTTAAAGGCCGCATCAACTACATCGTGATGTCGAACCTGGAATATGCATATTACAATAATCTCTATCCTCCGCTGCGCTCCGTGGACCTCGCGATGGACGAAGTGATCACAAAATGTGCTGTGTCTAAAAAATCAAAACTCAAAATAGAAGACGTGAACAAAGCCATCGCAAAAATCACCCGCAATGGCACCTTGAGCAAAATCCTGAGCTCCTACTACTTCAAAAACCTAGAGTAGTAGTAATTGTAGTAGCAACAACAGCGGCCGCTTCTCTAATATTCCTAAAATGCATATTAACTTATAGTTAATTCACTACTCTGCGAGCATTCTTCAGGATAATTCCTTATGCATAAAAAAAGGAATAACCATGAAAACATTGATCCTCTCCCTAGCATTGCTTATTTCCACAAACGCTTTCGCAGCCGCAGACTTCTCAAAAAAACTAGAACTCTGTGCCCTCCAAACTTCCGACGACCCAGAAGCCTACGAAAAAGCCTTCTCTGAAACCTTCATCTATGTAAACAAAGCTACGAGCCTAACGGATGAACAAGTAAGAATGATCAACGCCCACTTGATCCAAGTAGAATACACAACAGAACCCCTAACATTCGCAGAAATTAAGGCCCTATTCACAACAGGCGAACAACAATACAACGACCTCTATTTAGTAACAATGAAATCTAAAACAACAGGCGCCATCTTCTACGAAGCCAAATCCTACCCAGGCGACAACCCCTACGGAGTCGTGTTCACAGCAACAGGCGACCTAGCAGCCTACAACCAAGACGACAACATCACCCTAGTAGAAGGCCAAGCAACATACGCCTGCCCTTGGAAATAATCAGAAAAATCTGAAACAAAAGTGAAGTAAAAAGCCCCGGCACCCCGGGGCTTTTTATTTTTGATCTCCACCACGACCCAATCGAACGAAGAAGTTTGAACCCGCCACCGCAGCTGACCTGGGCACAGCGGGCCGTGCCTGCCACGAAGCGACCTCCGTGGGCGCCTGGATGGCGCGCACCCGCCGAAGGCGGGCCACGGTTGAGCCACGACGGCGTGTCGCGAAGAGGCAGGCACGGCACGATGGGACCAGGGCAGATGCGGGGGCGGATTCAAACCCTCTTAGCTCCCCGAACCAGGGCCAAAAAAGCAGCAAATCCCCCGGCACGATTATTGGAATACCCCAGAACGGAAATACTATTTTTTTGATATCAGTGTCTTTATGGCACTTGGACGTCGAGGAGTTGGAATGAAGCTGATGAACTTAAAGACAGAGCAGAAATATTTTTCAACTCTCCTTATTTCACTTCTGGTTTTAGGGGGTTGCGGCCCCACTCAACCCGATGCTCCAATCTTTAAATCGGCTCTTTTAGATGGTCTTTACAGCACTCGTCCCTCGGTTGAAGAACCTGAAATCTTCATCATTAAACTTTCCACGCCAGCTCTTTTGGAAACTGCGAAAGTTAAGGACGGTAAACCGCAAATCAACGCGCAACAGGTTGAGGCTATATCAGCTGAGCAAGAACAAACAATTGCAGATCTAGCGAAGATCTCCAAAGACATTCGAGTTTTGATTCGCTACCGCCTGGTTTTAAACGGCTTGGTCGTTTGGGCCCCAGCAGACGCTATTAAAAGCATCAAGAACATTCCCAATGTGACTTTGTCGGAAAAGCCTGGACAGTTTGCCCGTTTGAATGACGAGGAAGACGAATACAATAAAACTGGCATGGTGGGCGATAAAACCTCTGTAAAGTTCATTGGTGCTGAGGCTGCCTATGCGCAAAACATACGTGGCCAAGGTATGCGCATTGGTGTGATTGATACCGGCATCGACTACACTCATAAGATGTTAGGCGGTATAGGCTCCCCTGACGCTTACAAAGCGATCAACCCTTCTTCAACAACGTCCGCTTTCCCGAATAACAAAGTTGTCGGCGGAATTGACTTGGTTGGGACTGAATACTCCCCGAGCTCTCCGAATTTGAAAGCACGCATTCCCGTTCCAGATCCAAATCCTTTGGATGAGGCGACTCATGGGACTCACGTAGCCGGCACAGTCGCGGGTCTTGGTGACGGAGTGAACACTTATGATGGTGTTGCTCCCGATGCAGATCTTTACGCGATCAAAGTATTTGGTGCCAAAGGTGGAACCAGTGATGAAGTGGTTATTGCTGCGTTGGAATACGCTGCCGACCCGACGGGTGATTTAAGCTTTGAAAAACAATTGGACGTAGTGAATCTTTCTTTGGGTTCTAACTACGGAAATCCACATATCATGTACAACCATGCGATCAAGAATCTGGTTCGTGGCGGCACTGTGGTTGTCGCATCAGGTGGTAACTCTGGTGACGCAGCCTTTATCGTGGGTGCTCCCGGTATCTCTGACGATGCGATCTCGGTTGCATCCAGCATCGACAACATGACTCACAATGTGTCTGCTCCAGGCGCGGAGTTCGCGGCGGGCGAGCAAAAGATTTTGGCAGAGTTCACAGAAGCTCAATCCTCGAAACGTCTGGAAGAAATCTCGGAAGCAAAAGGCGAATTGATTTTTGTAGGTCTTGCTGACAAAGACTTCGATTCAGAACAAGCGGCACAGATCAAAGGAAAAATCGCTTTGATCGACCGTGGTGTGGTTTCGTTCTCGGATAAAATCAAACGCGCCCAAGATGCAGGGGCGATCGGTGTCGTGGTCGCCAACAACGCTCCTGGTGACACGAACGTAATGGCGGGTGAAATCAAATTCGAAATTCCAGCGGTTATGATCAAACAAGATGCTGGTCAAAAGATTAAGGCTCTTTTGTCTCAAGGTGTGGTGACGGCGAATTTGAAATCTCCAACTAAAGTTGAAAAACCTTGGATGGCAGATACTATTTCTCCATTCTCGTCCCGTGGTCCCCGCTCTGAAGATGGCATGATCAAGCCCGAGATCGCGGCTCCCGGCACAAATATCATTTCTGCCGCACGTGGAACTGGGGATAAAGGTGCCAGCATGTCCGGTACCTCTATGGCTGGTCCTCATATCGCGGGCGTGATGGGGCTTTTGAAACAAAAATTTCCGAACCTTACTGTACCAGAATTGAAATCTGTTCTTTTGGCGCATGGCAAAGTGATCGCAGATAAAGATCAAAAAACATATCCAGTGAGCCGCCAGGGTGCGGGCCGAGTCCAAGTAGCAGAAAGCTTGAAAGCACAAGTGACAAGCTTGCCCGCGACTTTGTCCTTTGGTTTGACGGATATTGAAAATTCAAAAACCTTGTCGCTGAATGTGACTTTGAAAAACATTTCTTCTGACACGGTGACTTTGACTCCGAAATGGAAGGGTTCTGCAGCTCTGCAAGTTTCTGCTCCGTCGGTGACTTTGGAACCTGGTCAATCGAAAACAGTTGCGGTCACAGCGAAAGTTGTGGGCTCGTTAATGAAATCCGCCAACGATGAGTTGGATGGCTTCTTGGAACTTTCTCAAGGCGAGAAATCTGTCCTGCAACTTCCGGCCTTGGTGGTAGCTCGTCAGATTTCAAGAATTGAAGCGACTTCTCTGACGGTTCTTGCTTCTTCCAAAGAAGATGCGGCAGGCAGTGCCGCCGATTTGAAACTGGTAAATAAAAGCGCCAACAAGGGTAATGCTTATGTCTTTACTTTACTTGGCAAGGACGGCCGCAAACTAGATCCCAAACCAGATCTAACTCACAACAAAAACTGCGACCTGCAATCTGCGGGTTACCGGGTGATTTCAGCAGAAGGCAAAAGATACCTGCAAGTCGCTTTAAAACTTTATGAAGGCATGACGACATGGCACCGCTGCGAAGTGAATGTGCAAATCGATTCCGATGGTGATGGCATCGCGGACCAGGAGTTGTCTGGCGTCATCGGCTCTGACCTTCCAGGCTATCCGGTTGAAAAATTCGTCAGCATGTTGCTGGATGCAAATCAAGCTCGCGCAATTCGTAAAACTTACGAGGAGTCTATCGCTTCTGGAAAACCAGTTGCGGAAAACTACGGACCGGCATTGATTGATGCGTTACCCATGGATACTTTCGACAACTCGACTTTGGCAATTATCACTGCTGATGCATCACTGCTGGCGGTCGCTCCCACGGGTGAATTGAATATCAAGGTTTCCACTTCCCATAACGACTATAGCTCTGTCGAATACGACGACTATCTGGGTAACGAAAAGACCTGGTCTAAAATCTCATTAGGCGAGCTAGGACAAGCGGTCACAGAGATGCCTGAGTCCATTGAGCTTGCAGGCCATTCTGAAACGACAGTGCGTCTTAAAAAGGGTTACAGCAGTTCAGATGTGGTGATCTATACTCCGCAAAATAAATCCGTGCGTGATGCGCTGATTGAAGATGCGCAGTCACAGATGATCAAACCAAAATACGATGGTAAATAAAAATAAAAAAGCGGGTCTTCAAACCCGCTTTTTTTTGCCTGAATTGAAATAGAATTCAGGCGTCTTAAATTGAGACAAGGACTAACGAGTCTTTGTCTCTTTGTTTTTTACTGGTGATTGCGATGTCACGTCTTGAGCTTTTTCGCCGCTCATGTTCTTTTTCACCGCGCGCAAAAATGGTGTCTCTGACACTTCCCATACCACCGCAGTATCTTGAGCTGCATGGTTTTCAGGAGTTGTCGCACACGCTGCTAGGAAGTTCATCGCGATCAATGTTGTGAGGATTTTAAGTGTGTTTTTCATCTTTGTACTCCTAACGATCTGAGATAATGATACCACCTTATCGGAATGCAAAGAACCGACCATAAGCAATCGGTGTTAAATTGGACCCAAAGGTGACGGATTGTTGAAATGGGGCACAACTGAACAATAAATGTCAGACACTGGAGCAGAAATACTAGGGTATTTATCGATTACTTCGGGCTAATTAGGGGGGCTTTATTTCCCTCTCACCGGGGATTTTTCGTCGCCCTTACGAGTCAGCTCCAAAAGCGTTGCATACAATTGCTCAGAGACGATGGGCTTCGTCAGATAGTCATTACAGCCCACCCCCATACAGCGCTCACGATCTTCTTTCATCGCATGAGCTGTGAGGGCCACAATGGGCCCCTGATAACCGCGTTCACGCAGCTTACGTGTTGCCGTATAGCCATCCATGCGGGGCATTTGCATATCCATCAATATCACATCATAAAGAGTCTTTTCGGCGAGTTCAAAAGCTTCCACCCCGTCGATCGCGGTTTCACAATGAACGTGATATTTTTTAAGGTAGTGCTGAATCAATACTTGATTGTCTTCGGAGTCGTCGACGATCAAAACTTTTGAGCCTTTCAGCGCCGCTTTAGCTTCTTCTGAAACTTTGAGTGGCTCAGAAATAACTCCGCGACTGATTTCATGCTGAGGGATCGTCAGACGGAATACAGAACCCTCTCCTAAAGTACTTCTCTTAAGAACCACATCCCCACCCAAGGAGCGAGCAAGCTTACGAGAGAGTACCAAACCAAGTCCTGTGCCTTCGTACTTGCGAGTACTCGAAGTATCCACCTGAAAGAAATTTTGAAACAGACTGCTTTGCATCGCCTCTGGAATTCCAATTCCGGAATCCGCGACTTCAAAATAAATATCATCACCACTGCGACCCAAATCGACACGCACTTCACCGTCATTGGTAAATTTCAAAGCATTATTAATCAGATTTACCAGGATCTGCTTTAAACGGCTGCGATCGGTGGCAATTTCCATTCCCCGCATTGCTGAATCCATATGAAAGGATAAAGCAAGTCCCGACTTGGAGGCCTTCAGATGCATCATGCTTTCAATCTCTTCCATCAGGGAATCCAGCTTCACACCTTCAAATTCCACTTCGATGTGACCTGATTCCACTTTGGTGATATCCAAAATATCATTGATCAAACGCGCAAGATTGTGCCCCGTACTTTCGATAACGTCCAAATACTTGCGCTTTTCCACTTCACTGACCTGCGGATCTTTAAGAATTTCCGTCATGCCAAGGATAATTCCCAAAGGTGTGCGAATTTCGTGGCTCATGTTTGCCAGAAACAGCGTTTTTACCTGATTGGCATTTTCCGCCAGCAAGCGCTGGGAGATATTCACATCCAGATCGTGACTCATTTTATTAATCGAACGCGCAAGCTCCCCTAATTCGTCGGCAGAGTGCACGGGCACCGTGATCCCCAGATTCCCCTGCCCGATTTCACGCGTGGCTGCATTCAGCTCGAGCAAACTGCGATTCAGATTCTTGGCAAATGAGAATGTCAGGAAGAGTCCTGTGCCCTCGATTGTGACCACCGCTAAAACCAGAAGCATCATTAAAAGATGCTCCAGCCAACGCGAGCCCTCTCCAAGAACGTTTGAGAATTCTGTTTCCAAGGCCGTGAGCTTGCTGTTGATCACATTAATCTCGGCCAGAATGCGTTTCACCTCATTGGTGTTCGCGTTGGGACGGGCAAAGAGTTCTCGCAGCTCTTCAGATTTTTCAATCAAGACATTTAACAATCCATCAGCTTCAGTCCAAGCTGCGACGGCACGTTTGATGTAGGAAACTTCACCGAAACGACGAAGCATGACAATCACACCGGGGATATCATCAGGGTGAACTCCCCCCTGGGTAAACCCTGCATAGACCGAAGCCATATCGGGATCCGGCTTCATCAATTCTAAGCGTGCGCGGCGATCCCCCATGGGGATTTTCATGTGCTCATGAAAGTTATCGTAGTAATGCTGCTCTTTTGTAAAAATATAGGAAGACAAGGAGTGGATCGCATTTTTTTGCGCCTTGGACCAGAGTCCTTCACCACCCACAAATGCACGAACAGAGGAAAGCGTTGAAAGAGCGAAGACCAAGGTCCCAAGCTCAATGGCAATTAACAAAGCCATTCCACCGACGACGATGTAAAGCTTTTTAACGACAGATAGATTCTTCCAGAAATTAAACACGTTCCTATTTTTCCTCAGAAGTAAGTTTGTACGAATACGTTGGACTCACTTCAAGCGATATTCGACTCTTGTTAGATACGTTACACACTCGCAATACAAGAATCAGTTTAACTGCAGTTTAACTGCATTTTAGCCGCTTCCGTTCTCGTATGCGTTGCGCTAATCGTTTTGATTATTGGCGATTTTTTCAAATCAGGACTGGTGGAAATCAGTCTTCGGGAGAAACATGAGGGCAGAGTCTTAAGGAGGAAGTCATGAAAAAGCTTATTCTCTTCGCACTTACAATGATGTCGTTCAGTTTTGCCCAGGCCGAAAGATCTTTGCTTGAAACAATCATGCAAGACAGAAATTCCAGCCCGTCAAAATTAGATACAACGAACGAAGCCCGCCGCGCCCGCCAAGCCAGTGCGGCTGAATACATGCGCGATCGTAATCGTCCCACAGAAAGAATCTATATCGAAGAACGCATCATGGAGCCGCAATATCGTGAACCCGGCTACCGTGCCCCAGCAGATTCAAAATAATATCTTCACGAGTGTCTGAAACAGAAAGAGGCTTGCGGCAACAGTTCTGATTCTGTGCTTCTTGCTTTCTAACGCATTCGTAAGAAATAATAGGCCATGGCCAAGGAACCGCTCGAATTAAAATGGATTGAAAACCTTCTCCCCGAGGAGGGCTATCGACGAAAATCCATGTTCGGCGGTTTCGCATATTATCTGGATGAGAAAATCATTCTGATCACATTTGAAGCCGGTCACAAATCCAATTGGAACGGCTGCATGTTTCCGGTTGAGCGCGAATTTCAAGGCAAAGTGCTTGAGAAATTCCCCATTTTAAATCCCCACCCTATTTTACCGAAGTGGCTGTATCTGCCAATCGAGACCGAAGGTTTCGACGAGTGGGTTTCTGATATTTTGCGCGTGGCTTTACGCCCGAACAGTATTTGGGGAAGTATTCCCAAAGAAAAAAACAAATCAGCCCCAGGCAAAACCAAAGGTCGCAAAGCGAATGTTGCCAATGAAGTCATCACCGAGAAAATCGACACGCGCCGCCCGCGCATGTTCTCTGATGATGACCCCGTAGCTGTGCTGCAAAAGGCCAAAAAACTGACCGACCTTAAGAACATCGGCCCCGTCCTTGAAGAATTGCTGCATGACGCCGGAATTAAGACGCCGCAGCAAATGCAGAAACTCGGCTGGCAAAAGACCATGGTGAAGCTAGTCAAAGCTCATCCTAAAACCAATCACTCCATGTACGCGTACACTATTATCACAGCGCTCGAGAATAAAGATTTTGGTGGAATGTCAGAGCAGCAAAAATCAGAAGTCCGTGCCTACATGAAAACCCTGCGCGATCGCTTAAAATCGTAACCTGTTTTGATCTTGACTCGTTTTCGGAATCGGGAGCATAGTCGTTGCGTCATCACGACACTGTTAAAGTGAAAGGTTAGATTATGAAATCCGTTGTTATCGCTTCTTTGATCGCATTGTCTGCAACTGCTGCTCAAGCTTCTCAAATGGACGTTCACTGCACTGCTGGTGACGCTGTTATCTCTGCTCAACTTAATGTTGAAGGCAGAACTGTAACTGGAACTGTTGATGCTTCTGGCGCGGGTGTAGATTTTAAAGCTCCAGCTTCTGGCTCTTACATTTTCTACCCAGCTGGTTCTTACTACAAATTCGACGAACTTGAAGTGATCGAGTTCTGGGCGACTTCTGGCAAAGACTCTGTTGCGTTCAAATCTGTTCGCGGCGAAAAAGGTTCTTACCAACAAACTCTTTTGGTTAACAAGCAAACTGTTGAAGGTACTTGCGTAGTTTCTAAAGAGTAGTTTCTTCGTTTTTCCTAACGAATGAATTAAAAGGCGCGGGTCTTCGGATCGCGCCTTTTTTTATTTCTGATAAAAGGACGGAAAACTACTTTGCGTCGGGAAAATGCGGGAGCATCAATTTGCGAACGTGTTCTTGCAACACGGGACGCTGTTCGATGGTGTAGACACTCGTATCCACCGGAGGCAATACTTCCAGCGTGATAGTACGAGTCCATACTCCCCAGTTCGGCACCCAATTTCCTTTGGGCATAATCGCTGCTGCACCTTTGACCACGACGGGAACAATGGGTGCCTTGGCATTAATGGCAAAAATAAACGGGCCGGATTTAAAAGACCCCAGCGTTTCTTGGTGTTGGCGAGTGCCTTCGGGGGCGAGTGCAAATCTTTCGCCATTGGCGATTCTTTTTTCGGCTTCTTTATAAACTTTAAAAACTTCTTCGCGACGATTGCGGGCGATCGGCAGAATCCCTGCGCGTCTCATACCCCAACCAAAAACAGGAATATTGAAAAGTTCAATCTTTGCACCAAAGCGGAAACTTCCCAAATATCCCGACATCGCAAAGATATCAAAGAAGCTCGTGTGATTGAAAACGTAAAGATAGCCACCTTTAGGAACATTTTCCCAACCTTTAACGATGACTTTCACTCCGAACATCCAGCACGTCGTTCGCGTCCACGCATAGACAATCTGATCTTCCAACCAGCGATTGGGATAAATAAACGTCACCAAGATCATCGCTGCGGAAGCAATTACTGTGATAATTGGCAACATGACAGTGGCCAAAAGAGAGCGCGGATAGGAAAGCAGTTTTAGAAACATGACTTAACTTTCAGGAAATAGACGTTTACGAGCGGCCACACGCTGGCGCTCTTTGTAGGCTTCATGTTCTGAGGGACCTGACAGAATTTTTTCGTGTGCGGATTGATCCATGATTTGCACTTCAAAGGGATAAAAGAAACTGAAGGCCTCTTTACTTCCCTGAGGCTTAACATGGATCAACTTACGGGCGATGAATTTAATAAATTTATAATCGGAACCCGAGAAGAAATTTTCCTTTCGCAGGAATTTTACATTCTCCCCCATCTCAGAGAGTTTTTGATCAAAGGCTGCCTGAATGGTTTTTTCATCCATCGTATCCAGTCGCTGCGCAAGTTCAGAGCAAACCTGCATAAAGACTTCGACGGGATAAAGATTGTTAGAGCTTTGATCCGGCATGATGTGCGGGAAGCTGATCACGTTTTCACGCACCAAGAAGCGCACCACTTGAAACGTATCAAACAAATTACGAGTCACAAAGCGCACGCCAAGCTTATCAAAGATCTTCATTGCCAAGGCATCGGGCTTAGCCAAAAGCTTAATCACCGTGCTAGAGGACGTTTTAAAAGGCTTAACTTCAAAACCCAAAAGTTCAATTGATTCATGATTTTCACCATTGCACTTTAAGAACGTTCTGTGCGTATTGCCGTCATGAAAAATAGCATCCTGAAATGGAGTCAGGATTTGTGACTGGATTTCCTCGGAAAACGAGCTAAAGAGGTCATTTTCGGCATGGACGAAAACATGGATTCCCCGCAGGATCGCGCAGGCCCAACGTTGCAAACTCACCTGATCCGGATCACTGGAGCTTGCGTACAACAATAGCTGGCGGATATCGCCAAGCTTTTTTGGGTCTAAGAATAATTCAGGAATGTCAGCGTCATTAAAGCCCAACTTCTCCACCATCAACACTAAAGCGCGGCGATGGTAGTACCAAAGTTTTTCGACATCGTTTTTTTGATTTATATCAAAACCGTAGCTCAGCAAGAATGCGGAAGCTTCGTCCAAAGATTGGATATTGAGTTTAGGGATATCGATCGCGGAACCACCGCCAACAACTGAACCCAGTATGGAAGAATCGAATAAAAAACGTTGAGGCATTGCCTCTATCTTATTGGGGATAGAGGCTCAGGCAAGACGCAGCGTTCTAGTTAAAGAGGCCACAAGATGGAACCCAGAATGACCCCATTGTTTGCTGAGTCAATGGGCTGTTATCCACCGAAGAGTAGTTTTGGAAGTAAACCGTACCAAATGCGTTTGTTGCATCGTAAGAACCCGTGAAAGCGATCCAACCCAGGCTGTCCTGGAACGTTACAGTGAATGTCTTGTTAGCTTTATTAACAGAACCCGCATAAGCCGTTGTGAACTGTACTTCATACGGCGGAATTTCTTTACCTGTCTCGGCGTCTTTAGTTCCTACCAAAGAATCTCTGATTTGAACCAATACTTTGGATGACGTTTTATCGATCTGTCCTGAAGCATCGAATCTTAAGTTCATTGTTACAAATACACCGTTAGCTTGGCTGCCCGTAGCATCGATATTGCCAAAACTAGTGCCTGGAAGAGTTGTAGATACGAAGATCTTAACTTTGCTTTCAAAAGAATTCGCCGTACTGGATTTATCGTAAATACGACCGATGGCTGATGCACCCGTTGTACAAGTGGAGTTGGTTGTAACTTCACCACCGCGACCGGCAACACGAACGGAGGATTCGCCTTTCTTTGCGCAGGCAGCGAGTCCCATGGACAAAGCCATCACAGCACCCAGAGCAAGTTTGGTAAAGATTGACGATTTCATAAAAGCCTCCTGCACAGACAAGAGGCAAGCATTGGACCAACCGGTCCCTACTTATATTCGAGATGGAGAGGATTTCACGTCTCAGAATGAGACGATGTATTGGTGACTGACAATTTCGGGAAGCAGATGATTACTTTTAGGTCAGGGCACCCTCGCGGGAACCCCTGACTCTTATTTATATAGGAAAGCTATTTTACAGCTTCAATGGCTTGGAGGACTTTAACTTGAGCTGCGATCCAATTCGCACCTGTCGAATTCACCAAACCACCTTTAAGCAGTTTACCTGCGAGGTCAGCTTGCTCAGATGTCGTCAATGTCTCGATATTCAAAGTCGCATCTACTTGATGCAAGAACTCATTGATAGTCGCAGCCAAAGCCGCCTGAACTTGAGCCCGCTTTGTATCCATAGCAAAAGTCACACCCTGAGAAGACAGGATTGAAAGCAACGAGATGCGCTCTTTTGCATTCAAGAATGGAATTGGCAACTGAGCCTTTTTAGTACCGCCCTCGCCCACTTGAACATCCAAAGCCTCTTTGCTGACCAAAACCAAATCCAAAGCGATATTGCCCAACATATCGGCGTCCGCTTGTTTCACCACGTCGATTGGCAGGATCTTATTCATCACCTTCACCGTGCCATCATCGCCTTTGACCTGACCTTGGATCATTGGCAACAAATCACGAACCGCAGAGAAGATGATTTTCTTATTTGCGTCTGTGATATCTTTATAGAAATTAAGAACTTTGCCTTGTTGTTCATCTGTTAAAGAATACTCCCGACCGGCCAAAGTTTTACCTTTCGCCAGGATCCCGCTCTCCTTCAAAGCTGTGACTTCTTTTTCAAACCAGTCGACATCGATCTGACCTTGAGAGTTGCGCAGTAAACCATTCAACATAGCCGCGTAACCACCAACTTTATCAGAGATGCCGTCAAGACCTTGAAGGTATTTAGCGGTCTCTGCCAAGTGAGCTAAACGCAACTCTGCAAATGATGAATCTTGGCCCGTGCGCGCCGTTAGGATATTTCCGCTTTTCACGGCATCCAATGACACCAATGCCGGAACTTTCGCAGAGCCCGTACCTATTACTTGGGAAATATCAAACAAGGCGTCGCCCACGAATCCATAGTCGATCGCAGCTGTGCCCCATTTGTAGGTGTCTTTAAGAACGTTATCCAGGTTATTCACCACATCTGGCTGATCACCCGGATACATACGACCTATGATCGATACGAACAAGACTTTTACCAAACCTGTTTTTTCGTCACGGCCATCCAAGTACTTTCTAAGCAATGGATTGTTCCCGTTATCAAAACGCTCACAACCATAGATCGACATCTTTTGGCTGTTCGCCAACGAAATATCTTCGTCCGTACAGAACTGAGAGACCTTAGGATCCAGAGCTTTGTCATCCTCAGAATAAGCCCAGTCCATCGCCATCTTGTCATAAGAAAGAGGCGCGTGTTTGATGTAAGCTGCACTTAACACATTATCAATGCCACTGACGTAGTCCATGATACTTGTTGTTGTTTCAAGCCCCGGATGATTCAGGTTTTTCAAATACGTTTTTGCGGAATCATAGATTTCTTTCGTTGTCGCTTTCGCCGAGAACGATCCCGCGAAATTATGACGAAGACCCAAAGCGTGTCCCAACTCATGGGCTACAGTCGCACGAACACTGTCTTGACCTAAGCGCAATCTTTGAGAATCCGAAGCCTCACGAGTCAGCTTCTGCAATTCCTTAAGAGTGTCACTAAAATCACAGGCCATAGCACCCGTTGCCACCGGTGAACCACCGTTGAGCAATACCAGGTCAGCAGAGCCGACTTTCGTAAACACGGAAGGCATGAACACCTGAGCGCGCAACAACTCCCCCGTCAAGGGATCAGACTGACTGATGGCATAGGCGGCACCCGCATCAAGCCATGTCACCCAGCGCACCATGATCGTGTGATCTTTAGGTGGAGCTTGCGGATCAACGCCGGTTTCAACAGCGACCACATCTTTACCGAACACTTTATTCCAGTAAAGGGCGCCTTCTTTAACGGCTTGAACGTAATCTTCTGGAACTGCGGCAGAGATGCGCACTGTGATTGGTTCGCGATCGTCAGAGATATCCCATTTAGCGATATATTTAGTAACATCTTTGCTCATCGCTGCTTTCGCCACGCGAGTCACAAAGAACCCAACCGAGCGAGACGCATCGGCAACCTTAGGTTTGAACTTAGATTGCAAACGGTAAGCGCGGATTTGGATATTCATATCCAAAGTTTCTTCAACGCTTTCAATGGCGATTTTGTTAGCCCCGGCACCCTTACCTTGAAGGCTTTGGATTTTAGAAACCTGCTCAAGCTCGATGCTGTTGTTCGTGATTTTGATGTTACGCGTATACGAATCCAAAACCGGAATAGATGGCAAAGAAGTCTCTGTCAGAGCTTCATTCAAACCCGGGCCGGAATCGATATCATAGGAATTCTGCGCGATCAGAGTTTTGAGTCCACGACCCCAATCAAAAGTGATTGTCTCTGTGTCCTCACCCACGATGCGGAATGTTTGCACCAGGCTTTCGGTTTTAAGCTCGTCGTAAATGCTGTTGTAGTTTTGCCCTAAAAGCGCCAAGCGGCTGCCGGATTTTTCGAAGCTTACCACTTGTGGCTTAAGATCATACCACTGCGGAGTTGATCCTCCGGTTTTGCCTGAAGCGATCAACAAAAAGATTTTACCCAAAGAGGATTTATTGATCGTTAGGCACGTCGCTTTTTCGCACTGGGCCGCGATCTCCGCAGATTGAGTTCCTGGAATCGAGAAGGAATCTACGATTTGCTTGGGAGCTTGCTTTTTCTCTATGAGGGAACTCACCTCAAACCCGTTTGTACAACCGGTTACAAAGATGATTGAAAGCAGTGCGCCGAAGACAGAAATGTTTTTAGAAAAGGACATTATGAAGCCCCTCCATTTTTCAGGTGTCTTTATCTCAAAAAAAGGCCAAGATCAAAAGGCACCTTAGAAAAAAGTAGCAATCGTCAACCTTTTGTACAGAGAGGCTTATGGCTCAAACAGCAGAGAAAACATTTTTTGGACATCCCCGTGCCTTGTTCACACTTTTCTTCACGGAAATGTGGGAACGATTCTCGTTTTACGGGATGAGAGCGCTTCTAGTGCTCTATATGGCTCAATACCTTTTTATTGAGGCAGACAAAGGAAAAGATGTTTGGGGATACGGATTTTTGAAATCTGGAATTGAAAGCACTTTTGGCCCGGTTTCAGCGCAGGCTTTGTCTTCCCATATTTATGGGCTGTATATGGGCCTTGTGTATTTTACACCATTTTTTGGTGGAATCATCGCTGACCGCTACTGGGGCAAGCGCCGCTCGGTGTACGTCGGTGGGATCTTGATGGCCATCGGTCACTTTTTGATGGCGATCGAAAGCATGTTCTTCTTGGCCTTGCTGTTTATTATCGCGGGCAACGGGTTCTTTAAACCTAATATTTCTACTCAAGTCGGAGAGCTTTACCCTGCGGGCGACAAGCGCCGTGATGGTGCTTTCACATTGTTCTACATGGGTATCAACTTGGGTGCGTTCTTCTCTCCATTGGTTTGCGGAACCTTGGGACAAAAAGTTGGCTGGCACTGGGGCTTTGGTGCTGCTGGCATCGGGATGCTTGCTGGTTTGGTGATCTATCACTTCGGCGGCAAACACTTGCCATCATCTGAGCACAAAGTTTCTGTGAAAGAAGTTGAAGCCGCGGCGAAAAAACCACTGACTAAAAATGAGTGGAAGCGTACGTGGGCATTGACGTTTATGTGTGCGATCACGATTTTCTTCTGGGGTGTTTACGAACAACAAGGCAATACTTTGCAGTTGTTTGCAGATCAATCCACTGATTGGAATTTCTTTGGTTGGGAAATGCCTTCCACTTGGTACCAATCATTCAACCCCTTCATCATCTTTATCTTTGCACCGATCTTAGATCGTGCTTGGGCATGGCAATCTCGCAAAGGCAAAGAAAACACAACGGCTATGAAGATGGCGATTGGTTGCTTCCTAGGAACTGCAGCGTTGATCGTGATGTTCATGGCGGCACAATCTGTGGGTGACGGCAAAGGCACGGCCCTTTGGTTGCTAGGCTCAACGTTCATGCTGACTATCGGTGAGCTTTACCTTTCTCCGATTGGTCTATCATTAGTAACGAAAGTTTCTCCAACGAAGATCGTTTCTATGATGATGGGTGTTTGGTTCTTGGCTTCATTCTTCGGAAACACTGTTTCTGGTTGGATTGGCGCTCTTTACGACAAAATGCCTAAGGATAACTTCTTCCTTTTACTTGCGGCCC